>JAJDUS010000001.1 GCA_022826535.1 Prochlorococcaceae cyanobacterium jk18x1bzbins.87
CCCTCGTCTGTCCTGCCCTGATCCGGAACCGGGGTTCGCCATGCCATGGACCAGGGGGACAATGGATTTCCAGCCTCGCCAAGACACCCTGGCCCCTCCCCAAACGCTGCACATTCGCTGGCCCCTGGCCCTCCTCGCCCCAGGCTTTGTTCCGTGGGAGCTGTCCCCACCGGCTCAAGGCTGGGCCGGTGGCAGTACGGCCCACCAACACCCCCCTCTCCTCAGTTGGCAGGTGCTGGTGCATCCCCCCTTCCCCTGGTGGACAAGCTGCTGCTGAGAAAACGATCCATAGATCGAGCCCCTCTTGGCCAAGCTGAAGCGGGGAATGGGATTGGAGCACAGCCGCCACTGGTCCCCCATCAATGCTTTCCCCCATACCCCTGATTTCCCCTGAACTGATCCGGAACCGGAATCCCTCAATTTTGGATCAGGATCAGGACATCGGATCACCCCAGGGGAGGCTCCCTGTCTTGCCGTAGGAGGTGTACCGCCTCCTGGAGTTCATGGGCAAGGCGATCAATCTCCTCCATGGTGTTGGTGAAGCTGAGACTGGCCCGGGCCGTTGCCGTCACCTGGAGCGCTTTGTGCAGGGGTTGGGTGCAATGGTCGCCGCTGCGAATGCAGATGCCGGCGCTGTCCAACAGGGCGGCCACATCATGGGCATGGGCCCCGGCCACGGTGAAGCTGGCCAGGGCGCCCCGGTCTGGCTGCTTCCGGGGAGGAGGGCCATAAATGGTGAGACCATCAATGGCCTGGAGGCGGTCGAACAGGTGGCGGGTGAGCCGCTGCTCCCAGGCGTGGATTGTCTCCAGCCCCAGGGCGGAGAGGTAGTCCAGGGCTGCTGCCAGGCCAATGGCTTCCCCGATGGCAGGGGTCCCCGCTTCAAATTTATGGGGCAGTTCTGCCCAGGTACTGGCCTCCAACTGCACCGCGGCGATCATCTCTCCTCCCCCCAGGAAGGGGGCCATGGTCTCCAGCAGATCCCCGCGGCCCCAGAGAAAACCAATCCCTGTGGGGCCGCAGAGCTTATGGCCGGAGCCCACGTACCAGTCACAGCCCAGGGCCTGCACATCCACAGGGCGGTGGGGAAGGGCCTGACAGCCATCCACCAGCACATGGGCGCCAACGCCGTGGGCCATGGCGGTGATCTCCGCAGCAGGATTGAGGCAGCCCAGGGTGTTGCTCAGATGGACAAAGGAGACCAACCGGGTGCGTTCATTGAGCAACTGTTTGAGGTGGTCCAGATCCATCTCCCCTTGGGGGGTGATGCCCCCATGGCGCAGCACGGCACCGGTGCGCTGTGCCACCAGTTGCCATGGCACCAGATTGCTGTGGTGTTCCATCACACTCAACACCACTTCATCGCCGGGCTTGAGGTGCTCCAGTCCCCAACTGTAGGCCACCAGGTTGATGGCCTCGGTGGCATTGCGGCTGAAGACGATTTCCCTGGCGTCAGCGGCGCCAATGAAGCGGGCCACTGTGGCGCGGGCTGATTCAAAGGCCTCTGTGGCCCGGGCGCTGAGGGTATGGGCGCCACGATGCACGTTGGCATTGTGGCAGCGGTAGTACTCCACCAGGGCATCAATGACTTGCCGGGGCTTCTGGCTGGTGGCGGCGTGGTCCATGTAGACCAGGGGTTGCCCCTGCAACACCTGCTCCAGCAGGGGAAAGTCAGGGCGGGTCAAACGGGCCAGATCAAGCTGGCGCTCCGTGGCAGCGCTCATGGTGGTGGTCATGGTTGATCCGGGGTTGGAATCTCAAGAAGGCTCCGGAGTGAGGGCCAGGCCAGAGCCGCCCTGGGCAGCCGTTGCAGGATCTCTTCGCAGAAGCCTCGCTGGAGCAGGCGGGAGGCTTGCTCCCGGCCGATGCCCCGGGATTGAAGATAGAAAAGTTCATCATCCTGGAGGCAACTGACCGTGGCCCCATGGGCGCATTGCACATTGTCGGCCACGATTTCCAGCTGAGGCTTGGTGTCAATACGGGCCCTTGTGCTGAGCAGAAGATTGCGACTCAGTTGGCTGGCGTCCGTCTCCTGGGCTACCCTTGGGACCACAACGCGGCCATTGAAGACGCTATGGCCCCGATCATCGGCAAGGGCCTGGTGGCGTTGCCGCAGTTGGCCCTCCGGGCCATCAAAATAAACCGTGCTATGGGTATCCAGCAGGGACTGCCCCCGGGCCACCGCCAGACCGTGCAGATGGGTCTCCGCCCGGCCTTGGGACTGGCGGATGAAGGGCTCATCACGGCTCAGCCCCCATCCCCAGGTCACATTGGTGCGGCGATAGACAGTGCGGGGGGATTGGGTCAGGAAGCTGCTGGCCAGGAAGGTGGCCCCTGGGCAACCCCAGGCCATGGCGGCCTCCTCAAGCTGGGCGCCATGCCCCAACCGGGCTTCCACCATGGGCAGCACCGCAGCCTGGGCTGTTGCCGCCACGTACCAACTGAGGCAAAACTGGGCGCCGGGCTGTAACACCAGGAGCAGATGAGGGGCCAGCCAGGCTTGGGGCTGCTCCACCTGAATCGCCAACTCCAGATGAATGGGATCGGGCCCACTCACCTGCAGGCCAAGGGACGGGCCAGGGGTTGCCCCGTTGAGTTGGGCCCCCAAGGGCAATGGTCCTGAGGACACCACGGTCTGGGCCACCTGTCCTCGGGTGATGTCCCCGGTGGGCAGGGGCATGAGGCCAGGGGGCCAGGGGGGGATCTCCCCCTGGGGGCTGAGCCAGTGGCCGCGGCTGTCAAGCTGGAGGGAGAGCCGTTGTCCAGACGGTTGGTCCGAAGGCGCTGGGGCCTCCGGCCAAGGGGGCGGGGCGGTTTGGGTATGGAGGCGGGTGGGATCCAGTTGGGTCAAGCAACGCAGATCCGTCAATCGCCATGCCTCACTGCGGCTCGTGGGCCAGCGCCAATCACGGGCACGGATCCATTGGGCAGCGGAATGGCCATCCCGCTGGGCCAAAACCTGCAACAACGTCTCCAGCCAGGGCTGGGATTGGGTGGCATTGCTCATGGCTGGGGCGCCTCCGACCCGTCGGTTCCATCAATCCAGTCATATCCCCGTTGCTCCAGCGCCATGGCCAAATCCTTGCCACCGGTGCGCAGAATGCGACCCTCCGCCATCACATGGACAAAATCAGGGGTGATGGCCTCCAGCAATCTCTGGTAGTGGGTGATCAGGAGGGTGGCGGTGGTGGGCAGGGCCAGTTGCCTGACCCCATTGGCCACAATGCGCAGGGCATCAATATCAAGACCAGAATCCGTCTCGTCCAGGATGGCCACCAGGGGTTCCAATAGGGCCATCTGCAACACCTCATTGCGCTTTTTCTCCCCGCCGGAGAAGCCCTCATTGACGCTGCGCTCCAGAAACACCGGATCCATCTGCACAATGGCCATGGTCTCCCGCACGTGGTCTTCAAATGTGAAGGTGTCCAACTCCTCCTGCCCCCGGTGCTGGCGCCGTGCATTACAACTCACCCGCAAAAACTCCAAATTGCTCACGCCGGGGATTTCCACGGGATATTGAAAGCCCAGGAAGACGCCGGAGCGGGCCCTGTCCTCTGGCGAGAGAGCCAGCAGATCCTGGCCCCTGTAGTGAATACTCCCACCAGTGACGGTATAGGCAGGGTGGCCGGCAATCACTTTGGAGAGGGTGCTTTTCCCGCTGCCATTACGCCCCATCAGGGCATGGATTTCACCGGCGCGAATCTCTAGGGATACACCGCGCAAAATCTCATTCTCCTCGACGCAGACGTGGAGATTCTCAATGGAGAGCAGCACATCTCCGGTTTGGATGGGCGCTTCACAGAATGGGGTGGTCTCAGTGGACGTCAAGGGCCTAATCGGGAACAGGGAATCGATGGGAGAAAGACAAAATCCGGCAGGGCCTAGCCAACAGAACCTTCCAGCTTGAGAGCCAGCAGCTTATCCGCCTCAGCGGCAAACTCCATGGGAAGCTGGTTAAATACGTCCCGACAAAATCCACTCACCAGCATGGAGACTGCTGCCTCAGGCTCAATGCCCCGGGACTGTAGATAGAAAAGCTGATCCTCTGAAATGTTGCAGGTGCTGGCCTCGTGCTCAATGGTGGCTTCCGGTTGGCGCGATTGGATATAGGGGTGGGTATTGGCTGCCGCCTGATCCCCAATGAGCATGGAATCACACTGGCTGAAGTTGCGGGCTCCACGGGCTTCGGGGCCCATATTGACCAGACCCCGATAGGTATTGACGGAGTTGCCGCTGCTGATGCCTTTGCTGATAATGGTGGAGCGGCTCCCAGGACCAATGTGAACCATCTTGGTGCCCGTATCCGCCTGCTGGTGATGATTGGTCAGGGCTACAGAATAAAACTCACCGACGGAATCCTGGCCCCGGAGCACGCAACTGGGATATTTCCAGGTGATGGCTGAACCCGTTTCCACCTGGGTCCAACTGATGCGGCTGCGCTGGCCCTTACAGAGGCCCCGCTTGGTGACGAAATTATAGATTCCCCCCTTACCATTCTCGTCGCCAGCATACCAGTTCTGAACGGTGGAGTACTTGATGGAGGCATCATCCAGGGCCACCAGCTCCACTACTGCCGCATGCAACTGGTTGGTATCGAACATGGGGGCTGTGCATCCTTCCAGGTAGCTGACGCTGGCCCCCTCCTCGGCGATGATCAGGGTCCGCTCAAACTGTCCCGCGTCATCGCTGTTGATGCGGAAGTAGGTGGAGAGTTCCATAGGGCACTGCACCCCCTTGGGAATGTACACAAAGGAGCCATCGCTAAACACCGCGGAATTGAGCGCTGCGAAGAAGTTATCCCCAATGGGAACCACGGATCCCAGATAGCGCTCCACCAACTCCGGGTAATTTTTGATGGCTTCCCCCATGGAGCAGAACACCACGCCGTGCTCCGCCAATTTCTGCTTATAGGTGGTGGCAATGGACACACTGTCAAACACCGCATCCACAGCCACGTTGCTGAGACGCTTCTGTTCACTCAGGGGAATGCCCAGCTTGTCAAAGGTCTCCAAAAGCGCAGGATCCACCTCCTCCAGACTGGCTTTCTGCTGCTTTTGGCGGGGGGCCGAGTAGTAGACGATATTCTGATAATCAATGGAGGGATACTTGAGGGCAGCCCAGTTGGGCTCTTCCATGGCTTGCCACCGGGCATAGGCCTTGAGGCGAAACTGCAGCAGAAAATCCGGTTCCTGCTTCTTGGACGAAATCAGGCGCACCACCGACTCATCCAGACCCTTGGAGATCTTCTCTGTCTCAATATCTGTGACAAAGCCGTAGCGGTAAGGTGTCTTGTTAAGGGCCTCTACGGCGGCGGCGCTGCTCATTGGGGAATGGGGGAGGGGTCAGTTGGCGAGGGCCTGGATGGTTTCCGTGGTGATGGTCTGGTTGTCGCCGCGGAAGGGGCTATCTTCCGTGAGAAACAACATGCAGTGGCATTCCATGCGTTCACGCATGGGCACACAGGGGCAGTTCCAGAAGGACTGGGCCGCTTCCGCAGGTTTGCTTTCGTAGTGGCGGCATGGGCAGAGGGGGGCGCCAAGCTGGTCTTTGTGGGCGGCCAGACCCTTGAGGACCACGGCGGTGACGCCGGGATCACTGCAGAAGTAGGTGCCGGTGCGCTGGGCGTAGGCCTGGGCAAATTTGCGCAGGGTCTCCAGGCTCTCGGGGCTGGGCTGAAGGTCTTGGTCTGAATTCATGGGCAGCAGAGTAACGAAACCGGTTTGTTTCCTAACTAGACTACAACCCGATGCACGGCCCTGTGGCCGCTTCCCGTGTGATGTCGTCAGAACCAGTCACATCGACCCGTGAGGCCGCGTTGACCATCCTGCTGCGGTTGGGCCAGGCCACAGCAGGGACCATGGCCAGCCAGTTAGGGGTCTCTGTGCAGGCAACGCGCCGCCACCTGCGGAGCCTGGAACAGGAAGGGTTGGTGGAAAGCCCCTGTAACACCACCGGACTGGGAAGGCCCAGCAACCTCTGGCGGCTGACAGACCAAGGCCGAGACCACTTCCCCGATGGAAGCCAGGAGTTTGCCCAAGGGCTCCTCCACACCATGGCCAACTGTCTGGGGACCGATCAATTGCAGAACCTCCTGGGCCAACAGGCCACTGCCCAGGCCCAGCGCTATCGCCGTCTCCTGGGGGATTACCCCCTGGAGAAGCGTCTACAGCGGCTGGTGGAACTGCGCCGTCGGGAAGGGTATGTGGCGGACTATCAACCTTGTCAAGACCGACACAACTGGCTGCTCACCGCCTTCCATTGTTCTGTGGGCCGCATTGCCCAGCAGTTTCCCGTGATCTGCAGCCAGGAGTTGCAGCTTTACCGCATCATCTTCCCGGATTGCCATGTGGAGCGGGTTCACTGGATCCAGGAGGGTGATCACCACTGTGGCTTCCGCATTCAGCAGAACACCCCCGCCAAATGCTTCTAAGGGGGCGGCACACTGAACATCACCCCCCCTCAGCGCTTCCGCAGGAAGCGCAGAAACCACCTCTTCAAGGGAAAGCTGCCCTGGGGAGCGGGGGTGCCCCCCACAAGACGGGCCAGGAAGGCCTTGGCCTCAACTTTGGACTGTACCAACTGGAACGTTTGGGGATTCCGCTTGCTGGGCCGTTGACCATCTACAAGGTCAAGGCGCTCTTCGAGACGGGACAGGGGACCGCTCAGACGCTCCAGACGGTCCAGGTAGGACTCGATGCAGTCCATGAACCCTTCCAGGCGCTTCAGACGGGCAAGGTGCTCCTCCAGATCGGCGGGGGAAATCTCCAGCCGTTCAAGTCGCTCAACGCGCGCTTCCAGGCGTTCAACTTTGGCCAACAATTGATGGTTGGGAATCGGCATGGATGCCATTGGGTGTTCACTCACTCCAGCTTAGTCATCATGCCCACCAATTCTGCCCTGGAGGCCAGCCCCAATCTCATCCCATGGTCACGAATTCCTCGCTGATGCTGGGGTGCAGGGCCATGGTGCGATCAAAGTCCGCCTTGGTGGCCCCCATCCCCAGGGCAATGGCGGCCATCTGAATAATCTCGGCGCTGTGCTCCCCCACCATGTGGCAGCCCAAAACCCGCTCCTGGAGACCCAGCACCAGCTTCAAATGACAAGGGCTACCGGTTTTGGGCAGGGCCCGGGACAGGCTGCGGAAACGGGCCTCACACACCCGCACCTGATCCCCATGACGCTGCCTGGCCGCCTCCTCCGAGAGACCGACCGTGGCCAACTCCGGCTGGGTGAACACCGCACTGGCCACCAGGCTGTGGTCTGTGTGGCGGGGGGTCTGGCCAAACCGGGAATCCGCAAAGGCGCGCCCCTCATCCACGGCCACGGGTGTCAGGTTGATCCGATCCGTCACATCCCCTACGGCAAAGATATGGGCCACATTGGTGCGTTGGTCACCGTCCACGGGGATGCGTGGCCCCGCCACCGCCACGCCAGCCGCCGCCAGATTCAATCCATCCAGCCGCGGCGTGCGGCCGGTGGCCAGGAGCACGGCTTCCGCCTCCACGGTGCTGCCATCGGAGAGTTCCACCCGACGGCCGGTGGTGGTGCTGCTGATGGCCTGGGGAGACACCCCCTTGCGCACTACCAGACCTTTCTCCATCATCCCCGCCTCCACACTGGCCACGCAGCCCCGATCAAATCCCCGCAGCAACTGACGCCGCACAATCTGGGTCACGGCGACCCCCAGCCCCCGCAGGATGCAGGCGAATTCGCAGGCAATGTAGCCGCCGCCAATGATGACCATGGAACTGGGGAAGCGCTCCAGGAGAAAAAGGTCATCACTCACCAGGGCCAGTTCAGCCCCAGGGAGATGGGGACGCACCGGTTGTCCCCCCACGGCAATGAGGATTGTCTCCCCCCGGAGCACCTGCTCCCCCACCAGCAGGCGCTGGGCATCCAGGAACCGACCCCATCCCCGCACCAGCACCACACCAGCCCGGTTGAGGGCCGCTTCATGGATGCCGTTGAGGCGATCCACCTCGCGGCGCACATGGTCCAGCAGCACATGGGTCTGGGGCGCCACAGGGGGCACCGGCCAGCCATAGCTGGGCCCATCCGCCAGTTGCTCCCCCACGGCTGAGCCATAGACCAGAAGCTTCTTGGGGACACAGCCACGGATCACACAGGTTCCCCCCACTCGGCCACCTTCCACAATGGCCACAGAGGCCCCATGGGAGGCGGCCCGCTTTGCGGCGGCCAGGCCTCCGGAGCCGGCCCCCACCACCACCAGGTCAAAGCATCGCTCGTCTTGATGCACCATTGTCTTGCTGCTGCCCCTATTGTTCCTGTTCACCGTTGTGGCGCCATTAGGTGCGCTGTAATAAGTTCTGATCCTGAAGCTCCCCCCCTTCCTGATGGCGCCGCCCCTGCCGCCAGAGGCCTATCTCTGGTTCAAGACCTTCCACATCATTGGGATGGTGGTCTGGTTTGCCGGCCTCTTTTATCTGGTTCGCCTCTTTATCTACCATGTGGAGGCGGATACCCTCAACCCTGATGCCCAGGCGGTGCTCAAGCCCCAGTACAGCTTGATGGAGAAACGACTGGCCAATATCATTACCACCCCCGGAATGGTGGTGACGGTGGCCATGGCCATTGGTCTGTTGGCGACCAATCCTGGCTGGCTGAACCAGGGGTGGTTGCATATCAAACTGGCCTTCGTCGCCCTGCTGCTGGCCTACCACCTGTTCTGCTATCGGTTGATGGGGCAGTTGAAGCAAGGGGTATGCAACTGGAGCAGTGGCAAACTGCGGGCCCTCAATGAAGCGCCCACACTGCTGCTGGTGGTGATTGTGATGCTTGCCGTCTTCAAGGCCCAGTTCCCCACAGGTCCTGCCACATGGTTGGTGGCGGCCCTCGTTGTTTTCATGGCATTGGCCATTCAGCTTTATGCACGTAAGCGTCGACGGGATGCGGAGCAGCAGGCCCTCTCCCAGGGTCCCTGATGGTTGCCCCCTCTTCCACCCCCTGACAACGGTTCTGGCAACGGTTAACCGCCATAGCTGCCCTGAGCGGTGCAATTTTCACTGCCACACCACATGCAGTGACGGCAGCCTGACGCCTGGGGAGTTGGCCACCCAGGCTGTTGACCTGGGGCTGGAGCATCTGGCCATTACAGACCACCACAGCCACCAAGCCTACCCCCTTGCTCAACAAACCCTGACGGCGCTGCAACAGCAGGGTCGTCCCATCCCCAAGCTTTGGCCCGGCGTTGAGATCAGTGCTGTTCTCCACACCTGTCTTGTTCATATCCTTGCCCTGGGCTACACCACAGAAGTGCCCCTGATGCCTTACCTCCAGGGGGAAGCTGCCCATGGGGAGGCATTGGAGGCCTCGGCCGTGGTGAGCGCCATTCATGCAGCCGGTGGTCTGGCCGCACTGGCCCATCCAGCCCGCTACCGCCTGGATTTCCGCGTTCTGATCCGGGCGGCCCAGCACTTGAAGTTTGACGCTGTGGAGACCTGGTATGACTACGAAATGCTGCCCCAGTGGCATCCATCCCCCTTGATCTGCGACGACGTGGATCAACTGCGCCAGCATCTTGGGCTGCTGGCCAGTTGTGGGACAGACACCCACAGCGCCAATCTGAGGAGTCGCTGACGGTGGCGCACCGCCTTTGGGCATCGTTGCAAAATGACTGGAGCAGCAACGGCGCCCTGGATTTTCTCTAAAGTTATTTTATTGTTTCTCTCCCCGGCCCATGGGACTGTTTGACCGGTTTCGCGCCAAGCCCGGCCAGGCTGAAAAGTCCAGCGATGAGGCATTCTTCCTGGACAATGACACGGCGCAGACCGTGGGCGATATGTCCTACCTGCGCTCCTCCAACACCATCCGCCACACCTTTCCAAAATCAGCCTCCTCGCCGGAAGGGGGGGAGTTGATCCAAGAGGTGGGCGCCATGGATTCCCGTGTGACCAAGGCCACGGGTGGAGTGCCCGAGGCCAGGGCAGCCGCAGGAAACAGGAGTCCAGCGGCGGTGACCGCCCCCACCCCAGGCGGCAAGGTGCGCAAAACCTTTGCCCAGGCCATGAGCCCCCAGGAGCTTGCCCAGCGGCTACGGGGTGGTTCCGTGAAAGGGAAGAAAGCTGCCACCCCCCAGCAGGGGCGCGCTGTGCCCAAGACCGCAGCCAGCAAAAAGCCGGGCGCCATTGATCCCTTTCGCTCCATGGTGCGGGATGTGACCAGCTAGCCCCGCTCCAGATCAGCATCCACTTGGCGCACCAGCGCTTCGAGGGCCTGAATCTCCTTCCCGTCGGCTTCCTGCCAGAGGCCACGGCGATGCGCTTCCAACAGCCGCTCCCCCATCTCCTGGAGCGCCCAAGGATTGCTGTGCTTCAGAGCAGCCCGGCTGCTGGGCTCCAGGAGCCACTGCTGCGCAATGGCGCCATAGGCCCAATCCGGCGCCGCCCCGGTGCTGGCGTCATAGGCAAACAGGTAGTTCAAGCTGGCGCTCAACTCAAAGCCACCCCGATACCCATGGCGACGCATGCCCTCCAGCCAGCGGGGATTCAGCAGGCGTGAGCGAATCACCTTATCCAGCTCACGGGCCAGGCGATGCACCCGCGGGCGCTGGGGTCGGGCATGGTCTCCAAACCAGAGGGCAGGCCGCTGGCCCCGCAGATGGGTTACCGCCGCCGCCAGCCCCCCCTGGAATTGGTAGTAGTCATCAGAATCCAGCAGGTCGTGCTCCCGGTTGTCCTGATTGTGGAGCACCCCATCCACCTGCCCCAGCCGGTTGCAGAGCCCATCCCGGTCCTGATGCACCTCCAGTTCACCGGTCCCGCTGCTGCTGTAGCGCCATTGGCTCCAGTTGAGGAAGGCGGTGGCCAGATCCCTGGTGGTCTCCCATGCGCCACTGTCCATCAGACCCTGCAAACCAGCGCCGTAGGCCCCCGGCGCTGAGCCATAGATCTGCCCCAGGCTCTCACCAGTGGTCTGCTGTAACAGCAGGCCAGCCCGGTGAATCAGATCCACCAGATTGGGGAATGCATCCCGAAATAACCCGGAAATCCGCAACGTCACATCCACCCGCGGGCGGCCCAGTTGGGCCAAGGGGATCACCTCCAGATCCACCACCCGCCGTTGCTGGCCATCCCACACAGGCCGCACCCCCATGAGGGCCAAGGCCTGGGCAATCTCATCACCGCCATTGCGCATGGTGGCTGTGCCCCAGACACTCATGGCCAGATGACGCAGGGGTTCCCCCTGTTGCTGCTGGTGCTGCTCCAACAACAACTCCGCGGCACGGCGCCCCAGATCCCAAGCCGCTTCCGTGGGCAGACCCCGCAGGTCGATGCTGTAGAAGTTCCGCCCCGTGGGCAGCACATTCAGGCGGCCACGGGTGGGGGCTCCAGCAGGACCCGGGGGAATCCGCCCCCCCGCCAAACCACGAAGAAGGGACTGTTGCTCCTGGGATGGGCAGGCATCCAGCCGGGGTGCCACCTCAGCGGCAACCCGCTCCAGGCAGTGGCGGCTCCGGGGGCCTGGCGCCATGACCTCACCCTTCAACAACGCCAGGCCCCAGCCCTCCAGCATGGCCATGGCATCACCGGCACAGCGGGCCGTGGCGGGAAGATTCAGCCGTTGCCGGTCTTGGGCACTGAGCGTCGCCCCCTCTTCGCTGGTCCAGGGATCCAGCGCCAGGCCAAGATCCATGGCCATGGCCTGGGTGAGACCAGGCTGGTCCCCCTGTGGGCAACGGGCCAACGCCAGCAGCAGCTCCAGCCGCTGCTGCGGCTCCGGCGCCACCCCATAGCAGTGCAACCCCGTGCGGATCTGGGCCTCTTTCAATTCGCAGAGGTAGCCATCGGCCTGCTCCAACCGTTGGTCCAGGTCTCCTTCAGCCTCCAGGTGGAGCGCCGCCAGCAGTGCGTCCAGTTCCTGGCGCAACCCCGGGGCGCGGCTGCTCCCCAACTGCAGCGCCTGCCAGTACTCATCCAACCGTTGCTCCAGGACAGCCTCCTGGCCATGGAGACCAGCCCGGGCCAGGGGTGGGGTGAGGTGGTCCAGGATCAGGGCCTGGCTACGGCGCTTGGCCTGGGCCCCCTCCCCCGGATCATTGACAATGAAGGGATAGAGATGGGGCAACGGCCCCAGGGCCAGATCGGGGAAGCAATTCCCAGAGAGGCCCACCCCTTTGCCCGGCAGCCATTCCAGGTTGCCATGCTTCCCGAAGT
The DNA here is from genome assembly GCA_022826535.1 of Prochlorococcaceae cyanobacterium jk18x1bzbins.87. Classification (GTDB taxonomy): domain Bacteria; phylum Cyanobacteriota; class Cyanobacteriia; order PCC-6307; family Cyanobiaceae; genus Synechococcus_B. Next base: position 12,174 of record JAJDUS010000001.1, read on the forward strand.
GGATCACCCCGTCAGCACGGTGAACCGTTTGTAGCCAGTGGTAGGTGGCCAGGTAGTGGTGGGTGGGTGGTAGATCCGGGCTGTGGTAGCTGAGTTGGGGATCCCGCTCATAGCCGCGGCTGGGCTGAATCAGCACCACCACCGCCCCAAAACTGCAGCCATGGATGGCAAAGCCCTCCGCCTCCAGATGTTCATCCTGGTCTGGTGGTCCCCAGCGCGCCAGCACCCCTTGGCGGGCGGGGAGGGGGAGCTGGGAAAACCAGGCTTCATAGGCGTCCAAGGGCAAGTGGGCCATGGGCGCCAGGGGCAAGCTACGGGGATCATTGCTGCGCCCAAGGGTGAGCTTGCGGATCAGATGATCCCCATCGCCGGGTAACTCCCCGGCCACGCCATAGCCTGCCGCCACCAGCCAACCCAGACAGGCGGCCACACTGGCTGGGGTGTCCAGGCCTACGCCATTGGCCAAGTGGCTGTTGCGGGTAGGGTAGTTGGCTAGAACAATGGCCAGGCGCCGCTGGTGCGGCGGCGTGGTGGCCAGGCGCAGCCAGGCCTGCGCCCATTGTCCGCACCAGACCAGCCGCTCCACCACCGGGGTGTAGCGAAACAACGGGCAGTCCAGTTGGGGGTGGCGCTGCTGCACCTCCTTGAAACTCACCACCCGCCCCAGGAGCCGCCCGTCCAGCTCCGGCAACACCACCTGCATCCCCAGATCCCGGGGACCCAAGCCCACACTGCTCTCCCGCCAAGCCCTCCGGGAGCCGCTGCTGCAGACCATCTGGAGTACGGGGCAATCCAGCTCATCCCAGAGGGTGACGGCATCCTCTGCAGCCCCTGCCGCCGCAAATCCTGTGGTGGTGAGCACCAGTTGCACCCCCTGCTGGCGCCAAAGGGCCACAATGCCGGACTGAATCCCGGGTGTGCGCAGGCCACTGATCAGCAGCGCCTTGGGGGCCAGGCCCACGGCCCGCAGGCGGGCCGTGGTGGCATCCACCAGGGCAAAATCGCCTGCCTGGGCCAGGGCGCGATAGAATAGAATCCCCACTGCTGGCCCCTGGTCATCCTGGCGCCAGTCATGGGGGAGGGGATCCGCCAGGGGCACTGGTTGGGGGAGTTGGGGCTCAACCCCTGCCGCCAGCCCCTGCAGCGCCGCCGCCACACCCGCCAGATTCTCAGGCCCACCCCAACGGAGGGCATCCCCCAAGGCCCGGGTCAGCTCTGGCGACGTGGTGCTGAGGCTTTCCAGCGCCGGATCCGGCGCCACTCCATCCAGCACCACCAGACACCCTCCAGCAGTCTGCCACTCCTGTAAACGCTCCAGGCCGTAGCTCCATGCGCTGCGACCCCCCAAAAGGCGCAACAGCACCACCCGGGCTGGGGCCACGGTGGTGCGAAGGTAGTGATCCACCACGGCGGGATGGGCCAGGGCGGCAATGTTCAGACCCCGCATGGGACAGGGCTGGGAGGTACGCTCCAGGACGGTGGCCATGGTGGCCAGGTCCGTATCCGAGGCAGTCAGCATCAGGATGGGGGCGGGATCCTGTTCCACCAGCAACGGGCCAGCTTGGCCGTCGTCAACGCCGGGAAGGGCTGCGAGACGATGCATGGGAAGATCAGATCACACGACCACCGTCACCACAATGCATGGGTTTCTTCCCTACGTCTGGTTTGAGGGCAAATGCCAACCTTTTGCCGAGGCGAAGCTTTCCATCGCCACTCATGCCCTCCATTATGGCACAGCAGCGTTTGGCGGCCTGCGGGCCATTCCGGACCCCAGCGGCGCCCATCGGATGCTCTTCTTCCGTCTGGATCGCCACGCCCATCGCCTGAGCCAGAGCGCCGGCTTTCTCAACACATCCCTATCCAGCGGGGACATTATTGCCGGTGTAGATGCGGTGATCAAAGCCAACCGGCCCCGGGTCCCCATTTATCTTCGCCCTTTGGTGTACACCAGTGATCTGGGCATTGCCCCCCGCCTCCACGCCATCGAGACGGACTTTCTGATCTATGGGCTGGAGCTGGGGGACTATCTCTCCCCGGAGGGGGTGAGTTGCCGCTTCAGTTCCTGGACACGGCAGGAGGACCGCTCCCTGCCCCTGCGGGGCAAAATCAGCGGCGCCTATATCACCTCATCCCTGGCCAAAACCGAGGCCGTCAGCAGTGGCTTTGATGAGGCCATCCTGATGAATAGCCAGGGGAAAGTCTGCGAAGCCTCGGGGATGAACATTTTCATTGTTCGGGATGGGGCGCTGCACACGCCGGGGGTGAACCAGGACATCCTGGAGGGCATCACCCGGGCCAGCGTCATCGCCATGGCCCGGTCCATGGGATATGAGGTAGTGGAGCGGGCCATTGACAAGACGGAACTGCTCCTGGCGGACGAGGTGTTCCTCACCGGCACCGCCGCCCGCATCACCCCGGTGCGCCGTATTGAAGCCACGGCCTTGGCCACCAGTCGCCCCATCATGGAAACCCTCCGCCAGCGTCTCCAGGGTATTATGGAAGGGCGGGACGAAGAGTTTCGCCATTGGGTTACGGGGATTTCCACAGGTGGCGCCTAAATTGACCACCGACTGCCCTGGGTACAAACCCTGTTCTTCAGGACGGCTTTTCTTGGGTCGTGTCTCGAAGATGGTAGAAGCTGAAGGGAAGGTAATCCCCGCAACCACCCCCAATGGTGGCTGGGACCCCGCCAGGAGATCAGGTGCTGCCCTCACGGCTACGAGGGAAAGGGAGACGACGCTGATGGAGAGATCAGCAGCACTGTGACAGGCTATTTCCCTCCATGCAGAGGTCCCCGCGGCAACGGCTGGTCCCTTTGTCCTGGTGGACTGGTCTGGAACGGAGGGTAAGGCCGGCTTCAGTGGATCGGGTCAGGTGGTGCCAGCCATGTGGCCACAGCATCTGCCCAGCCCACAGCATGGGGCGCGGCGGCCAGGTGGTAATCACCCGCTGTGATGGCGGGCTGAAGGCGGGGATGGGGACCATTGGCGCCGGGAATGACAATGGCTTGATCCGCCCCATCCAGAAGCGCTGTGTCATTGGGAGAATCCCCCAGGGCCAACACTGCGCGACGTCGGGGATCAGCACGACGCAACGCCGCCAGGGCCAAGCCTTTGTCGCTGCCGGGGGCAATCAGATGGGCAAAGCGATTTCCCTGTAACACCTTGAGACCCCGTGCCGCCGCCAAGGCCTCCACCCTTTCAATGGGCTGATCCGTTGCGGGCACAAAAGGCACGCTCCAGCAGCGCCGTGCCGCCAGGGCGGCCCCTTCGGGCGAGAGTCCGGTGCGGGCCATGATGTCCTCCTGGGACAGATCCTCCAGGGGAAAAAATCGGGTATCCAGCTCTGCAGCCAGGGCATCCAGCAGGGGCCGCAGCCGCTGACTGGGCCAGCCCAGGGGCATGACAACACCCCCGCCAGGATTGGGGTGATGGGGGTTCCCTGGTTGCCAGCCCTCCGGGTGGGGGAAGTGGATGGCGCCACCATTCTCCACAATGTAGGGGCTACTGAGGCCTGCGGTGGCCTGGAACTGCTCCACCTCCTCAGCCGTCTTGCTGGTGCAGGGAATGACGGGAACGCCCTGCTGCTCCAGGCGCCGCAAGAGGGGCGCTGCCGGGGAAAAGTCATAGGCATGGTCCAGCAGGGTGCCATCCAGATCGGTAACCACCATCCACTGGCTGGCCACGGTGGGGGCTGAAGGGGTTTGCATGGTATGCTCAGGCTGTCTGAAGCCAGAGTGCCTCGTAGGGGGTGAGCGCCAGCCGCTGACCCGCAATGGTGCGTTGGCTGAGCTGCTCTCTCCAGCATCCGCTGTGCTGGGGGGCCAGCAGGGAAAGATTCAACTCCACAGCCTCTTCACGGAAACTCTGCACCACCCATACGGTGCTGGGATCATCCCTGTAGCCCCGCTGCAGAATGACCATATCGCTCCGTTCAGGGCTCAGCACCGTCATGGGAGCCTTTGAATGAAATGCAGGGAGTTGGGCGCGAATGGCCAGGGCGTGGGCCATGAGGATGCGGATGATGGCCGCAGGGCTGTCGGTGCTCTCCAGATCCTGGCGCACTGCCTGGAGATCAAACTGGGGCCGGTTCAGGTCACGGCGTCGGCCAGTCTTGCAGTAGGTGGGGTGATCATTGCTGGCAGCCAGGAGGGTGGGCAGATAGAAGGCCGGCACGCCAGGCAGGGCCATCACCAGCAACTGGCTGGCCAGGAAACGCTCCAGCTGAAGGCGTCGTGGGGTGGTTGGGGGACCCGCCATGGCGCTCCACCAGGCAATATTCAGCTCATAGGGGCTCAAGGTGCCGTCCGCCTCGGTGCGGTGACTGACCAATCCCCCCCGATCTTCACAACGCATCAGCAAGTTGTAGAGTCGCTCCGGGCTGATGAGTCCCTCCGCAGGACGCAGGCCGATGCCGTCATGGGAGGCGGTGAAGTTCAGCATGGTGCTGCCCTGGGGCAGTTGAGGCCAACGGGCCAGCCAGCGGTTGATCAGGTCGCAGTTGTTGGAGAGGAGGGCCTCCAATAGCAGGGGCGGCAAGGGAAAGTTGTAGGCAACATGGGCCTGGTCGCCACTGCGCACGTAGGACAGATTTTCCTCTTCCGGAACATTGGTTTCCGTGAGCAGAACACCGTTGCAGGTGTATTGCTCCAGGAGGAGGCGAAGGGCTTGCACCAGGATCCGGGTTTTGGGGCGGTGCATGCAGTTGGTGTAGGGATCTTTCCACAGAAAACCAATGGCATCCAACCGAATCCAGGTGGCACCTTGTTCCACGTAGGTGTGCATCAACTGGGCAAAGGCCTCCAGCACCTCCAGCCGGCTCCAGTCCAGGTCCACCTGGTCTGGCCCGAAGGTGGTCCAGACCGGCCGCAACCCCTGGCGGGTCTCCATCAGGGTGAACAGCACCGAACTGCGGGGCCGCACCACATTGTCCCACCCCTGCAGGTCTGTGGGCGCCATCACCATGGACGCTCCAGGCTCCAGGCCATGGCGGAACTGCTGCACCCAGGGATGAGATGCGGAGACATGGTTGACCACCAGGTCCGCCATGAGCTGGCGACCATGGGCCAACTCCCGTAGATGGCGCCAGTCCCCAAAGTGGGGCTCCAATTTGCTGTGGTCACAGACGGCAAACCCCCGGTCACTGGATGAGCGCAAAAACGGCAGCACATGGAGAACAGGCAGGGGAACTGCGCTGTAGTCCTTTGACAAGAAGCGATTCAGCACCGCCAACGTGGGGGTGTCAGACGCGGTGATGGTATCGGCATAGGTGATGAGAATGGCGGTGGACTGATCCCAGCGCTGGCAGGTTGTCGACCGATCAGGGGGTAACCCTCCGGGAAGTAATCTGCTCAAACGGGCCTGGAGGTCCGGTTGGGGATAGATGCTGCGCAGTAAGAGGGCCAGCTTTTGGCTGGCGGCTGCTGTTCCCTGGTGACTTGCAGCCTTGATCTCTGGCACAATCCTTGGTTGCAAGTGCTGATGACGGTAGATTGCCCATAACGTTGCCAAGTCACTGGCCCATTTGCAGGGGTTTCGATGGATTTTCTTCAGGACGCCATTAGCACTGTTCACAATCACCGCCCCATTGATGCCAAGCAGGAGCAGCACTTCAATGAGCAGTTGGCCCAGCGTCAGGCCTGTGTCTTGATTCCTTGCCTCTTTGACGAGTTGCGTCGTCCTGCCCTGTCATTGACCCGGGATGTGCTGGCTCGCTTTTCCAACCTGAGCCAATTGGTGATTGCCCTGGCCGCAGAGCATCAGGATGAGGTGGACCAAACAAAGGTCTTTTTCCAGGAGATGCCCTGCCCGGTCCAGGTGCTGTGGACCAATGGGCCCGTGCTGCGGGACTTTATGGCCCACACCCATGATGCTGGCCTGGATGTGTTGGGGCCGGCCGGCAAGGGTTGGGCTGTGTGGGTGGGCCTGGCGGCCGCCACCCTGGAAGCTGAGCTCATTGCCCTGTTTGATGCGGATATTCGCACGTTCAATCCCTCCTATCCCGTGCGGATGCTGAGCCCTCTGCTGGAGCGCCAGTTCGGTGTGGCCTATGTAAAAGCCTTCTACAGCCGGCTCTCCCTGGAGGAGAACCGCATGCATGGGCGCGCCACCCGGCTGTTTGTGATGCCCATCCTGGATGCCCTGCAGCAGTTGGTGGGTCCAAAAAATTTGCTGAGCTACCTGCACGCCTTCCGCTACCCCCTCTCCGGAGAGTTTTCCTTTACCGCGGATCTTGCCCTGAACCTGCGTGTTCCCTGTGACTGGGGACTGGAGATGGGCCTCTTGGCCGAGGTGTACCGCAATCTCACCATCAGCCACATCGCCCAGGTGGATCTGGGGGTGTTTGACCACAAACACAAAGGCATTGGTACGGCGCGGATGGAAGGTCTGCAACGCATGTGTTCAGAAATCCTTGCCTGCTTAATGCGCGCATTGATGGAGCATGAGTCCATCGCCCTGAGCCGGGAAGAGGCAGCCACCCTGGAGGTGCTCTACCAGCGGATTGCCAAGGATCGTGTGCGACAGCACCATCTGGATGCCGCCATCAATGGCCTCCCCTATGACCGCCATGCCGAGGAGTCAATCGTCAACTGCTTTGGGAAGCTGGTTCGGCCCTGCTGGAATGATTTCATGGATGCCCCAACAGGGTTCCGCCTACCCAGTTGGACGCGGGCCCTGGCTTTTAACCCTAACCTGCGCCAGGAGGTCGTTGCCGCCGCAACCAGAGGCACCGCCACCATCCAAATACCCTGAGCGCCTTTTCCTGGGCCGCAAGTTCGGTAACACCAGATACAAAATCTAATCTATGGCTGTGGATTAATCTAAAAATCCCTGCCAGCCCCGTGTGGAGTGGTGTTATCACAACCAATCCGATGCCCTAGTGGTCCTCCGGTCCGATGAAGAGGACTTCTATATGGAGAAAGTTGTATTTCCATTCGATATGGTCAGTTTTGAGGCTCCAGCCGCAACGAAGGTTTTTATTTGGGGATATTCCAATGGTAGCGTAGAAATTATCGATAGCTTTATTGTGGGTGAGTCAAATTTGTGATCTGATATTCTGATCCCTATCATTCCCACGCCCTTCTCCCCATTCTCACGGAAGCGGGGATCCACCATCTCAATCATCAATAAATCTGCCCCCTCTGTAGAACTTTTCAATGCCAGTTTGATGATGAGAGTATATCTTACTGTCCAAGTCATATTATCAGTTTATTTGTGATTTTTCCACATCACCTCTGGAGAGATTCAGGGACGCCAAGGATGGGGACCAAGCTCATCTTGGCCTTGGGTTGGGCCAGGATCAGGGCCGCCAGGCAGGAGAGGATCTGGACAAAGGCATGGTGGCAGACCAGTGGCGCCTGTGCTCCAACTCATCTCCGACTTCAACTTGTCCAAGACGGTTGCGATGATGGATCATTTTTGCAGCAGGCGCTTATCCAGCAGCAGCATGAGGTGTGGTTGTCTTCATGGTGGGGTGGCCAGTGATCAGAAGCAGGCCACGGCACCACAGGCGCTTCATGGGTGAATGGGAAATGGATCCCTGATCAGCGAATGCCTTGGCCGGGGAGTATGATGGCCCTCTGGCGCGGTTGATGACCAGCGGTATTGGTGCTTGCGATCTTGAGACCATGATCTGGCCCTGATGGCCGCTGTGCAGATGGAGCTTGAACCCCTAGAGTAATCCATGGTGGCCCGTTATTGGGCCGGTCATTGGACCACCGTGTTGCGGCTGATGTGTGGATTGTGATATGCTGCAGGCTTGCTGCTGTCGGTAAAATGGATGTCGGTTTTCTCCTGATGAAAACAATGGAGAATGTTGGCCCATTGGCTTCTCTGGTTGGTACCCATTGGTTAAAGAATCTTGTGGTGGCGCCCCTCGTTCACGCCTTGGTTGTTGTGGTTGGTGCTCTGGCCGCATGTGCTGTCGTGGTCGTGATCGTTTTGGTGGTCTTGTGGAACAAGCTGAACAAGCGGTTTGATGAGCTGAAGGCTGAAATCCAGGAACTCAGAGCAGCGCTAGTGGTAAATACAAGCATACCAACAACAAAGACCACCAACTGCTTGGGGGAGAAGCAGGATTTCATAGGAAGTGAAAAGAAACTGCCCTAACCTGACAGGGAAAGAAGCTCCTACCTCCAATGGAAGAGATGACAAAGAAAATGGTACACCTCATCGAAAAGGATGCCTAGCCCGAAACCCAGGGTGAGGGTGAGAAACCTTTCAACCATCCCCATGGAGCCTTTGAGGTTGTCAGATAGACCTTTCTTCTGCTGAAACTCAAATTTTGTCCTTTGTGTTCCGTTGGCCCCAGCTTCCACTTGCGCAGAACTGACGTATGTTTCTTGAGCGCTATTTAATTTCTCCAGCAAAGAGAAAGTGAAGGGCCTTGGGTCAGTTCAGGGACGGGAACGATGTCAGGCTTTAGGTTCGGACATGGTTGTGGAAGCATCAGCGCCCATTGTACCATATCCCAAGGCCTCCCTGGAAATGATGCCTTCCTTCCTTGTCCAGTTGAGTGAAGGGGAGTGGGGTTCGCCGCTTTTTACCCAGATAACCTCTCCAACATCCCCGTTCACCCCTGGGGCCGTCGGCCACCTCACCGGGCCGGTAGTCCCTGGCTGACCGGAAAGCCTATCTGGTGTCGGCCTCTTAGAGAAAAAATGGAAGAGCTGAGCTTATATGGCCTTGCCACTCGGCACAGTTCTCCAGCGTTTCCTTAAAAGCCCAAGATTCCACTACTGACACCATGGGCAACAGCGGAGGTGCCATGGGCCAAGCCATGACCAATTCCCGCTGCTCCGTGGCCTAGAGCCTGGACCCCAGCACCCAGACCATGGGTAACAGAAGAAGTGGTATGGGCCAAGCCATGACCGATGCCCACCGCTCCATGGCCTAGAGCCTGGACCCCAGCACCCAGACCATGGGCAACAGTGGAGGCGCTATGGGACAAGCCATGACCAATTCCCGCTGCTCCATCACCTAAAGCCCGTGTCCCGGCACCCAGACCATGGGCAACAGCGGAGGCGCCATGGGACAAGCCATGACCGATGCCCACCGCTCCATGACCTAGAGCTCGTGCCCCAGCACCCAGACCACCATGGGCAACAGCGGAGGCGCCATGGGACAAGCCATGACCAATTCCCGCTGCTCCATGACCTAGAGCTCGTGCCCCAGCACCCAGACCATGGGCAACAGCGGAGGCGCCATGGGACAAGCCATGACCAATTCCCGCCACTCCATCACCTAAAGCCCGTGTCCCGGCACCCAGACCATGGGCAACAGCGGAGGCGCCATGGGACAAGCCATGACCAATTCCCGCTACTCCATCTCTAAAAGTATGCATGGTGCGGGAAATATAATCACTAAAGGCATGAAATCGAGCATAGAAACTCCATACAATCCACAGGACGATAACACTCACAATACTCGTGATTGGATTCCGCATAAGCAAATTACCCACTGCTGGTACAATATATTTGATAACTCTCCAGAGCAGATTTATGGCTTTCGGTAAAATGAATCCAATGATTTTCGGCATTGTTTTGTACAGAAAAGGTTTAAGAATATCCTTCCATAATTTTCCTGTTAGATTCAACAGCAACTCTATGACTCCCCGTAGATTGGTTCGGATCATTTGGAGAGTGGGAGCCTTCTGTGGACCCATTTCGGGGTTTTCCCTTTGCCTTGGCTTCTCTTGTGGATCCTTGTTCCCATTATTCTGGACAGGGCTTTGTCCTGGAGAAGCAGGCACTCCTTGGCCAGCAGCAGGTGGGTTACCTGATGAGCCACGGGTAGCCCCACGTAAACGCTGGCCTATACCATGAATGATCTCATTAACCAAGCCGGAGTGGCGCAGCAGAGCTTCCGTAGACGGTTCACGCCCACGGAAGGCGCGGAACACCTCCCCAGCGTGCTGGCTGCCCCCCAGGCTTAGCACCGTGTCCCGGTAACGTTTGCCCAGGGTGCGGATGGCCGCTTCGTTCTCCAAGCCAACGGCTTCAAAGGCGGAGAAGGCATCCGCACTCAGCACCTCGGACCATTTATAAGCATAATATCCGGCGTCATATCCCTCTGCAAACAGATGCTCGAAGCTGCAGATGGTGGCGTCTTCGGCAATGGGGGGCAGCATGGCCATGGCGGTGGCAATGCGGCGCCATGTTGCCTCTGGCGCTTCCCCACTGCCAGGCCGCCAGCGGTCATGTAATTCCAGATCACCCTGGGCAAAGCTCAACTGTCGCAACATCGCCGTGCCCGCCATGAAGGTGCGGGCGGCCCTGATTTTTTGAAACTCCGCCTCTGGCAGGGGCGCTCCGGTTTGCCAGTGGCGGGCCATGGCCCTGATGGTGGGCTGGTCATAGCACCAGTTCTCCATGAACTGGCTGGCTAGCTCGATGGCGTCATCCTCCACCAGGTTGAGGCCAGCGGCTTGGGGCCGATTGATGGTGGTGAGCATATGCTGCAGGCCATGGCCAAATTCATGGAACAGGGTTCGCACTTCCATGAAGGTCATCAAGCTGGGGGTACCATTTACTGGCGGCGTTTGATTACAAATCAGGTAAGCCACGGGGTGAACCAGCCGGCCATCCTGATCCCACTGGCGCACCAGACATTCATCCATCCAGGCCCCACCGCGTTTTTGTCCAGGTCGTGCGTAGGGATCCAGATAGAAGGCGGCGATGGGGGTGTTCTGCTCCTGATCCACCACCTGGAAGAAACGCACGTCCCTGTGCCATGTGGGAGCTTCTCCATCGGCGGCCAGGATGCGGATATCAAATAGTCGTTCACAGAGGCCAAAGAGTCCCTCCAACACTTGCTCAAGGGGGAACCAGGGGCGGAGGGCTTCGCTATCCAGATCAAAGCGGCGGCGGCGCAGTTGCTCGCTCCAGTAGGACACATCCCAGGGTTTCAGGCGCTCCCCTTGGGGGGCGCCCATCTCCTTGGCCAACCGGCCCAGTTGCTCCAACTCCACAGCCGCTGCTGGCCGGCTGGCGCGGCGTAGTTCCTCCACCAGCCGCTGAATCTCTTCCACAGACCCGGCCATCTTGCTCACCAGGGACACCTGGGCCCAGGTATTGTATCCCAGCCGTTGGGCTTGCTGATGGCGCAGGGTCAGGATCTCGTGGATGAGGGGATGATTGTCCGTATCCCCAGCGGAGGCCCGGCCCACATAGGCCCGGTAGGCTTGTTCCCGTAGGTGTTGCTGGCGGCTATAGCGCAGAAAAGGTCCATAACGGGGCAGGTCCAATCCCAACTGCCATGGGCCAGCCGCAGCGGTGGCCCCCCTGTGGCCCGCCTCACGGGCGGCGGCGGCCATGAGTTCCCGTAGACTCCCAGGCAGGCCATCCACCTGCTGAGGATTGTTGAGCAAGAGGCTCCAGGCCTTGGTGGCATCAAGGACATGGTTGCTGTAACGGGTGGACAACTCCGCTAGGCGGGTGCTGGCGGCATTAAACGCTTGGCGCCGCTCCGGTTCCAGACCCACCCCCTGCAACTCCATGGCCTGCACCGCCGCCGTCAGGATGCGCTGTTGCACCCCATCCAATGGCAGCAGACCCTCCTGGCGCCGTTGTTGCAACTGCCGCAGGGCTTTGTAGAGGGGCCCGCTTTGGCCCAGGCGATTGTAAAAGCGCACCACGGCAGGTTGTTGCTGGCGATGCACTTGGCGCAGGGCATCGCTATCGCAAACCCCCATCAGGTGATTCACCACACCCCAGGCCCAGCGGAGCCGCTCCTCAATGTGATGGAGAGGATCCATCACCTGCTCCCAGGTGGGGGCATCCAGGGTGACGAGCCTGGCTTCATGGTGGGCAAGGGCCCCCTCCAGTTGCCGCAGGAGTTCCGGCATCCCTGCTCCAATGGCATCAGGGGTGAACCGCCCATAGGGGGGGAGGCCCTGACCCAAGAGCAGGGGATTGGTGGTGCTGGTCATCAAATCCTGGATCTGCGGCGCCTTCAGGCAGAGTGTATTGAACTGGAGAGGTTCAGGGTCGCGCCTCTGGCCCGGAATCAACGGGGAGCCTGTGCCCACTCTCCAAAATACGGCTTGGGGAAACAGGCGGTCGTCTCCTGTTGTCGCCCCATGATCCGTGGGACCTTGACCTGGAAGCAGTGGGGCCGGGGCAACGCCATGGCAGAACTGGTCACTGACGACAAAGCGTTGGTCGCCCATACCAACATCCTGGTGAAGCGTGAAGCACAGGTCGTCCCGTCTTCCCATGCCATGGCCTGCACGGTCCCTGTTACTGCTGTGGCTTGTGATCAGGAAACAGACCCACGACAGCCCCACCACCGCCGTTGGCCGAGGAGCGCAGACGTCAGGTGGGCAATGGTGCTGGGCTTCTAACTCGCCGTTGCCGTTGCTCAGGGTGGCAATTGCGTCTCTCGGACCGGCGTCCCACTGTTCACTGTGAACGCCGGGGACAGCGGTGGAACAGTCGACATGGACATTGGGTTCTGCTCCACCAACACCGTGGCGTGGTTGCCGTGGACTTCCGAGATGCTGCAAGAAGTGGCTGGTGAACGGGAAGCCCATGGGTCATTGCAGTCCTCCAGCGTCGATGCCGTGTTGCTGGCACCGCCCGCAAGCTGGCTGAGCCCAGCCACGGTGGCGATCACCGCAAGGGATGGAAGCACACGGAACGAACGCTTGATCTCCGTGGCTTCAGTTCAGGGATCATGACACTGGAGTAAATCGGATTGGCCCATTTTGTGTGACCCACCCGTTTCACACCACGTTCCTGAGCGAAGAAGGGATGGCAAGTCCTGACCCTGATTAATGCACCGCATGTCTGGCTGAAGGCCAGGATACCAACCCCAAGGCAATGGCCTGAACCGCGGCCTGGGTGCGGTCACGGGCGCCCAGCTTGTCCAGTAGCTGGCCCACATGGGTTTTAACGGTGCTGATCCCGAGGCATAGCTTCTCACTGATTTCCCCATTGGAGCATCCGTAGACAATCAGTTGCAGGACTTGTCGTTCTCGGGGCGTGAGCTTGTGGTCCTGCCGGGGACCGCTGAAGTCACCGCCGTTCCACTGCCCGTTGGTTACCGCCGAATCCCTGTAGGTGCCACCACTTTGAACCACTTTCAAGGCTTGAAAGATGGCGCCGGCATTCACCGAAATGGCGCCAAGGATGCCATCACAATAAGCCTCCATCGTCTTCCTGGCATATTGAGAATCAAAAGAACAGCAAATCAAGAGAATTTTTGGCGCGGCAGGCAGGCGTTTGGCTTGGGAGATGAGGGCAAGCGTGTCTTCTTCAACAAGAGGCTCAATGCAAACAAGCAGTTGAGGCTGTCTGGAGCGGATCAGAGCAAGGCCGTGGGTTGCGCATGTGGATAGCTCCAGTGTGGTCAATGCCTGGGGAAACAGGGCAACACTGGTGATCAACACAAGGCTGAGGATGTCCTGGTCACCACAGACCATCACCATGGGGGCCCCTGCCGGAGGTTCAGGGCGTGTGGTGCGGTCTGCAGTGGGGGAAGGCTCCTGGAGGGAGAAGGCGCACAAAAGCATTGAGTGTGGAGGGTGGGTATCTAATGATAATCAATTATTCAGATCCATATGAGATTCAAGAAGATGTAATTTGCAAAGGGACTGATGCCGCACAGTGCCGAAACTCTGCAAACTCCTCTTGGACACTGGGTTTTGGCAATATGAAGCAAGCCCTGAGGCTGCCGTTTTCAGGGACTATGTGCCAGTCACAGCTCAAAACGTCCATCCAGACTTTAGTTTTGACTAGTCTCAGATGAGTCTTATTTTCTAAATCCCTGTTTTGGCTGTCCTTGTCGAGAAAAAGCTAGTGCTGAAGAGGTTTCTCAGCCTTGGCACTTTGCTACATAAGCCCCTTTGCAAACCCCAGAACATGGCTCCCGTCACAACTTCAGACATGGGCTTGGGGATTGTTCTGACTGGCTTTATCAATGTTTCATCCTTGCCAGCCAGATGGCACTCCTCTCCCGGTTCCTGAGAACAGCCCTTCCGTCAGCCTTGACGACCTCGACCGCCGCTCAGCGGTCCGCCCTGGGTCCCGCCAGGATACTGTGGCGTTAGGGTCAGGACTCATAATGTTAGGCATGATCCTCTCACCAGAGGGGGACCCCCAAGAGAGCACCAGGAGGAGATGGTTGATGGCCCAGTTGTTAGGCTCAGCGCGGAGCAGGTTGCCCGCATCCGCCCCTTTTGCCCCAAGGAACGGGGTGTGAAGCGGGTCGATGCCCGCAGGGTGTTGCGCAGCAGCATCCCTGTGACCCGGAGCGGTCTGCGCTGGGTGGATGCCGGCGGCTGATGCCCCCCCACCCCACCCCACCCCCCCACAACCCTCTACAGCCGTTGCCGCCGCTGGTCAGACAAGGGTGTTTTTGATCTGATCTTTTCTGAGTCATCAGCGTCCGATGCCACAGAGCCAGAGGTCCTGATGATTGACGCCACTGATCTCAAAGCCCATTCCACGGCGTCCAGCCTCAACAAGGGGGGCATGAGCAGCAAGCTCCATGGGATCTGCCACAGCAAAGGTGGTCCCCTGCGGCTCCACCTGCCTGAGGGGCAACGCAGTGACTTCACTGGTGCTGATGGGGTGCTGAAGGATTGCCGCCTGCGGCCGCAGTGGTTGGAGATCAAGGGTCAAAATCCGCAAGATGCTGGCCCAGCAGAGCATCCCGCCCCACCACTGCCGCAAGAAACCAGTCCATGACCATAAGAGGCTGTATTGAATGGGCCACAAAATCGAGACTCTCTTTTCCCGGCTGAAGGACTGGCGGCCCATTGCAACCCGCTGCGACCGCCTGCGCCCACCTCTTCCGTTCTGCCATCCTCCTGACCGCCATTGTCCTCTTCTGGTGATGAGGCCTGACCCTAAGGCGGGCCATGTGCCCGGTAGAGATGTGGAGGCTCAAGTGCGCACTGAAGGCAGGCAGCGGTCCCTGGGGTGCGGTTCAGGTGGCGTTGAGGCGAGGGGGCAGCCATGCTTCAATCCCGCCCCGCCCCAAAGCAATCCCGGTCCAGAAGGCCCCTCCAGGGGGGACGACATACCGCTGCAATCTTGTTGCACTGCACACCGTCATCCCATGGATACGGGAGAACCATGGTCAATACCTTCATGGTCCATGGGCTTGATCCCCAGCGAGGAATTGCCACAGGACAGGGCCTCACCACAATGCCCACCACTCCCCAGTGCCCTATGAAGGACCAGCCGCAGCGCCACTCTTGCGCAGGCTGGCCTCCATGGCCTGTCGGTTCAGCCCATCCAGACCAAAACGATATCCCTGCTGCCGCACGGTCTGAATCACGCCGCCTTCTCCTCCTAGTCCCGCCTGCTCCAACTTGCGCCGTAAGGTCAGCACCTGGGTATCCACGGAGCGGGGACCGCCACTATGGGGTGGCCAGGCCATGCGCAACAGCTCTTGACGACTGCGGGTTACGCCAGGAGGCATCAGCAGCGCACAGAGCAAAGCGAACTCCCGTGGACTCAACTCCACAGGCTGATCCCTCAGGGTAACCCGTCGCAGGAGCAGATGCACATCCAACGGTCCCACGCTGACCCGTTCCTGCAAGCTGTTGGTGCGACGCAATAAGGTGCGACAGCGGGCGGCCAACTCTTCCAACCCAAAGGGTTTGCATAAAACATCATCAGCGCCGCCGTCGAGCAACTCCACGGTGGCCTCCGTGGCTGTGCGTGCTGTGAGAATCAACGCACGACAGCCCAGGGATTCCGCAAGACGCAAGCCGGTTGAATCCTCCAAAAGTTCTGTGGTCACCAGCAAGTCAGGCCTTTCGTTGGCACAGACCTGCATGGCTTGGTGGGCGGTGGAGACACCAGCGGTCAAATAACCATCTTGCCGCAAACGCTGGGCAAGGACAACCCGGAGCGCTGGATGAGCCTCCAGCACAAGAATGCGAGCTGCTGGGGTCAGCAAAGCATGCTCGGTTGCGCTAAGGTTGGACTCCAAGCCAGGCTGTAGCAGGTAGGGTTAAGCTATCCGCAGAAAGGATGCAGGTGCTCCATATGGCTGGTTAAAATGAGTGTAAGATTGAGTTTTGTAAAGGGACCAAGAGACGCTGAAGGGGTTCTTCACCGTCAATGTCCCCGCCAACCAGAAAAAACACCGGAACCAATCCCTCCGGACCAATTTGATCCTCCAAACCTCCACAACACCAATGACGGCCCTTCAAGACCCCGATGCCATCCGTCACTTCCAGGCCCTCTGCGATGGGTGCCGTGACCTGGCCAGCCGTGGCTGCAATCCTTCCGAGCTGCGCCTCTACGCGGATGGCTATCTCCATTGCTTGTGTCGCGGTCAGCAGTTGAATCCCATGACGCAGCAGCGGTTGGAGGATTTGATTGGTCGTTGGATCCTTGATCCCTCCAGCAGTATCTGGCCGGAAGGGCACAACCATGGCCTTCATCCCCTTCTCAACTAGCACATTTCGCCCAAGCACTCCATGCCAGGGGCCCGGCGGGGCTCAATGGGGGGATTCAGGAGGCCAGGGCCACGGCCAGGGTCTCCCGCAGTTCGCCGGAGTTGTACATCTCAATGAGGATATCGCTGCCACCAAGGAATTCACCCTTGAGATACACCTGAGGAATGGTTGGCCAGTTGGCATAGTCCTTGATTCCTTGGCGAATCTCCGGATCCGAGAGCACGTCAAATGTTTCGTAGGGGAAGCCGAGGGCATTGAGAACCTGCACCACGTTGTTGGAGAATCCACACTGGGGCATGAGCTTGCTTCCCTTCATAAAGACGAAAACGGAGCTGCTGGAGACCAGGGTTTCAATGCGTTGCTTCAGGGCAGGATCCATGACATTGGGAATGGGGAGAGTGGTGACCAGGGAAGCTGAGACTCATCCTTCAGGGACTGTGTCTCATGCAATTCCCCTAGGCTGGCGGCGCCGTTGTTGTCAGGGCCAGGGCGTGAATGGCGGCGCTGGCAAACTCATTCTTGAGTGCAGCATAGACAAGTTGATGCTGACGCACCCGGGAGAGACCGGCGAACGCTGCTGAGGTGACAGAGACTTGCAAGTGGTCTCCGGAGCCGGTGAGATCTTCAACGGCCACATGGGCATCGGGAAGGGCTGCACAGATGGCGGCCTCAACAGCGGCTGGCATGACCATGGTCGGCAAAGCGCATCGGCAAAGCAGGCTTAACTTTAGCCGGGTCCCTCGTAGGTGGTTTCGGCAAAGCCCAACTCCACCAATTGTTGATAGGCCTGGATACCCAGCGGATTGGTGGCTGTCGTGAGCTTGATGACCTCCACCAGCAACGGGACGGCCACCTCGGGCTGCTCCAAACGACGGTGGAGGGCGGCGAGGCGAAGATCGGCTTCCGCTTGTAGCGTAATGGAGCGGCGACCTTTGGTGTCCATTTCCCGGGGCACACGGGCGTCCAAGCCGCGGAAGGCGCCACTGAGGTCACGATAGAAGCCTGCTAATGCACGGGCTGCACCGCGGGCTTCATCGTAGCGTTTGCGGGCCGCCTCCAGATCTCCCGCCGCGACGGCCTCATCCCCCTGACTCAGGAGGCGCTCCACGGTGCCGGGGTTAAAGCTTCCCTCTTCGGACTGAAGGGCCTTGACGGGCTCCGATGGGTCTTGATCTTGTGCAAAAGCCCCATGGGCAAGCGGCAGAACCATGGCGACCGCCAGAGCCATGGACATGAAGCAGCCGGCAGGGGATTGCCAGAGGTTGCGCATCGGCAGGGAAGACAATGACGCAACCCATGATACGGGATGAAACAGAACCACCACCCAATAGACTGCTGCCCGGCTCATCCGCCAAGGCAAGGAAGCTGTGGAGGTGTCCTATGGCACCGGCAACGGCCTTCAGCCCACGCAACAAGAAAGCAGGTCACCTGTCCCCCTAGGGTAGCAGATACCCCATGGCCGACCCAGTGCGCACTGACCATTCAACACTCTACTGCCAAGGCCCTCGAAGCAGCATTCAAGGCCTTCTTCGCCAGGATTGGCAAATCCCCGCACTTCAAGGTGCGAGGGCGTGACGCACCCTCCTTCGGGGTTCTCCAGGACATCCAGGCTCAAGGAGGATAGCTCCCCCACGCTGGGCTGGTTCCGCCTACGGGGCGCCAACCCCCACGCCGAGGGCAGCCGGCCAAGGCTACGGTCAAGTGTGATGCAGGCAAGTGGTATGCCAAGGTGGTGTAGGTCGTCCAACACAACCCAATTCCACAACAATCTGGTGGCAGGGATCCACCACAACGTGGGCAATGTGGCTGTCGCCTGTTGCGATGGCGCCAGCGAAGTGATCCCAGCCCCTGGGTATTCCGGCTGGAGACACGGAATCAAACGCCATCAGCGCAATAATGTGGCTCGCAAACAGAAGGGCGGCAAGCGCCGTGCCAGAGCCAGGTATCCCCTGGGAGGCAAGCAGCACCAGCTTGCGTGTGTGCGCAAGACTTTACTTCATCACAGCAGTCGGCACATCACCGGCAACGCCACCGCAGTGGTGCTGGAAGACTTGAAGGTGCAGAAGATGATCGCCTCTGCTGCGGGCACGGTGGAGAACCCCGGCAGGAACGTTGCGCAAAAAAGTGGCTTGAATCGGGGCAATCTGGCCCAGGGCTGGGGTCTGCTCAAGCAAATGCCGGATGACAAGGCTCGGCAGAGGGTAGCGGTGAATCCCGCCTACACCAGCCAGACCCGTCCTGCCTGTGGCGGGGCTGAGCAACGATCACGGATTTCCGCCAGGGACCACCACTGTGTGGCCTGCGGCCGCATCCATGTAGACTCCATACAGCCCTCAACCCTGTGCGGAACACCCTGGGCGCCGGGTTGGAGCCACTCAGTGGAGCAATAGCCTCTGGGACAGGGCAACTGCACGGCGAGAGACGCTTCACGTCAGTGGCACCACAGACCCGCGACACTGTGGAGCCGGTGCTTCGGCGCCACGATGCAGATGCATCAGTCCCAAAAGTAGTCTCCATGCCATCCAGGGTCACTTGGCAGGACAGAAGAGCCGCCCTAAGATGGATCCTTGGCTCACCACAGCAGCGCCCACCAGGCCCGGCACCATGACAATCCATCACCAGCCCCCGGACACCACGCCAAAGACCGGAATTCCGGTCACCATCCTGACCGGGTTTCTGGGAGCTGGGAAGACGACGCTGCTCAACCACATCCTCACCAACCAGCAGGGGCTCAAGGTGGCTGTGCTGGTCAATGAGTTCGGGGAAATCGGCATTGACCATGACCTGATTGTGACCACCAGCGACACCATGGTGGAATTGAGCAACGGTTGCATTTGCTGCTCCATCAATGGGGAGCTGATGGATGCCATTGATCGGCTTCTGGTCCAGCCCCAACAGTTGGACTACATCATTGTGGAGACCACCGGCCTGGCGAACCCCTTGCCCGTGGCCATGACCTTTTTGAGCAGTGAGCTGCGGGATGAGTGCCGCCTCGACTCCATCATCACCCTGGTGGATGCAGAGAACTTTTCCCTGGATCTGCTGACGGGTGAAGTGGGCCGTCAACAGATTATCTACGGCGATGTCCTGCTGCTCAATAAAATTGATCTGGTGAGCGAGGAGCGGTGGAAAAGTGTGGAACAGGCCCTCCTGGACGTCAAGCCGGATGCCCGTATTCTCCCCTGTCGCCGCGGCAACATTCCCCTGGGACTGCTGCTCAGCGTGGGGCTGTTCGATTCCGATCGCTGGCTACAAACTGAAGACCCGACACCGGACCATGATGGTCACCACAGCGGGGATCACCACCACAGCCATCACGGCCACGACCATCACCATCACCATGTTGGGGAGGGGGATCCATCCGGCACCATTGAGGGGTTCACATCCCTCTCCTTCCGCAGTGACCAACCCCTGGACCTGCGGTGCTTTCAACACTTTCTCGACAATCAGCTTCCCCAGACGGTGTTTCGCGCCAAGGGCATTCTCTGGTTTCGCCAGAGTGAGCGGCGCCACCTCTTCCATCTTGCCGGCAAACGCTTTTCCATCGACGACGATGACTGGCCCTCCACCCTGCCCCGCAGTAACCGCCTGGTGCTGATTGGCCGAGATCTGAACCGGACCACCCTGCGGCAGCAATTGGAAGCGTGCCGCGTTCGTACAGGGGCAGGGGCAGGGGCGGGGATGGATTCTCCTGAAATCCCATGATGCAAGGGCGTCCCTTTCTGATCATCCTGGTGCTGGCCATTGCAGGCCTGGCCCTTGCTCCCGTGCTGATGGTGCTGCTGCTGGCGCTGCGGGATCAGGGCATTGTGGAAGGCATCGGTGTGGGGGTGATCAACACACGCCAACTCAGGGGCACCATCGGCCTTTTGGCCACCGTCGGCCTTGGGGTGACCCTGCTGGGGGTGGCCACCGGCTGGGTCACCGCCTGTTGCCATTTCCCTGGCCGTCGCTTTCTGCGTTCCATTCAACTCCTGCCCCTGGCCACGCCGGCCTACCTGCTGGCGGCCACCCTGGTGGATCTGGGCTCGATCCAGGGATGGCGTGTCTATGGATTTGCCTGGGGCGTGGTGGTGCTGAGTCTGGCCAACTATCCCTATGTCTTCCTGCTCACGACGGATAGCTTTTCCCGGTTGGGCCAGCGGCAGTTGGAGGCCTGTCGCACCATGGGCCTGGGGCCTTGGGGAAGTTTTTTGCGGGTGGCGTTGCCCCTCACCCTGCCCGCCATTGGGGCTGGCATTGCCCTCAGTGGCATGGAGGTGGTCAATGAGTTGGGCGCCGTGGAACTGCTGGGCATCCCCACCCTCTCCTATGGCATCCTCCAGCGTTGGCAAGAGCAGGGCAACCCCACCAGCGCCGCCCAGATGGCCCTGGTCACGTTGATTGTGGTGGCCAGCCTGATTGCCTTGGAGCGCTGGCTCCGCCGCCGCAGTCGCCGTTGGGCCCTGGATGGCCGTGGTGAAACATCCTTGACGTGGCCATTGGCGGGGTGGCGGGCCGGCACCGCCCAGTTGATTTGCGCTCTCCCCCCTGTGGTGAGCCTTGGCGTGCCCCTGCTGTGGATGAGTCAGCGCTGGCAAGGCACTGTGGAAGCCCCTGGCGAACTGCTCAAGCTGACGGGGAATACGTTGATTCTGGCGTCGGTGGCGGCGGCCCTCACCGTGGCCGTGGCCCTGCTACTGGCGGTGGCGCGCCGCTGGATCCGTCAACCCCTGTTGCAACGCCTGGTGTTTATGGCCTCCATGGGTTATGCCATTCCGGGAACGGTGTTGGCCCTGGGTTTGCTGGTGCTGGGCGGTTCTCTGGGCTGGACGCCCCTGACCCTCCTGGTTCTGGGCTACACGGACCGCTTCATGGCCGTGGGCCGCGGTGGCTTTGATGCCGCCCTGGAGCGGATCCCCCCCACCATGGAGGAGGCCGCCACCAGCCTGGGCAGCACCTGGTGGCAAACCCTGCGGCGCATCCATTTCCCCCTCCTGGCTGGTCCCCTACGGGTGGGGACTCTGCTGGTGTTTGTGGACACCATCAAGGAGTTGCCCCTCACCTTTGCCCTGCGGCCCATGAACTTCGACACCCTCTCCGTGCGGGTGTTCCAATACGCAGGAGACGAGAGATTGAATTCCGCCCTGGGGCCAGCGGCCCTGATCCTGACCCTCGGCCTGGTGGCCTCCTTCGCCATGATGCGCACCACGGAAACCTTGGCATCTCGGGAGGCGCTGGAACCAGGGCTGGACGGGAGAAAGGACGTCCCCCAAGGGGGCCTTGGGCAATTGGAGAAGCAGTTTTGACCCATGGCTGTTCGCCGTTGTCCATCAGGCAATGGCCATGTCCCGAATGTGGGGCCACCCACGACAGGGGCGCCAATGCTGCTAAAAACATCCTTGCCGCTGGGGTAGCGGTGAGGCAAAACGGACGTGGAGCCAGGCATAAGACCACTGACGCGGATCCCCACGCCAGGGAATTGTGAAGACATTGTAATGAAGCTTGCCAAAAACTTGGGTGAGGGGTCTAGAAAATACTTTGAAGAAGCTCACTCCCCCTTGCCTCAGCCAACCCTGTTGATAAAAGGCCTGCAAAGCCTCAAAGCGAATTCACAAAAAGCTGACGCTCCCCTCTTTGAGCAGCAAGCCCTGCAGGAAGCAGGCGCAACAATACAAATAGGTAAAGAATTGTTACAATCCCCCCCACCCCCCCCGAAAAACATTCCTTAACTCTTGGCTGCTGCTGAGGCGGTCTCTCGGTCTCAACCCCTCAGGTTCCCAACAAACACACAGCTCCTCCTCCCACACCACAAAACACCCGGCAGAAACTACAACACCGGTCACATCCCCTTCAATCCACTCAGCAGGGGAAGCACAAAAGAAGGCAACACCCCACCAGCACACCCCCAGCCTGAAAGCGGGGCCGGACGTCCCGCCTCAACTCCATCAAGACGCCACACACAGAAGAAAAACGGACTTCCACAGTCACTGTCCGGGGGAGGACCTTCAACCATGGCTTCTTCCCAACAAAACGTTGGTGGCCACAGGGTCCCCAGGGAATACCAAACCCTTGCAAAAACGGGTAACGCCCATCCTCAAGGCCTCCTTGACCCTTGACCCCAACCATGGAACAGGGGCCTCTGCTGCTCCTGAACCCCAATCCTCTCCCACACACATTTCCACGCGATCTCCTCAAGCGTCTCCCCTGTCCTGGTCTGCTTCTGCATCACTGGCAGCGTTAGCAATTTTATCTTTAGGTGCTCCGGCTCTTGCACATCATTTTAGATATACTTCTTCTGGTCACCCACTTTATAATCAAATACTACCTACATGCACTGCACAAATGCTGAATGCAGCTAAAGTGTTTGGCGACAGACTTTCAAGCAGGCGAGATGGATATACTCTCCATAGATACGCAGTTCATTCTAGGATAGATGGAGTGACATATTTCAGAGTCTGTCATGAAGATAAGAACCGCCCCCCCATCGTAACAAACAGGCACTTCTCCATCACACGTCAGGTGAGGCTGGATGTCCTCAAACGTGCGATCCTCGACTTTAACCTCGATAACCATTTCCGTGATCCTGACGGCGATGCCCTCTCCTACACTGCAACCAGCAGCCATCCTGACATTGTTAGAACACTGGTTAAAGGCAACACACTCACCATCGCCGCCATCGGAAGAGCAACATTCCGCATTATAACCATTACAGTAACCGCAGATGACGGGAAGGGG
>JAJDUS010000098.1 GCA_022826535.1 Prochlorococcaceae cyanobacterium jk18x1bzbins.87
GGCCACCCGGCCACCCGGCCACCCGGCCACCCGGCCACCCGGCCACCCGGCCACCCGGCCACCCGGCCACCCGGCCACCCGGCCACCCGGCCACCCTAGCATAATTTGATGTAAACTCCCCGTAGGATGCTCTTTTTGATATATCCCTAAATAATTGCCCCCAACTGCCACCTCACACCTGAACCCCACAGACGGCTGGCGTTCGGACGGGTGATGCCGTACACGTGTTACGTCGTACATGGGTGGAGGAAACAGTCAAGCGCTTGGGCGGTAGCCTAGCCCATGGGCAGCCCGTTGGCAACCCTCTGCCCCTTCTCCTCATTCCCACGTAAGCATGGCTTCCGGGACATGCAGCAAGTGGACGGGCTTACGTCTCACCGGTCCACGGATCCCATGATCACGTCAATGGATCCCAGAATGGCCATGATGTCCGCCACTTTGACCCCCTTGAGCAGGTGGGGAAGGATCTGCAGATTATTGAAGTCCGGGGCACGGATCTTCCAACGCCATGGGGTGACGTCGTTGCTGCCCATGAGGAACACCCCCAACTCCCCTTTCCCGGTCTCCACGCGGGCGTAGAGCTCACCGTTGGGGATCCTGAAGGTGGGGGCCACCTTCTTGGCCAGGTACTGATAGTCGAAGTCATACCACTGGCTCTTGCGCCCCTCCTGCAGGCGGCACGCCTCCAGATTTTCCGTGGCGCCTCCGGGGATGGCGCGGCAGGCTTGGCGCAGGATTTTCAAAGACTCCCGCATCTCCTGGATCCGCACCTGATAGCGGGCAAAGCAGTCCCCCTCCTCAGCCGTAGCCACCTCCCAATCAAAGTCGTCGTAGCACTCGTAATGATCCACCTTCCGAAGATCCCAGGAGACGCCTGAGGCCCGCAACATGGGGCCGGAGAGGCTCCAGTTGATGGCTTCCTCCCGGCTGATGGTTCCCAGGCCGGTGATGCGACGGCGGAAGATGGGATTATCGGTGATCAGCCGCTCGTACTCGTCGATTTTTGGACCGAACCAGTCGCAGAAGTCACTGCATTTCTCCAGCCAGCCATAGGGCAGGTCCACCGCCACCCCGCCAATGCGGAAGTAGTTGTTGTTGATCAGCCGCTGACCGGTGGCAGCCTCCCAAAGATCGTAGATCATCTCCCGCTCCCGGAAGATGTAGAAGAAAGGGGTTTGGGCTCCCACATCGGCAAGGAAGGGTCCCAGCCAGAGCAGGTGATTGGCAATGCGGTTCAACTCCAGCATCAGCACCCGGATGTAGCTGGCCCGCTTGGGAACGGTGATGTCCGCCAGCCGCTCCGGGGCATTGACGGTCACCGCCTCGTTGAACATGCCCGCCGCATAGTCCCAACGGCTCACGTAGGGAACAAACATGACGTTGGTGCGGCCCTCGGCAATTTTTTCCATGCCGCGGTGGAGGTAGCCAATGACGGGCTCGCAGTCCACCACATCCTCCCCGTCCAGGGTCACCACCAGCCGGAGCACCCCATGCATGGAAGGATGGTGGGGCCCAAAATTCACCACCATGGGTTCCGTGTGGGTCTCAAGCTGGGTCATGGGGCCTCATCCAGTAGAGGGATCTTAGGATGTCCCCTGGCTGGGACGCAGCGCTACCATGGCCTTGGAGTATCGTCAGCCAATCCATGAATCCCCCTCATGTCAGCCTCCAGCGGGGTGTGGTATGGGGCAGGCAACCCGACAGCCACTCTGTGGTAGTGGTGGGTGATCTGCACGGGCTGGCCGGTGCCCTGAAGGAGATCCTTGACCGGACCTGTTTCACAGGTTGCACCCTTGTCTTTATTGGTGACTACATTGACCGCGGCCCCGATGGGGATGAGGTTCTCCACGCCGTTCGCAGCCTGACCGCCAATCCGTCTGCCTACGGCTACCGGCAGGTGGTTGCTCTGCGGGGCAACCATGAAGACATGATCCTCCGCGCCCGCCACGACTCCCATTGGCGAGACTGCTGGCAAGCCAATGGAGGACGCCGCAAAGATTGGAACTGGCTCTGTGGGCATCAAGCCTGGGACTGGCTGGAAAGCCTGCCCCTTCTGTATCAACACCCTGAGGAGATCGTTTTTCAAGGGAGACGCCACCACCTGATCGCCTCCCATGCCACTGTCAACCGCCAGTACAGCTTGGACGATCAAAAAGAGGAGGACCTTCTCTGGCGGCGGGAGGTGGCTGGCTACAGCCATGACACCTTATGTGTCCACGGTCACACTGTTCAAGCAGGGGGTGTACCTGTCCTGCAGAATACGCCGACGGGGCCTGTGTTGATGATTGATACAGGGTCGGTGAAAACAGGGATCGTGACAGGCGCCAGTTTTCCGGAAGCCCGGTCGTTAAGGCTTTTGAAAAGCCGGGACTGAGCCGGAAAGGGGCTTCCCAGTGTTTCCCAAGTGGCCCCTGGGCAGCCCATGCCCCCCACAGCGCTAGCCACCAGAGCACCGGGCCGCAACCAGTTGACTCCTTCTTGCCGTTCCCTTTGGAGCCGGGGTTACGTCAGCCTCTTTTGTCAGTGTTTCCAATCGGTCCCCAACCGGATGGTAATCATGGCGTCTGCAATGGGGGCGTCCTGTCGACGGCGGATATCAGGGCCCAGGAGGCTGCTGATGCTGGCTGGCGGCTCGGCGCCCCAGGCCAGCAGGCGGGTGCGGGCCAAGGTGATGCCATTGGGCGGCGTGGGGGCCACCGCAGCGTTTGTGCCACGGGCTTCCAACTGTTGCTTGAAGGTCAGGGCGGCATGGAGAGGGCCCTCCACCAGAACAGTCTCGCCAGGGACTGGACGGGATCGGGGCCAGAGATGGGCCTGGGCGCCGGACTGGTGGGACAGGGGCTCAACCACCAGTCTCAAGGGTTGGGCCTGGAGCATGGCCAGCACACTGAACAACTCCTCCCGACTCAAATTCGTGCGGCTGGCATCCAGTAGATCCTGGGCCAACTGGGGCCAGCGCTGACGCAGGGCCCCACTGTCCAGATGGTGGGCCATGGCGCCCAACAGGCGCCGCTGCCGCTCCAACTGCCAAGCTGATCCAGGGGCAGGACCGGACGTGTGTAAATAAGTTGCCACCTGGGCGCCGCTGAGCCGCTTGGCGCCAACACCCAATTCAGCCCATGGGCCGGTGCCGATGCTGCCAGGCATCTGCCGATTGATATTGTGCAAGGCCTGGGCTCCAGGTTGGAGGGAAGCCACCAGAGGGGGTGGGGTGGGCCGTAGGGGTAAGGGGGGAGGGTCCAACGTCATGGGCACGCCGCCCATGGCATCCACAAACGCCGCCAGGGCTGGACTACTGCTGAGGATGTAGCGGTCAACCAGGTCTTCGGGGCGATTCAGGTGTTGCTCCAACAATTCTGCCACGAGCCTCACACCGCCAATGTTGTAGGCACGGCCCAAATAGACGGCGCCACTGCCTGGTACCGTCATGGGGGTTGTCACAGGCACCTGGAGCAGCCGCACTGGCTGGCCTGGGGCCAGATGTGCCAGCAAAACACCATTGATTTCCGGGAGCTGCTGTTGGTCCTCTCTGGGGGCAAGACCCATGAGGAGCACCGTGAGGGAGTTCTTGAGGGCCGGGCTTGTGCCCTCGTTCCGGCCCCCAGGCCCCAGGCGATTCAGGAGATCCGCCTGTTTTGGCCAGAGGCGGTTCAAGGCCACGGAGCACACCAGGAGAACAACAAAGAATGTGCCCAGCCGCAGGACAATGCGGATCAACATTGACAGCTTTCTGTTGCTTCCCCGTGACGCTAGCCTCTGGTACCGCGGATTCTGCATCACGTTGCGGGATGAACGGAGTCCCAAGTGGCTCCAGCCTCAGGCACGATGGGTTCAGAATCTCATGATCCGTCCCTCTTCCTTTTGCGGCAAGTCCTCTGAACACCCCAAAGTCCCCCCCTCCCCGTCTAGCCGCCCGGTCCGGTCAACAGCCGTCACAACGGCTTCTTGTGGTGGGGAGTACCGGCTACATGGGCAAAGCCGTGGTGCGGGCTCTGGTGAACCGGGGCCATGAGGTGGTGGCTTTTGCCCGCCCCCGCTCCGGTATTGGCAGCACAGCGGATGAGGAGGCAACGCGCCGGTCCCTGCCAGGGACCCAGGTGCGCTTTGGTCAAGTGACTCAACTGGATTCTCTTCTGGATGACGGCGGGCAGGGGGAGTCGTTCCATGCCGTTGTTTGCTGCCTGGCCTCCCGCACCGGAGGCGTTGCGGATAGCTGGCGCATTGATCATCGGGCCACAGCCAACGCCATCGAAGCGGCCCGCCGCCTGGGGGCCCGCCAGTTCGTTCTGTTATCGGCCATCTGCGTGCAGAAACCCCTGCTGGCCTTTCAAAAGGCAAAACGTAAGGTGGAAGAAGAACTCAAGGCCTCGGGCCTGATCTGGTCCATCGTGCGGCCCACGGCATTTTTCAAATCCCTGGCGGCCCAGGTGGAGCCGGTCCGCAGGGGATGTCCCTATGTGATGTTTGGCGATGGCCAGCAGGCGGCCTGCATCCCCATCAGCGAAGAGGATCTTGCGGAGTACATGGCGGATTGTCTGGAGCGGCCTGAATTGCAAAACCGCGTTCTCCCCATTGGCGGACCCGGCCCGGCCCTGACGGCCAAACAACAGGGGGAGCTGTTGTTTTCCCTATTGCAACGCCCCCCCCGCTTTCTCAGTGTTCCAGTGGCGTTATTTGATGGGGTCATTCAGATCTTCACCGCCCTGAACCGCCTGATTCCCGGCCTGGAGGACACCCTGGAGTATGCCCGCATTGGCCGCTACTATGCCACGGAATCCATGCTGGTGTGGGACCCGCAAACCAACGCCTATTGTGCGGATGCCACCCCATCCACCGGAACGGACACCTTGGAGGACTTCTACAAGCGCACCCTGAAGGAGGGCCTCCATGGACAGGATCTTGGCGACCAGTTGCTCTGGAACCGTTGGCAAAAGCCTTAACCCTGAAAGCACGTCTCCAAGGGCGCTGCGCGGGTATTCTGCTTCATCCCACAAGCTTGGGGAGCACACCGGGCTGCGGCAGCTTTGGCCAGGAGGCCGCGGCCTGGATTTCTGCCCTGGCCCGCCACGGCTTGGGGGCATGGCAGGTGCTGCCCCTGGCCCACCCTGACCCACTGGGTTCCCCCTACAATGCGCCCAGCGCCTCGTCCATCAACACCCGGTTTCTGGATGGGGAGGCACTCCACGCTGTTGGCCTTATTGCAGAGGACACCCTTCACCGGCTGCCTGGCGTCCACCAGGCCCCGGGCCCGCAACTGGACGGCAACCTGGCCGCTGCCCGCTCCGCCCATCTGGGGCGGGCCCTGCTGCACCGCTATCGGCGGGGGCTCATCAGTGGGCCACAACGGGAGGACTTCACCACATGGCGCCGGGAGGAAGGGGTCTGGCTGGAGGATCACTGCCTTTATCTGGTGATCAAGGGCTTTCAGAAGGGGAGACCCTGGTGGGAATGGTCCCGCCCCTTGGCGCACCATCACCCCGATGCTCTGGCCCGTATTCGCCGCGTGGCTGCTGACGCCATTGATCAGGAGGCACTCCTCCAGTGGCAACTGGACCGCCAGTGGGGAGACCTGCTGCGCCAGGCCCGAAGCAAGGGCATCACCATCATTGGGGACATGCCCTTCTACGTGGCCCATGACAGCAGTGACGTTTGGGGCCATACCCATCTCTTCAGCGTGGATGGAGATGGGGCATTGCGGGAGCAAAGCGGTGTTCCTCCGGATTACTTTTCCGCCACGGGTCAACTGTGGGGCACCCCCACCTTTGCCTGGCGCCGCCACCAGCAGGAGGATTTCCGCTGGTGGCGAGAGCGCATCCGCCGCCAGTTGCGCCTGGCCCATGTGCTGCGCATTGACCACTTCCGCGCCCTGGAGTCCTATTGGGCTGTTCCCGGCCAGGACCAGGATGCCCGTGGCGGCTGCTGGCGCCAGTCCCCCGGCGCCGCCATGCTGGGCCAGTGGCAGGAGGCATTCCAGGATCTTCCCCTCATTGCCGAGGATCTGGGGGTGATCACCCCTGCTGTGGAGGCCCTGCGGGATGATTTCCATCTGCCCGGCATGAAAATTCTCCAATTTGCGTTTGACGGCCATCCCAATAACCCCTATCTGCCCCACACCTATCCCTCCGATAACCATGTGGTGTTCACCGGCACCCATGACAACGCCACCAGCGTGGGGTGGTGGGCCAATCTGAATGCTGAAGACCGGCAGCGGGTTGAAACCTACCTGGGTTATCCCATCACGGCGCCGGGTTGGCAGTTGCTGCGCCTTGCGCTCATGTCTCCCGCAGCGTTGGTGATGACGCCGCTCCAGGATCTCATGGGCCTGGGGGATGAGGCGCGCATGAATCGTCCCGGCACCACCACAGGAAACTGGAATTGGCGGATTCCGGTTCCCCTGGGGCAACTGGATGGACACCTGCAGGGCTATGGGGCCATGGCGGCCCTTTACGGAAGAGGGCCCTGCTCCACGGACTCTTGCGTTCCATCAAGGGGCAGCCACCTGGAATAGCCCACGGGTTTCATCCAGGAGGGTGAGGGGCTGATCATTCCAGCGGACAGTGGCGCTGTCCGGCGGAACCACCGTCACTGTCAACGCCGGCTGTAAACGCCAGCGCAGAACTCCGGACGCTGCCTTGAGTTGCGCATGGACTGCCCCTTGCTGGAAGACGGTCACCTGGGCAGATGAGTTCATGGTCACCTCCAGAAGGCCATGGCTGGGCTCCTGATCCGGCGGTTGCAAGGCCTCCCGCAACAGTTGGCGACGAACTGCTGGATCCTCGAGGCGGGCCAGGGGTTGAAACTCCACGGCCGGGTTCAGGGTCTCCACCTGTTCCGCCAGCCGCACGGGGGTATTGCTGAGATGAATATCAAGGGGCAGCGGCGCAATGGGCTCCAGACTCAACAGGTTGTCGGCGGCAAGGCGCCGCTGTTGGAGATTCAAGCCATAGAGCAGGACTGCAACAAGCAACCCATAGAGCACGAGACCCTGGCCACTATCCAGGTCGATCTGGCCTTTGAAAGCAACGAGAGCGTTCCAGAGGCGGCTGATCGTCCTGCTGGTGGTGTTGCTTTGGCCAGCCAGCGGGCGCCATGCTGCAGCCTGCACCACCTGGACGGGAAGCTGCAAGACCTCTGCCAGCGCCTTGAGCTTAGGGGGCCAATGGGGATCCTCTGGCAATCGCCCAGACCCCCCTTGCTCCAAAGCCTCTAGTGCGGCAACGGTGATGCTGGTCCGTTGAGATAATTTCTGCCTGGAGAGATCTAGCGCCTTCATGCGCTGGCGAATGGTCTTTGCTGCCGCGACACGGGCCTTGGCCGGATCAATGTCCTGCATCAGGTTGGGTTGGGGGACACCGTCATTCCCGCTCCCCACTGTTGCGGACATGACGGGGCAGTGGGCAAGGGTTGCAAGGTGGACGAGCACGGGCTCACCATCTGCCAAGCTACCATGGCGTCCCGCTCAAATCACATCTGAACTGGTTGGCTGTCCCTCCAGTGGGCAGTGGACCGAGGGAACGCTGGCGGGTGTTGACGCAAGGGCACTTGGCGCTGCCGGAGAGACCAAAAAGAATCCGCCCCCGCTGGGGAACCAACGCCCCATTGAGACAGCAAATCAGTGTGGACCTCCCAGCTCCGGACAGATCCAGTAACACAACAATCCGGGGCTCCTGCACCACAAAACTCACATTTTGGAGCAGGGCTGGTTGATGGCTGGCCTGGTTCCCATGGCAAAACTCGATGGTCTCGACAGCCAGCATTTGACATGGACAGTTGGTCTAAACTTCACATCAAGCCATTGTCCACTTTCCCTCTTGCCATAGGATCAGGACTCGTCATATGAGGAATGATCCTCCCACCATAGAGGGGGCCTCAAGAGAGCAGCAGCAGGAGAGGGTTGATGGCCCAGTTGTTTGAGCTCAGCGCGGAGCAGGTGGCCCGCATCCCGCCCCTTGTTTCCCAAAGAACGGGGTGGGAAGCGAGTGGATGACAGGAAGGTGTCAAGCGGCCTCCGCAGAGCCACCTGATGCCCCAGAACCAGAGGTGCTGATGATTGACGCCACTGACGTCAAAGCCCATCCCACGGCGTCCAGCCTCAACAAGGGGGGTGCCCCCCACCTGATTGGTGTACCAAGGGGGGCATGACCAGCAAGCTCCATGGGATCTGCCACAGCAAAGGTGGTCCCCTGCGGCTCCACCTGAGTGAGGGGCAATGCAGTGACTTCACCGGTGCTGATGTGTTGCGCAAAGACCCGCCGCCTGCAGCAATGGTGATCGGGGATCAGGGGTATGACAGCAACAAAATCCGTAAGATGCTGTCCCAGCAGGGCATCCCGCCCCGTCGCTCCCGCAAGAAACCAGTCCACTACAACAAGAGGTTGTATCGCAAGCGTCACAAAACCGAGAATCTCTTTTCCCGACAGAAGGACTGGCGGCACATTGCAACCCGCTACGACCGCTGCGCCCAGGTCTTCCGTTCTGCCATCTTCCTGGCCGCCACCACCCTCTTCTGGTGATGAGTCCTGACCCTAAGAACTTGGCAAGTGTAGCTTAGTCGCTGCTCTGCCAGGGAGCTGCTGAAAACCCAGCTTGAGGGCATCCCGGTAAAGCGCCACCTCCTTGGCCGCTGCAGAGTGGGGACCATCTGGCAACAGATCGGCCTGGAAAAGCTCATTCTGGGTGGTGATGATGGTTTCAATCTCCGAGAGACTTGGCTTCCTGCAAAGCGAGGGCATCAATCAGGATGCCCTGGTGGGGACTGCTGTGGGCCTGCCCTTGAGGGTGGCCAACGCCCGGCTGGCCCGCTTGAGGGCCTTGAGCACGGGCACCCTCTCCAGATCAGCAGCAGGCGGAAAGCTAGGGATGGGGTCGCTGGGATACACCACAAGGGGGGTGGCATGTTAGGGAAACACGGTTTTTCCTAACATAAGGTGGCCCCTATGTTAAAATTTTTGCCCAAGCCGCCATCTGTGACGGTGCAAGCGCTGCCAGCCAGACTCCAAGCCCACCTGGACCAGACGGGAACCGCCAGATTCGCCCCATTGCTGCCCCACCGGGCCATCCTGGGTGGCGATTGCAACGCTTGGCGCTCAGTCTTCCCATGCCGTCCATGGCTGGCCTTCGTGCTGGCGCCGTCAACAGCATGGGTTGCTGTCTTGGGCAAGTGGCCCTGGCTACAGAAGCCCCGGTCATGTCCGGGAATATGGGGAGGCTGAGTTTCCAGGAATGCCAAACCAATTCGTGCATGTGCCACAGTGGCGTCCTCAAATATCTCCTGGGACTGTATTTCTGCCCATCTGGAGCCCCAAATCATGGGCTGGAGCGCGGGCCTCTGCTGGCGTCAATCAAAAGGAAATTACATAACCCGAGTTCTGTATAAGGGGATTGCAGGGAAGATCCTCTTGCCTTGGTTGAGTGCTGTGGGAAGCCTGATGGGAAGAGGGGGAAGAGGCGACCCTGTTGCGACCTGCTTCCAGGCTGTCCAGCTCTTGGGTGGGGGTGAGGGGGAGGTTCCCAAATCAGGTATGACCTGATTCAGTATCCATCTGTACCACAGAAGCGGAAGGCCCACTCATGACGGATTCTACCATTGCCTTGTTCTGCTGTCTCGATGATTGTGCCAGGCTGGTTGAGGACGGGGAGCGTCACCACTTGATCCCCTCTGATCGCCAGCGCCGACGAGCTGGCACGCTCTCCCTCGGCGAGATGCTGTCCATCATGGTGCTGTTTCACATCTCAGCTTATAAGGCTTTCAAGCCTTTCCGGCTCTACGGCCTCT
>JAJDUS010000066.1 GCA_022826535.1 Prochlorococcaceae cyanobacterium jk18x1bzbins.87
AGAGGCCGTAGAGCCAGAAAGGCTTGAAAGCCTTATAAGCTGAGATGTGAAACAGCACCATGATGGACAGCATCTCGCCGAGGGAGAGCTTGCCAGCTCGTCGGCGCTGGCCATTAGAGGGGATCAAGTGGTGACGCTCCCCGTCCTCAACCAGCCTGGCACAATCATCGAGACAGCAGAACAAGGCAATGGTAGAATCCGTCATGAGGGGGCCTTCCGTTTGTGTGGTACAGGTGGATACTGAATCAGGTCATGCCTGATTTGGGAACCTCACCCTCACCCCCACCCAAGAGCTGGACAGCTTGAAAGCAGGTCGCAACAGGGTCGCCTCTTCCCCCTCTTCCCTCTTCCCATCAGGCTTGCCACAGCACTCAACCAAGGCAAGAGGATCTTCCCTGCAATCCCCTTATACAGAACTCGGGTTATGGCAGCCTATCCATTGCCCTGTCTGCCTGCCCTGAAACACTCGCCGTTAGAATGTGCCTCGCACTATCCTCTTGCAAGAACATAGGTATTAGGGTGTCGCCTCAACTGGGACTTTGCATGGTCCAACTCGACATTCCAGGCATCATGCACCAGGAGAAGGCGTTCACCATCACGCGGAAGCGCAAGGCCGAATTTGGCCAGTTCATGACGCCAGCAAGTGTGGCCCGCTTCATGGCATCCCTCTTTCCACCCAGTCCCCTGCAGACTTGCCGCTTGTTGGATGTAGGTGCGGGTATGGGGGCGTTGTCCTGTGCCTTTCTCGACCGCTGGGTGACGGGGGGCTTTGGCTTTGCGTCCCTGGAGGCAACGGCCTACGAGATGGACGATCACCTGCGGGACCACCTTACAAGGCACATGGCCAGGTACAACCGCGCCACATCCCGCATCATTGCGGGCGATTACATCCAACTGGCCACTGCCCGGGGCTTACGGAATCGAGGCTACACCCATGTGATTCTCAATCCGCCTTACAGGAAAATCAGCAGCCAATCCGCCCACCGGTTGGCCCTGCGCCGTGTCGGCATCAAGACGGTAAATCTCTATTCCGCCTTTGTGGCCCTGGCTGTGGCCGAGGCCGCGCCGGGTGGGCAGATCGTGGCCATCACCCCCCGCAGCTTCTGCAACGGACCCTACTACCGGCCATTTCGTGAATTTATCCTGGCCCGGGCGGCAATCCGCCACATGCACCTGTTCGCGTCCCGCAATAAGCCGTTCAAGGGCGATCAGGTGCTGCAGGAAACCATCATCATCCGCCTGGAGCGGGGTGGCCAACAGAGGCCGGTGACGGTTTCCACCTCCACCGATGACACTTTTGCCGACTTCGCTACCCATGAACACCCGTTCGAGCGGATTGTGCTTCCTGATGCCCCCGAACGGCTGATCCATGTTCCCACAACGCCAGAAAAAACCGCCATCGAGCAATTACCCGCCGTGAGCTACTCCCTGGCTGATCTTGGTGTCAAGGTCTCCACTGGGCCAGTGGTTGATTTCCGCATGAAAGCACACCTGCGACCCATGCCTGAGGAGGGTGCCGTACCCCTGATCTATCCTAACCACTTGCGCATGACCGGGACAGTGTGGCCCATGGCTGGCTTCAAGAAGCCGAACGCGATCATGCACAACCATCAGACGGAGAAGTGGCTGTATCCAAATGGGTTTTATTGCGCAGTGCGGCGCTTTTCATCAAAAGAAGAAAAGCACCGTGTGGTGGCCAGCGTGGTGGATCCTGCTGCCTTTGGACACCATTCCGTCCTGGGTTTCGAGAACCATATCAACCTGCTTCACGAGGACAAGCACGGCTTGCCCGAAGCACTGGCCCGTGGGTTGGCCTTGTTCTTGAACACCACCGCAGTGGATGAGCATTTCCGGCGCTTCAATGGCCATACCCAGGTGAATGCCACCGACCTCAAGCTGATGCCGTATCCGAGCCGTGACATACTGATCCAACTTGGCACGTGGGCCATGGAGCAAGGAACGCTCACGCAAGATCAGATGGACACCAAGCTGGACACCTTGGCCAAATGAACCACAGGACAACTGCCATAGACGCTGCACAGGAGATTCTCAAATCTCTGGGCCTGCCTCCCGCGCAACAGAATGAGCGTTCTGCCCTCTGCCTACTGGCCCTGCTGAACCTCACACCGGCGAAAACATGGGTTGACGCAGAAAACCCACTGATGGGGATCACCCCAATCATGGATTGGGCACGAAAGTATTATGGCAAGGACTACGCTCCTAATACCCGCGAGACATTCCGCCGCCAGTCCATGCACCAATTTCGTGACGCTGGCTTGGTCCTGTGTAATCCAGACAAACCGGACCGTCCAGTGAATAGTCTGAGGACGGTCTATCAGATCGAACCTGCAACACTGAACTTGCTTTGTAAATTCGACACCTCATCATGGGATGACAACCTCGCCGCCGATCTGGCTCAGCGCGAAACACTGGTTGTTCGT
The DNA here is from genome assembly GCA_022826535.1 of Prochlorococcaceae cyanobacterium jk18x1bzbins.87. Lineage (GTDB taxonomy): Bacteria > Cyanobacteriota > Cyanobacteriia > PCC-6307 > Cyanobiaceae > Synechococcus_B. Next base: position 2,442 of record JAJDUS010000066.1, read on the forward strand.
TACGCCAAGGAACGGGAGCAGAATCGCATCCCGGTTCAAATTGCACCGGGCAAAGTCATCACCTTTAGCCCTGGCGAGCACAGCGTATTGATCCGGGCCATCATCGAGGACTTCGCCCCCCGCTTCACCCCGGATTGTGTGTTGGTCTATGCAGGTGACACGGGAGACAAGTTGGCTTATTTCAACAACACGCTTCTGCCTAGGCTGGGTGTCTACGTGGATTTCCACAGTAAAATGCCTGATGTGGTGTTCCACTACACCGCAAAAAACTGGTTGCTTTTGGTGGAATCTGTCACCAGCCACGGGCCGGTTGATGGGAAAAGACACACCGAACTCGCTGAGCTGTTTGCCGGATCAACGGCTGGGCTGGTCTATGTGACCGCCTTTCCCAACCGGGCCACCATGGGACGCTACCTTAGGGAAATCGCCTGGGAAACTGAGGTATGGGTGGCTGATGCACCCTCTCATCTGATTCATTTTAACGGGGTAAGATTCCTTGGCCCCTACCCGAATGAATGAGCAGCGGAGGTCAGGCTTGATCATTGTTTTCACCACTGTCTGGAGGGCTGATAGGCAGGCGGATCTGCAGATTGCACCGCCAAGGAAAGCTGCTCTGCTTGGGGGCCTGTGATGCGCCTCTCCTGGAACGAAGTGCGCGCCCGCGCTGCGGCATTTGCCGAGGAGTGGAAAGCTGCAGCCTACGAGAAAGGGGAGACCCAGAGCTTCTATAACGCCTTCTTCCAGGTGTTCGGGGTGAAGCGGCGCAGCGTGGCCCGCTATGAAGCCCACGTGGCCAAGCTGGATCACCGCTCCGGCTTCATCGATCTGTTCTGGCCCGGTGTGTTGCTGGTGGAACAGAAAAGCGCCGGGCGGGACCTGAGGGCCGCCTATGCCCAGGCCGGGGAGTACGTGGACGCCCTGCCGGAGCGAGAGCGGCCCCGCTATCTGCTGGTGAGCGATTTCCAGACGTTCCAACTCTACGATCTGGACGAGGGGGACACCGTGGCCTTCCCCCTGGCTGAGCTGCCCGGCCATGTGGAAGCCTTTGGCTTCATCCTGGGGGTGCAACGG
>JAJDUS010000142.1 GCA_022826535.1 Prochlorococcaceae cyanobacterium jk18x1bzbins.87
TCAGCACCTCTGGCTCTGCGGCAAACGGTTGTAGAGGGTTTTGTGGGGGCCATCGGCAGCAGGGGCATCCACCCAGCGCAGACCCTTCTGAATGACAGGGATAATGCCGCTCAACACCCTCCTGTCATTCACCCGCTTCCCGCCACGTTCCTTGGGGAACAAGGGGCGGATGCCATCAACCTGCCCCGCGCTGAGCCCCAACAACTGGGCCATCACCCATCTCCCCACATTATGGGTCCTGACCCTAAGGAAGTACGGGGAAACCCCTTTCTGGCTCAGTCCTGGCTTTTGAAAAGCCTTGCTGTAAGAGAGGAGTGAGAGTCTTCTGTGAAGGCGCTTTGGGGTTTTCCAGGCTTTCCTTAAGGCACCTCTGAACAAATGGGAGTCATCCACCACCAGACTCTCACTTCCCCTGCCTTCACAGGGCTCCCCAAAAGCTCATCAGACCCTAAGGAGACTTATTCAGAGGTTCCTTAACCACACCAGGGAATTTGCTCCACCTTGCCGCCCCGTGCAAGGGGTTCAATCCATCCCCATCTCGTTGCTCGATGTCCAATTAAGGATTATTTTTGATCGACTTCCTCATCTCATCTGGTGTAGCATATCTGAAGAAGTCTGAGTAAAATTCTACGGTGAGTCATAGATTTTATGCACGAATATTAACATATATCAAATTTCAGAGATCAGCGTACAAACCCTGCACTTTTCTTCTCCAGAGCAAAGCAAGGTCTGGCAACCCTCAAACTGGGTCCACAGCAGACTCCCACGCCACGCCCGCAAGGGCTTCTTAAGCAGTCTGAATGGGCGTGGTGAGTTTTCCAGTCTTTTCCGGGAGCCCCTTGGCTCCGGCCCCCCATGGGGGGGCCGCTTGCCCCCATGACCCCTACGATCCTCCCGGAGAGGGGCGCACGGCACCATAGCGGCGCTGACGTTGTTGAAAATCCCTTAGGGCGGTGGCCAGGGCCGCCTGGTCAAAGTCGGGCCAAAGCACGTCGGTGATGTGAATCTCGGCATAGGCCAGTTGCCACAATAGAAAATTACTGATCCGAAACTCCCCACTGGTGCGAATCAACAGGTCCGGATCGGGATCACCAGCCGTGAGCAGCAGTTTGGCAAAACGGGCCTCAGTGATTTCATGGGGGTCCAGGATTCCTTGCCGCACATCCTGCGCCAGGCGCCGGGCCACCTGCACCAGTTCATGGCGCCCCCCATAGTTGGCGCATACATTCAGATGGACCCTGTCGTGGCGTGCGGTTCGGGCGGTGGCCTGGGCGATGTGCTCCTGCAGGCCCAAGGGCAGCGCATCCAGATTCCCCAGGAAGCGGAGGCGCACCTGGGCTTCATCCAGTTCGTTCAGTTCCTGTTTGAGCACTTGTTCAAACAGGGCCATGAGAAAATTCACCTCCTCATCAGGGCGCTGCCAGTTTTCTGTGGAAAAGGCATAGGTGGTGAGGGCTGGAATGCCCCAATGGCCACAGAGTTGCAGTAGACGCTTCAACGCCTGTACCCCCATCTGGTGACCCCGCACCCGGGGAAGATGGCGTTGTTGGGCCCAGCGGCCATTGCCATCCATGATCACCGCCAAATGCCGGGGCAGGCGCGTGGCATCCAGATCGCCCGGAAGCGCCATCAACGGATTGGTGTCCCCAGTGTGAGCATTGACGGGTTGCATTCAGGAAGCTTGGGAGGGGCGTCGGGCTGCTGTGGATTCAATCGGGTCCCAATCCACACTCTCCATGGCAGCCCCCAAGAGTTCTTTCAAGTGGCTGCTGGTGATGGGGCGTTCCAGGTGTCCCCGCTCCGCCAGGGAAATGGTCCCGGTTTCTTCCGAGACCACCACACAGAGGCATTGGTCAAAACGCTCGGTAATGCCCACTGCAGCCAGGTGGCGGGTGCCAAAGCGGCTGGCCCTTTGCCGCGCCAGGGGCAGGATGACCCCAGCCGAGACAATCCGCTCACCCCGCACCAGCACAGCACCATCATGGAGTGGGGAGTTGACGGAAAAAACGTTGAGCAGCAGGTCGATGGAGAGGATGGCATCCATGGGAACGCCAGGGGTGAGAAAATCATCATCTTGCAGATCACTACCCAGGTCCACAAGGATCAAGGCACCCCGTCGATTTTGAGACATGCGTCCTGCAGCCTCGCCGATCACGTTTACGGCGTCCTTATTGTGAAAGCTCTTGCGGTCTCGCCCGAGGAGTTGGCCCCAGCGGCCACTGCCCAGGAGGTCCAGAAAACGACGCAGATCCGACTGCAACAGGAACGCAAGGGCCAGACCACAGACCAACACCATGGCCTGAATGAGCCTGTCGGTGAGGGGAAGGGGGGACTGGCGCTGCTGCACCAGCCAACCCACGATCACCAGGAGCAGGTAGCCCCTGATCAAGCCCTGTGTGCGTCGTCCACGTCCTCTGGCTCTGTTCAGCACCAGAAAGCCAAGGAGGCACGCCAGCAGAATGTCAAGGGCCAGCAGGAGCCACGAGACCATGCCGCGCCTGCAACAAACTGACTCTACCTTATTGGGACAGGGCCGCACTGGCGCAGGTGCTCCGGCAAAAGATCCCAGCGCAAAAGATCCTGATTGCTTTCCCGGCGCTGCACCAGTTCGGCCTGCCCCCCATGCACCAGCACCGCCGCGGGCCGGGGGATGCGGTTGTAATTGGAGGCCATGGAGGCGTTGTAGGCCCCTGTGGCGAAGACCACCAGCAGATCCCCACTGGCCACAGGGGGGAAGGGGATGTTGTGCAGCAGCACATCCCCGGATTCGCAGTGCTTGCCCGCCACGGTGACGGTCTCTGTGGCTGTGTCCCGGCAGCGCTGGGGTAGACAGGCGGTATAGCGGGATTGGTAGGTGATGGGACGGGGATTGTCGCTCATGCCCCCATCCACGGCAACGTAGGTGCGCACCCCGGGGATCTCCTTACGGCTGCCCACCTGATACAGGGTCAGCCCCGCCGTGGCTACAAGGGAGCGGCCCGGTTCACAGAGCAGACGGGGAAGGGGTTGGTCCTGCTGGTGACAGGCGGCTGCCACAGCGGCGCTCACGGTCCGGACCCAGGCGGCAATGGTGGGGGGATCGTCACTGGCCACATAGCGCACCCCCAGGCCGCCCCCCACATTCAAATCCTTGGGGTCATGCCCCAGGGCCCGGGCCCGGCCCAGGGCCTTCACCATGACTGCCGCCAAGTCTTCATGGGGCTGCAACGCAAAAATCTGGGAGCCAATATGGGCATGGAGCCCAGCCACCTTCGCCCATGGCGCCATGGCCAGCCGCCGGAGCACCGGATCCAGCTCCTCCGGATCAAAGCCGAACTTGCTGTCCAGATGGCCGGTGCGAATGTACTCATGGGTATGACACTCGATTCCCGGCGTGAAACGGATCAATAGCCGCACCCGTTGTTCCCGCTGGCCACAGAGGCGCTCCAGGCGCTCCAGCTCCCACCAGTTATCCAGCACCACGGTCACGCCGTGTTCCAGGGCCAACTCCAACTCGACCCAGGACTTGTTGTTGCCATGGAGGACAATGTTCCGGGGATCCATACCCCCGGCAATGGCCGTGAGCAATTCCCCCCCCGAGACCGCATCCAGCCCCAACCCCTCGCTGGCCATCAGAGCCGCCATGGCCAGACTGCTATGGGCCTTGGAGGCGTAAAGCACAAGAGATTCGCCAGGGTAGTGGCGCGCCAGGGCACGGCAATAGGCTTGGCAGCTGGCCCGCAAGGTGGTTTCATCCAGCACATAGAGGGGTGTGCCATAGTGGGCCTTCAAATCAGCCAGGCGGCAACCACCCACCCACAGTTGACGCTCCGGATCAACGGCAGCGGTCAGGGGCGCCAGATTGCGGTTGGGGCTCTGGGCATCAACATCCCCCTCATAGGGGCAAAAGTGTGGCGAAGACATGGCGACAATGGAAAGCTTGAATGGAAATCCAGGACATCCGGACCGGGACAAAATCGGCAGGGCCGGTTATCTGGTCATGGCTTTAACCCCCCGGGCAACCCAATGGCTGCCTGGTCCTGGTAGCTTTCAATAACAAGGTCCCTGTGACGGATGTTCGAGCGGTTCACGGAAAAAGCCATCAAGGTCATCATGGTTGCCCAAGAGGAGGCGCGCCGCCTTGGGCACAACTTCGTTGGCACAGAGCAAATCCTCCTGGGTCTCATCGGGGAAGCAACGGGTGTGGCGGCCAAGGTGCTCAAGTCCATGGGGGTCACCCTCAAGGACGCACGGGTGGAGGTGGAGAAGGTCATCGGTCGCGGCTCCGGCTTTGTGGCCGTTGAAATTCCCTTTACCCCCCGCGCCAAACGGGTGTTGGAACTCTCCCTGGAGGAAGCGCGCCAACTGGGCCATAACTACATCGGCACGGAACACCTGCTGTTGGGGTTGATCCGGGAGGGGGAAGGGGTGGCGGCCCGGGTGCTGGAGAACCTGGGGGTGGACCTGGCCAAGGTGCGGACCCAGGTCATTCGCATGTTGGGAGAAACGGCCGAGGTCACCAGTGGCGGCGGAAAAGGCAGCAACAAGACCCCCACCCTGGACGAGTTCGGCAGTAACCTGACCCAACTGGCCAGCAACGGCAAGCTGGATCCCGTGGTGGGGCGCCAGCAGGAGATTGATCGGGTTATTCAGATCCTGGTGCGGCGCACCAAAAACAATCCCGTGCTGGTGGGTGAGCCCGGTGTGGGCAAAACAGCCATTGCCGAGGGTTTGGCCCAGCGCATCGCCAGTGGGGAAATTCCCGGCATCCTGGAGGGGAAGCGGGTGCTCACCCTGGACATTGGCCTGCTGGTGGCCGGCACCAAGTACCGTGGTGAATTCGAGGAGCGCCTCAAAAAGATCATGGAGGAAATCCGCAGCGCTGGAAATGTGATCCTGGTCATTGACGAGGTACATACCCTCATTGGCGCAGGCGCAGCAGAGGGGGCGATCGACGCAGCCAATATCCTCAAGCCCGCCTTGGCCCGTGGTGAGTTGCAATGTATTGGCGCCACCACCCTGGACGAATACCGTAAGCACATTGAGCGGGACGCCGCCTTGGAGCGCCGCTTCCAGCCGGTCACCATTGGGGAGCCCTCCGTGGCGGACACCATCACCATCCTCTACGGACTGCGGGAGCGTTATGAGCAGCACCATAATCTCAAAATCACCGATGAAGCCCTGGCGGCGGCAGCCAATCTGGGGGACCGCTACATCAGCGACCGCTATCTGCCGGATAAAGCCATTGACCTGATTGATGAGGCGGGCAGTCGGGTGCGCCTGCTGAATTCCAAGCTGCCCACTGCGGCGCGGGAGCTGGATCGACAACTGCGTCAGGTGCTGGCCCAGAAGGATGAAGCCGTACGGGATCAGGATTTCGCCAAGGCTGGTCAATTGCGGGATCAGGAGGTGGAACTGAAGCAGCAGATTCGCGACATCATTCAAGGGAGCCGCAACCAGACGGAGACCACCGCCACGGAGACCAATACAGGGAATGCTGAGACCAGCTTTGGGGCTGATGGTTCCCCCCTGGTCACGGAAGAGGACATCGCCGCCATTGTGGCCTCATGGACCGGCGTTCCTGTGCAGAAGCTTACGGAGAAGGAGTCCGTGAAGCTCCTCAATATTGAAGACACCTTGCACCAGCGCCTCATTGGCCAGGATGAGGCGGTGAAAGCGGTGGCAAAAGCCATCCGCCGGGCCCGGGTTGGACTCAAAAACCCCAATCGCCCCATTGCCAGCTTTATCTTTTCCGGCCCCACCGGCGTGGGCAAAACCGAACTCACCAAAGCGCTGGCCACCTACTTCTTCGGTAGCGAGGAAGCCATGATTCGTGTGGACATGTCTGAATATATGGAGCGCCACACAGTCAGCAAACTCATTGGCTCGCCACCAGGCTATGTGGGTTTCAATGAAGGAGGCCAACTGACCGAAGCGGTGCGGCGGCGCCCCTACACGGTCATTCTGTTTGATGAGATTGAGAAAGCCCATCCGGATATCTTCAACTTGCTATTACAACTCCTGGAAGATGGCCATCTGACAGATTCCAAGGGTCGCAAAGTCAACTTCAAGAACACCCTGGTAATCATGACCTCCAACATCGGCTCGAAGGTCATTGAAAAGGGTGGCGGCGGCTTGGGATTTGAATTCTCCGAAGACAACGAAGAGGAGGCCCGCTACACGCGGATTCGCTCTCTTGTGAATGAGGAACTCAAAAACTATTTCCGTCCGGAGTTCCTGAATCGCCTTGATGAGGTCATTGTATTCCGTCAGCTCACCCGGGCCGAAGTGAAGCAGATTGCCGCCATCATGCTCAAGGAGGTGTTTGAGCGCATCCGGGAGAAGGATATTACCCTCTCCGTCACAGAGTCCTTCCAGAATCGCCTGGTGGAGGAAGGGTATAATCCCTCCTATGGGGCACGCCCCTTGCGCCGTGCTGTGATGCGCCTGCTGGAGGACAGTCTGGCGGAAGAGTTTCTGAATGGGACCATCAAGGAGGGGGACCATGCCCTGGTGGATATTGATGAGCAGAAAAAAGTGGTCATCCGCCGCCAGAGTGGCCCAGCTGATGAAGAGTCCCTCCCTGAGGCAAAACAAACCTCAGTGGCCAGCCTCTAGGGTCCCGTTCAGGCCTTGCCATGGCAAATCTCTCCCCATTCACCCCTGCTGTGGCTGGATCTATTGACCAGATCGCTGTCCATGCCCTTGCACCACAACGGGTGGTGCGGGGCCCCGGCGCACTCCAGGCGGCCCTGTCTTCCTTGCGCGCCTTGACACGGCGTCCGGTGCTGCTGGGGCGCTCCCCCGCAACGGCCCTCCACCGTCAGGCTTTGGCCCGCCAACTCCAGCTTCCTGAATCTCAGCAGGTGCTGCTGCACCATGATTGTTGTGATCAGGATCTGCTGCGGCTGGAGACAACCATCCGTCAACTTCAGGCTGATGGTGTGATCGCCCTCGGTGGCGGCAAGGTGCTGGATGCCGGGAAATTGCTGGCCCACCGCTGTGGACTGCCTTGCGTTGCGGTTCCCAGTAGTGCCGCCACCTGTGCCGGATGGACTGCCCTGGCCAATGTCTACAGCGAAGCCGGGGCGTTTATTGAGGACGTGTCCTTGGACCACTGCCCGGAGTTGCTGGTCTTTGACTATCAACTCATTGCCACTGCCCCAGCACGCACCATGGCCAGTGGCATCGCAGACGCCATGGCCAAGTGGTATGAGGCATCCCTCAGCAGTGGCCGGAGTCAGGATGGGCTGGTGCGCCAGGCGGTGGAGCAGGCCAGGCTGTTGCGGGACCAACTGCTGCTGGAGGGGGAAGAGGCCCTTGGCCATCCTGGTGGTGCGGCTTGGAGGCGGGTGGCAGAGAGTTGTGGCCTCACGGCAGGGGTCATCGGTGGCCTCGGGGGGGCCCGCTGCCGCACCGCGGCGGCCCACGCGGTTCACAATGGCCTCACCCAACTGGCCCCCTGTCGCCACTGGCTCCATGGGGAGAAGGTGGCCGTGGGCATCCTGGTGCAACTGCGCCTGGAGGAGGTGGTTGGCGGCCAACCCCTGGCGGCTGTGGCCCGGGACCAGCTTCTGCACATGTATGGCAAGCTGGGCCTGCCCACAAGCCTGGCGGAGCTGGGCCTCAGGGATCTGGATGCTGCCCGGTTGGAGGTGGTGTGCCGTTTCACCTGTCGGGAGGGCTCTGACCTGCATCACCTGCCCTTTGGGGTAACACCCAAACAGCTGGAGGAGGCTTTGCGCTTTTGCGCTCAGCCCCGGATTCCCCAGCCGGTGCAGCCACGAGGCTAGGACAAGGCAGGTGATGGTCAACCCCATCCTGGGCCTGGTGCGCCATGGTCTCCAGCGCTGGCTGCGGAGTCAATGTGAGTCTGTGGATCACCTGCATCTGGAGTTGGAGGGAATGCCAGAGGGGCTGTTGCAGGGGCGTTTGGAGGCAGCCTGTCTCCAGGCCCGGGGCATTGTCTGGGGGGCGCTCCGGTTCCATCAGGCCATCATCACCTGCCGCCATCTGCACCTGAATCTGGATCGCCTCCGCCCTGGCCAGCCCATCCCCCTGGTTGGGCCCCTGGTTGTCCGGCTGGAGTTGTGGTGTTCCGCTGCGGACCTCCAGCACATGGTGTTGGGGGAGGGGGAGGGGGAGATCCCCATGGGGGTAGCCCTATTGGCCCATTTCCGTGGCCTGGCCCCTGGGGACTGCCGCGGCTGGCGGCTTGAGATGACAGGAGCAGGTCTCCGACTCCTGCCCCCTGCCCACCAGACCCAAATCCCGCCACTGCTGTTGCAACTGAGGGCAGTGGACCATGGGATTACCGTTCATGGGGAAGAGGCGCCGGATCGACCCGCCACCATTCCCCTGGACCCGGCCATTCGCATCCATGACTTGAAAATTACCCCCCACCCCCAGCACCTTCGCTTGCGGGGTGAGGCCTGGGTGACGCCTTGAGGCAATTCACAGCCGTGGTTTGACCAGTCCCCACATGATGATCCGGTGGGGCCGTCTGCCGCTGGTACCGATCCACAATGGCCCGGAACTGATCCCCGGTAATGGTTTCCTGCTCAATGAGCTCATCGGTCAACTGGTCCATCAGGGGGCGGTGCCGGGACAGCAGGTCACAGGCCTTGGCGAGAGCTTGTTTGGCCAGTTGCTGCACCTCCTCATCCAAGGCTTTTGCCGTGTCTTTTGAATAGGTGGGGCGCTGTTGAAGCCAATCCCGGCCGATGAACACCTCCGCCTGGTCCCCTTCCCAGGCCACCGGTCCCAGGGATGAGAAGCCATAGCGGGTCACCATCTCCCGGGCCGTGGTGGTGACGGCCTCAATATCGCTGCTGGCCCCTTGGGTAATCTCCTGCTTTCCAAAGACCACCAGCTCCGCGGCACGGCCACCCATGCTCACCACCATCTGGGCCTGGAGCCGAGCCCGGGTGACAAGACCGGAATCCACCACCATCTCGTCCGGGATGAAGCGGGTAAAGCCACCCACCCCACCACTGCGGGGCAACAGGGTCACCTTGTCCAGATCATCCGCCCGGTCCAGCAGGGTGGCCAGCAGGGCATGGCCCACCTCATGGTAGGCAATGAGCCGCTTTTTGCCACTGTCCTGGAGGGGCGCGGCGGGCAGCCCCATGGTGACCCGCTCCAGGGCACCCATGATGTGGTTGTCCTGAATGCACTGCTTCTGCGACCGGGCTGTGAGAATGGCCGCCTCATTCAACAGGTTGGCCAGATCGGCTCCGGAGAAGCCGGGGGTGCGGCGGGCCCATGTGGCCAGGTCCACCTCCGGGCTGATGGGCCGGGTGCGGGCATGGACATTGAGAATGGCCTCCCGCCCATGGCGGTCCGGCAAATCCACCAGCACCCGCCGATCAAAGCGCCCCGGTCGCAGGAGGGCTGTATCCAGCACGTCGGGGCGGTTGGTGGCCGCCAGCAGGATCACGCCGGAATTGTCTTCAAACCCATCCATTTCCGTGAGCAGCTGGTTGAGGGTCTGCTCCCGCTCATCGTTGCCGCCGCCAATGCCTGCGCCCCGCTGGCGCCCCACGGCGTCAATCTCATCAATGAACACAATGCAGGGGGCTTTCTCCTTGGCCTGGCGGAACAGATTCCGCACCCGGCTGGCCCCCACACCCACAAACAACTCCACAAACTCACTGGCGGAGATGGAGAAAAAATGCACCCCCGCTTCCCCCGCCACGGCACGAGCCAACAAGGTTTTGCCGGTTCCCGGCGGCCCCACCAGCAGCACGCCACGGGGAATCCGGGCGCCAATGCTGGTGAACCGATCAGGCTGTTTGAGAAAGGCCACCACCTCCTGGAGTTCGTTTTTGGCTTCATTGATCCCCGCCACGTCTTCAAAACAGACCTTGATATCGTTTTCAGCGCGCAGGCGGGGTTTGCTGCGGCCAAAACCCAGGGCCCGGTTGGCGGCCTTGGCGGAGCGTCGCAGCAGGAAGGCCAGCCCCACCAGGATCAGAACCACCAGGAGCAGATTGCCCATCAACCCCGTGAGGGCCTGTTGCTGACGGCTGTCCTGAATGGTGAGGGGAATCCCGGCGGCATCTGCCTCCTGAATCAGCACAGGATTCTCGGGAAACACATCCACCACGCTCTGGCGACCACCCAGCAAGGTGACCCGTACCTTGCGCAGATCGGGATCCCAAAGCAACTCCTGGGCCTCACCATTGCGGATGGCCTCCACAAGACCGCCATAACTGAGCGGCTCCCCTGCTGGTTGGCTCAGCGCTGGCGCAAAAATGGTGATGTGGCTCTGATTTGCCACGGAGTGTTCCCTTCTTGGCGCAACTGTAGCCAGATGGCCCCGCCCGATGGTTTGACGTGGTCCCAGGCCATGGCAAGAATGGAAGGCTCATAGTTCTGTGTTCTTGCGATCCAATGGCTGTCCCCAAGAAGAAAACCTCCAACCAGAAGCGGAATCAGCGCCGCGCCACGTGGAACCGCAAGGCCCACCTGGCTGCCCAGCGGGCCATGTCCTTGGGGAAAGCCGTCCTCAGTGGGCGCGCCAGGGGCTTTCACTACCCCATGGGGGATGAGGATGAGGAGGGAGAAGGGGAAAGCTGAGCCGGGCCGGGCCAGTTGATGGTTCCAGGTGGCCCCACGTCCACCACACGGCGCCGGCCATCCAGGGTGGCCATCATCATCACGGGGGGGGCTCCATGGGCCGGGGTCTGGGCAGGTTCCAGGGCGCGATGGGGGGGAACCGAGGCCCAGAAACAGCGCAGCAGCCGCTCCAGTTGCGCGCCACTAAGGGCGCCCCTGCCGCTGCGACGTTGCCGCGCCTCGGCCTGGAGCCGCCACCGCAGGCTGTGGCGCCACTGCTGGGGAACCACCAGCACCAGTCCATGAAGCCGCCCCCATGTGGTGGTATACTCCGTCAGCACAGCACTGCAACGGGCACACCAAGCCCGCTCCGCTGGGGATGCGCCAGGATGGGGATCATCCGGCCCCATTTGAAACGGTCGGGCCCCCACCATCCAGCCCTCCAGCAGAAACACGTCCCCCCTGTGTTGCACCCTGCCACTGCGGTCCCCCCGACCACCGGCCAGGCCCTTATCAAAGCGGGGAATCCAGCACTGCCCAGTGGCGGTGAAGTCATCCAGGGAGTGGTTAAGCCACCTCAGATCATGGCTGCCAGGGGGACCACGGTCAACGGCGAAGGGATTGGCCGCCATGGCCACGGCCCGTGTCGGCAGGGGCAGGTAGTAGTCATCAATGGAGGCCACAATGGGGGACAAGCCATGGGCCTGGCCCAGCACTGCCATGGCTTGTCCCAGGGTGGTTTTCCCGGTACCCGGCACACCGGCTAGGCCAATTTGGGGCCGTGGCGTTGTCCGTTGCACCCTCCCCATGAGATGCATCATGGGGAGCCACAGTCCCCAGAGAACACTGGGATGGTGTGGGATTGCGGCCAGAGTCTCCACGGTGGTTGCTGCACCCAACAGGTGGAGTTGCTGATCCAGCCATGCCGTGACGGCCCCGGCATCCAGATCCAGCAGGGCCCGCCAGCCCTTTTGGCAGGACAACTGGCGGGCCAGGCGGCTGCGTTGCAGGGGCCCATCCAGCACCGCCTGCAGGTTCAGGCTGCCATCAACCTGGAAGACCGGGCCTGGGCAAGACATGGACACCAGTTCAGGACCCCAACTTGAAAGCCTCCAGAACAAGGGAGAAGACGAAGCCAATACGGAGGTTGTCCACAGTTTGCCGCACCAGGGAAGGATTCGCGCCAGTGCCCCCCAAGCTGCGTAAACGCACAAGACCCTCGGAGGCCACCAGGATCAGCAAGGCCCCCAAGTCACGGAACGGCAGCAGTTGTCTGAGGAGGGGAATCCCGATCTGGCCCAGTAAAAAACCACCGGTGAGGCCGAGAATCAGGATGACCCTGCGACGCCATGGGGTCTGCAGCAGGTCCAGCAGCCAGCGGCCAACACCGGCGGAAGCATTCTGAAGGCGGGTGTGTTGTGGGCTCAGGGTCTGGGGCGGGGTGGGACTGACAGGGGGTGGACCCCTTGAAGGAGCCCTCGCAGGTAGGGAAGAGTCACATGGGGCTGGGGCTGGAACCCCAGGGACGGCCCCGCCAAAACGGTAGCGGGCTGCCGCGGCCCATCACCCAGGTGATCCACGACCGCCGCGGCCCCGGTGAAAACCTGGTTCCGGGTGACACTGCTGGGGGTCACCAAGCACCGTAGCCCAGCACGACAGGCCGCCGCCAGGCCATGGTGGGAATCCTCAAGCGCCACCACCTGGCAGGCCGCCAGCCCCGATTGGCGTAAGGCCATGGCATAGGCCTGGGGATCCGGCTTCTTGCGGGTCACATCCTCGCCACAGACCCAACCCTGAAAGACGTAGGCCAGGGACTGGAAGGGTTGGGTGCGCAGCAACGCCCCTACCGCCCGGCGGCGGCTGGTGGTCACAATCCACTGTTGCCAACCTGCCGCGGCGGCGGTTTGCATCAAGCGCACAACCCCTGGCCGTGGCGCCAGGCCGCCAGCGGAAACAATGCGCCCATAATGCACCTGCTTGCGCTCCTGAAGTTCTGCCGCCATGGCCCATTGGCCGGCCTGATCCCCAGGGACCCCAGGGGGCGCCGTGGCCAGCCAGTGGCGAAGACGCTCCTCCCCTCCGGTAATCTGCAGCAAGTGCCCATAACGCTCCATCGACCAGCGCCAAGGCAAGCCCCGTTCCGCAAAAGCAGCATTGAACGCCTGTCGGTGACCGTCCCCTTCGGTTTCCGCCATGGTGCCGTCCACATCCCAAAACAGGCCGCAGGGGTGGGTCATGCCACGATAAGTGGTTTCATCTGGAATTCAGGGTAGACAAGTTCTGCCACCGGGAGGCTCGCCCTGGCAGAAACCGGACAAAAACAAGGTCCTTGGTCCTCTGTATATTCTATGCTCATCGGTTCAATTGGAAGCCTGGTCTTGTGGGCCTGTTGGTTGGTGGAGCGGTCCCTGGCGGTGGTGGGCCTTTTTGCTTGGACCGACGAGCATAGAAGAATATACATAAGCGACTCCAAGGAAGCACTGGGAAATTTCTTTCTGGCTCAGTCCTGACTTTTCAAAAGCCTTGGGACCATCTGGCAGGAGCAGGTCTGATGCTCAAGGAAGGGACGATCATAGATGCCAGCATCATTGAAGCGCCCGCCTCGACAAAGAACCGGAAAAGAGAACGTGACCCGGAGATGAAGCAGACCCGGAAGGGGAACCAGTGGCACTTCGGCATGAAGCTCCATGTGGGAGTGGATGATCAAAATGGCCTGGTCCATAGCCTGGTGACAACCTCTGCCAAGATGCATGACCTGACAGCATCAGAAAAGTTACTCCACGGAGAGGAAGTCCGTGTCTGGGGAGATGCAGGGCACCGTGGAATGGAGAAGCGTGAGGCCCATAAGGATCGCCAGGTGGCATGGCACATTGCCATGGGTCCGTCACGGCGCAGGAGATTAGCCAGAGATGGACCGGAGCGGCTGATGGAAGCGTGCAAGTCCAGCGTGAGGGCCAAGGTGGAGCACATGTTTTTCTATGTGAAGCAAATGTTTGGCTACGGCAAGGTGCGCTACCGTAGCTTGGCAAAGAACGAGAATCGTTTGGCCCTGCTGCTTGGGTTTGCCAATCTGCTGCGGGCAGAATCCTGTATGGTGTGATGTTCACAGGATAGCTGTGTCTGATTGCCGACAATCAGGAAAAAAGCTGACCATTCAGCACCACTTTTGACGACGATTGGCCACTTTTGAGAGGTATATCCCACTCATCATAACGTAACATCTTGTATGGTCAACCTCTATGGGCTTATTCAGAGGTTCCCTTGCTGTAAGAAGGGAGTGAGAGTCTTCTGTGAAAGCGCTTTGAAGTTTTCTAGGGTGTCCATAGGGTCAGGACTCATCACCAGAAGAGGACAGTGGCGGCCAGGAGGATGGCAGAACGGAAGACGTGGGCAGCGGTCGTAGCGGCTTGCAGGCCGCCAGTCCTTCTGTCGGGAAAAAAGATTCTCGATTTTGTGACCCTTGCGATCCAGCCTCTTGCTGTAATGGACTGGCTTCTTGCGGCAGTGGCGGAGCGGGATACAAGGCGGGATGCCCTGCTGGGCCAGCATCTTACGAATTTTGTTGCTGTCATACCCTTGATCCCCAATCACCGCGGCCACAGGCGGCAGGTCCTCGAGCAGCACATCAGCAGCAGTGAAGTCACTGCATTGCCCCTCGCTCAGGTGAAGCCGCAGGGGACCACCTTTGCTGTCGCAGACCCCATGGAGCTTGCTGGTCATGCACCTCTCGGTGCGACCAATCAGGCGGGGGGGGCACCCCCGTGTTGAGGCTGGGCGCCGTGGGATGGGCTTTGACGTCAGTGGCGTCAATCATCAGGACTGCTGGCTCTGGGGCATCAGGCGGCTCTACGGAGTCGGATGCTGACAACTCAGAAAAGATCAGATCAAAAACACCCTTGTCTTACCAGGGGCGGCAACGGTTATAGAGGGTTTTGTGGGGACCATCGGCCGCCGGGGCATCCACCCACCGCAGCACCTTCCTGTCATCCACTCGCTTCCCACCCCGTTCCTTGGGAAACAAGGGACGGATGCCATCAACCTTCTCCGCACTGAGCCCCAACAACTGGGCCATCACCTATCCTCCTGATGCTCTCTTCGGGGTCCCTCTCTAGTGAGAGGATCATTCCTCACATTGTGACTCCTGACCCTATGTGGTACCGGCCTGCTTCTTGATGGATGTTTCTCCCTGCCTCTCGAGATCCTGGCCAACTGGCTGCAGCCCAGCGCCCTGGTGGCTGGCGCTGTGGGATGAGATGAGGGCCAGTAAGGACAGGGTGAACAGGCGCATTTGATGAAGTAAAGTAAAGGGGGAAATGAAAGAGTTCAGGAAAGAGATGGGTGAGATCAAGGCCCTGCTGATTCAGGCGCTGCAGCTTCCACCACCGGCCAAGCATTGAGCCGGAGACAGCCCCCCATGGAACAAAAGCCTGTGGCCAGGGGGACCGAGGGGGCAAGCAGCGCCATCGGCTGATCACTTCCACAGGGAACCTTGCCAAAGCGCTACCAGAAGCTTTAGGTTGTGTCAACCCCTTCCTTACCCCAGACTCGTGATACGGATAACACCGCCCCGCGTGTCACCTCCATCACGCGGCAAACACTGTCCTCTTCCCCTCCCGCTGCCGATAGCCTCACTTGGCGTGTGACGTTCAACGAGGCGGTGCAGAACGTGGATGCAGCGGATTTCCAGATAAGCGGCACCACCTCCAGCCTGACCGCGGCAGGGGTCGATGGCACCAATGCCTACGATGTGACTGCCAGCGGCGGCGACCTGGCTGGTCTCACCGGTACGGTGACGCTGAGCTTTGTCAACGGCCAGAACATCGAGGACAGCAACGGCAACGCCCTGACCACCACCACCCCCACGGGGACGAAGGGTCTGGAGCGGGTTGCGGCCGCAGAGGCCTGGCTCCTGGCCCGTGGTTATGGGCAGGTGCGGGTGCGTAGCCAAGGCGCCACGGCGCGGATTGAAATCCCTGCCGCGGCCATTGCCGATTTCCTGAGCCATGTGGACCGCTCCCAATTGGTGGACCATTTCCGCACCTTGGGATTTACGGCGGTGGGCCTGGATCTGGAGGGTCTGGTCAGCGGCAAGTTGAACCGGGCATTGCCCTCATCCCCTGGG
>JAJDUS010000101.1 GCA_022826535.1 Prochlorococcaceae cyanobacterium jk18x1bzbins.87
AGTCCAGCATGGGCTTGGCGCACACCCGACACCGATCCCCCAACAACCCCCTCCTCCACATTCTCTCATCCCTGGCGGCTTACACCCTGGCACAACCCAAGGTCAACATTGGCAACATCGGCATCCCCAACACCATGCCCACCATCACAACCTTCTCTTGATCTTATCCAGAATTGAGGTTAGTATGGTCTCCAGGATAAGGTGGCCTTCCCCCTTACGGTTAGAAAGGCTGCATCACCTTTACCAGGGTTGAGAAGGGCAGCACCGCCTCCATCTCATAGAGGAACTTCTCCTTCCTGGCCTGCTTCCTCACGCGGCTACGCTCCCAGTCGCTGAACCCCAACTGCTGCTCTTTCACTCCACCCTTCCTTTCCATCCCAATTCACACTCAGCCTAACCATCCTCAGACCACTTGGGGGGAGCAGGGGTCCCTTTGGGGTTTTCCAGGCTTTCCCTAGGTGATGCTTAGAAAAGAATAATTCTATGGTGAGATTGGGGATCAGTGTAATCTCTACAGCAATTCAGATGTCAAATTCAAGGGGAAAAAAGAGAGAGGTGGAGATTCCCGGATCAACTCAACAAAGGAAAAGCCGCAGCGACCATCAGGCTGTACTGGCGCGACTGCGACTGCGGCGCTTACGCTCTGTCTCTGCCGCTGTTGGCTGAACCCCATTGGTATCCACCTCAAGCTCAGGGCTGGCCACAGCGGATGGTGAGGTGGATCGTGACACCAGGGCGCCATTGGAATCATTGGTGCTCAAGCGACGGCGATCCATGAGGGCCGGATTTTTGCTTTGGCCATTGGGGCTGTTGTTCCGTTGCAGTGGGCGAACGCCATGGGGGCGACCCATCACGCCTTTCTCCTCGGTGGGGGGTGGGGGGGCTGTATAGGTGGCTGTGGATCCCTTGGGAGCTGGTTGCACCACCACGACGATCAAAGGCTCAACTTCCAACTCCCGCCGCAGCCGCCGCTGCAGCCCCAACTCCACCTCCTGCTGCAGGCCAACCCAGTCCACGTCTTGAAGCGCATCCCCACCGCGGCAGAGTTGTTGCCAGCGGTTGTCCAATACCCATTGGACCTCATTGTCGGTCCAGTTGGCAAAGTGCTGCGGCGCAAGCGAGGTGGCCACACCCCGGAGGGTCACCCGAGCCGGTGCGCCCATGTGGCCCCCGCTGGTGATGCTCACATGGACAACCAGGACCCCATCCTCCGCCAACTGCTGACGCTCCTTCAACACCTGGGTATTGATCACCCCCTTGCGGGAGCTATCCAGAAGCTCAATGCCGGCCTTGACCGGCTCACCACGGCAGATGGATTCCGGCGTCAATTCCACCACGTCACCATTGTCGATGACCAACATGCGCTCCGCCGGCATCCCCATGGACTGGGCTGTTTTGCAGTGTTGTACCAACATGCGGTGTTCCCCATGGACCGGAACAAAAAACTTGGGGCGGGTGAGGGCAAGCATCAACTTCTCGTCTTCCTGGGAGCCATGACCTGACACATGGATGCCCTTGTCTTTGCCATAGATCACTGTGGCCCCCTGCATCATGAGCTGGTCGATGACATTCACCACGGAAATGGTGTTGCCAGGGATGGGGCTGGCGGAAAAGATCACCGTGTCCGTGGTCTTGAGTTGCACATGGGGATGTTCGGCCCGGGCAATTCGGCTCAAGGCGGCCAGGTGTTCCCCCTGGCTGCCGGTCATGAGCAAGAGCAACTCCCGGTCCGGCACATCCCGCAGCTGCCTCATGGTGAGGAAGAGATCATCGGGACAACGAATGTAGCCCAGCTCCCGAGCTTTGGCGATCACGTTGAGCATGGAACGTCCCAGAAGACCGACACGGCGGCCATGCTTGAGGGCCAACTCCAGGATCATGCTGACCCGATGCACCGAACTGGCAAAGGTGGTCACCAGGACACGACCTTCAGCCTGGGCAATGTGGCGATCCAGATTGGGGAATACTGCCCGCTCCGGTGGGGTAAAGCCAGGTAACTCCGCATTGGTGGAGTCGCTGAACAGACAAAGAACCCCCTTCTCCCCATACTGGGCCAGGCGATGCAGATCAAACCGTTCCCCATCCACAGGGGTATGGTCAAACTTGAAGTCCCCAGTGAAAACAATGACGCCCACCGGGGTAGTGATGGCCAGGGAGAAGCTGTCCGCGATGGAATGGGTGTTGCGAATGAACTCAACACTGAAGTGCTTCCCCACCTTGACCACTTCCCGGGGCCGCACCGTCTTGGTTTTGGTGCGATCACCCACTCCCGCCTCCTTCATCTTGCCGTCCAGGAGAGACAGGGCCAGGCGGGGACCATAGATGATGGGAATGGTGAAGTGCTTCAGGTGGTGGGCGATGCCGCCAATGTGATCCTCATGGCCGTGGGTGACAATCATGCCCCGGATGCGCTGTTCATTTTCGCGCAGATAGGTGGTATCGGGCATGACCACATTGACCCCGTGCATGTCGTCGCTGGGGAAGGAGAGGCCGGCATCCACCAGCATCAACTCGTTCCCGTACTCAAAAACACAGGTATTTTTCCCGATCTCATGGAGGCCGCCAAGGGGGATGATGCGCAGAGGCTCAACCGAGCCGTTCGGGGTTTGAGTCATGGGCGAAGCTATGGGAAAAGAAGCTATGGGAAAAGGGTCTATCCAGCGGGAGTCGAAGCAGCTTCCAGGCTCTGCATCAGATCATGGAGATGGGCTTTGAGGGGGGCGTCTGCGGCAACAAGGGGGAGCCGTGGGGCGCCAACGGACCATCCTCGTAGTTTCAACGCTGCTTTGACGGGTATGGGATTGGGCTGAAGGAACAATGCACGCATCAGGGGCAGAAGCTGGTCATGTTGGGCGAGGGCGGCTGCTGCCTGCCCGGCAAGGTGGCTCTGGATCATGGCCCGGAGGCGCAACCCTTCCAGATGACTCACCACACTCACCACACCGACGGCGCCAAGGCTGAGCATGGGCAGGGTGAGGGTGTCGTCACCGCTGTAAATTGCCAGGGAGGGTCCACAGGCAGCCCGCAAATTTGTCACCTCCTCCACCGTGCCGCTGGCAGCTTTGAAGGCCCGCACGTTGCTGCAACTTAGCAGACGGCCAACAGTCTCCGGAAGGAGAGAGCAGCCTGTACGACTAGGGATATTGTAGAGCATGAGCGGCAAATCGGGGACCGCCTCTGCAATGGCGCGGAAATGGACCTCCAGACCGGCTTGGGGAGGCTTGTTGTAGTAGGGGACCACCAGGAGGGCCCCATCCGCACCCAGGGCCAAGGCCCGGCGGCTGGCGACCACAGCCTCCTCCGTGCAATTGCTCCCCGTCCCGGCCAGGACCATGGCCCGTGGGCCCACGGCGGTCTTCACTTCCCGCAACAGTTCGTCCTGCTCTTTCCAACTGAGGGTGGGGGACTCTCCTGTGGTGCCGCAGACCAGCACCCCGTCACTGCCCGTATTCACCAAGTGGTCCGCCAGTCGGGCTGCAGTGGCCAGATCCAGGGCACCTTCCCCATCAAAGGGGGTCACCATGGCGGTAATGATGCGCCCAAAGGGGGGTGGGGCTGAAGAGGGACTGTTCATGGTTCCAGCACGGGAGCGTCTTGGTTGAGTGGCTTGGGAGGTGGGGTCTGGAGCCAGCCCTGGTGCACCAGGGCTTCGGCAATTTGCACCGCATTGAGGGCTGCTCCTTTGCGGATCTGGTCACCGCAGAGCCAGAACTCCAAACCGTTGGGATTGCTCAAATCCTGGCGGATGCGACCCACAGCCACCGAGTCATTCCCCGTCACGTCGCTGGGCATGGGGAAGCGATTCCTGGCCCAGTCGTCAATCAGCATCACGCCAGGGGCTTCCGCCAGCAACTGGCGGGCGGCATCCACCGGGACAGGACAGTCAAATTCCACATTGACCGCCTCCGCATGGGCCCGTAGAACCGGCACCCTGACACAGGTGGCGCTGAGGCGCAGGTCAGGCTGCGCCAGGATTTTGCGGCTCTCCCTCAGCATTTTGAGTTCTTCCTCGCAGTACCCGTTCCTGGCAAGGGGGGAGTTGTGGAGGAAGAGATTGAAGGCCAGGGAATGGGGCAGCACATGGCTTTGAGGTGGTCGACCATCCAGCACATCCCGGCTTGTGGCCTCCAACTCCGCCATGGCCTGGGCGCCGGCGCCGCTGGCGGACTGGTAGGTGGAGACCACCACACGGCGCAGGGGGGCCAGGCGACGCAGGGGGGCCAAGGCCAGGAGCAGCAGGATGGTGGTGCAGTTGGGATTGGCAATAATGCCCTGGTGGTGCCTGGCGGTGGCCAGGTTCACCTCCGGCACCACCAGTGGCACTTGGGCATCGAGACGAAAGGCGCTGGAGTTGTCAATCAGTAGCGTCCCATGGGCTCCCATGACCGGGGCCCACTGGCGGGAAATGGGGCCGCCCGCGGAGGCCAGCACCAGATCAACTCCAGCCAGTGCCTCCCCGGACACCGCCTCGACCGTCAGATTCTCGCCACGAAAGCTGAGCTGGGCGCCAGCAGAGCGGGGGGAGGCCAGCAGTTTCAAGCTGTCCAAGGGAAAATCCCGCTGCTCCAGCAGCAGAATCAACTCACGGCCCACAGCGCCCGTGGCGCCCAGCACAGCAACAGTGGGAGGGCAAGTGCTCAAGAGGTGAGGAGCGTGGCTTTCTGAAATCCAGCCTAATCCCCCACTGGACATCACCCATAGGGTGGTTGCCTAAGATCAGGCCACCCCCACCGTTGTGCTCTTCCCCGCCATGGCCTCTGACCTTCAGGTCAAGACGTCTCCCCGTCCCCAGAGTCGCTTGGCTCTGGAGGTGGTTGTCCCTGCTGAACGTTGTCAGCGCAGTTATGACAAGGCCATGCGCCAACTATGCCGCACAGTGCGGCTGCCCGGCTTTCGCCCGGGCCGGGTTCCCAAAACCGCGGTGCTCCAACAATTGGGGTCCCGGCAGGTGTGGATCACCGCCCTGGAGCAGTTGCTGGAGGACACGGCCCAGGATGTGCTCAATGATCAGGATCTGAATCTGCTGGGGAAGCTGCAGCTTCAGGATTCATTTGATGCCTTGGCCCAACAGTTCAAACCCAGTGAGGGGATCACCTTGAATATGGAGGCGGATGTGCGTCCCAAGGCCACGTTGAAGGCCTATCGGGATCTGGAGGTGGAGGTGGAGGAAACCTCCATTGAAGGCATGTTGGAGACTGTGCTTCAGCGCCAGCGCCGCTCTGCCAGCACCACAGTGCCCCTGGAAAGAATCACGGCGGAAGCGGGGGATGTGGCAGTGGTTGAGTTGGTGCCGCCGTCGACTGATGAACCGGATGGGGAGGCATCCCCTGAGCCCGGCACACGGTTGGAGGTGGATCTGGTGGAGGAGAACGAGATCCTGTCCATGTTTGTGCCCTTGGTGATTGGCATGACGGTGGGGGAGACCAAGGCGCTCCCCAACACGACCGATAGCCCTGCCCAGCAGGAGGAGGGGGACCAGAACGACAAGGCGGACCGTGGGACCATCACCCTGCGGGAATTGAAAGCCCGTCAGATGCCGGAACTGGACGATGCCTTTGCCCAGAAGGTGAGCCACTTCGCCACCCTGGCAGAATTGAAAGATGCCCTGGGCCAGGACATTGAAACCCAGGCCCGGAAGAGGAACAAGGAGAAACGTCAGGATGCCCTCCTGGAGATTATCTGTGAAGGCATGGAGGTGGATCTGCCCCAATCCATGGTGGAACAGGAGATGGAAGCAGTGATGGAGGACTACAAGGACGTACTCAGGGCGCGGGGGGTGGATCCGGAGGATCTCCCGCTCGATGAGAAAGCTCAGGCGCAGCTTGAGCAGGACAAGCTGGAAGAGGCGCAGTGCCGTGTCCAGCACCACCTTGCCCTTGAGACCGTGGCCAAGAAGGAGCAGATCATCGTTGCGGAGACTGAACTGGACGTGAAAGTTCAGGCCCTGCGCCGGCAACTCAAAGCCAGGAAGGCCCGCAGGCTTGACCCCGCCAAGCTGCGGGTCTTTGTGAAGACAGGTCTGCTGCGGGAGAAGGCCCTGGCCTGGCTGGAGAGGCACAACACCTTCAAGGTGCGCACGACCACAGAGGAGGAGAGGGAAGAAGCCCCAAACAGACCCGCCCCGGCCAATGACCTGACAGAATCAACGGATGAACAAGTTTAGCGCCACCATGATTCAGTCCCTGCATTCTCAACCCTTGATCACATCCCAGTCCCAGCGTGTCGGGCCAGGCAACGCCCCCAGCCCCTTACCCACCGTGGTGGAACAGTCGGGGCGGGGTGAACGCTTCTTTGACCTTTACTCCCGATTGCTTCGGGACCGAATTATCTTTTTAGCTAACCAGATCGACGATGAGATTGCCAACAATATTGTTGCTCAACTACTTTATCTGGAAGCAGAGGACCCCGACAAGGATATTCAACTTTACATTAACTCCCCCGGCGGCGGCGTCTATGCAGGGCTGGGTATTTACGACACCATGAACCTGGTCAAGCCGGATGTGGCCACCACCTGCTATGGCCTGGCTGCCAGCATGGGGGCCTTTCTGCTCAGCGCTGGAGCCAGGGGCAAGCGCCGTGCCACACCAGGCGCCCGCATTATGATCCACCAGCCCCTGGGCGGCGCCCAAGGACAAGCGGTGGATATTGAGATTCAAGCCAAAGAAATCCTCTACCTCAAGGGGTATCTCAATGAACGGCTGATGGCCCATACCGGCCAGCCCCTGGCCAAGATTGAGGAGGATACGGATCGGGACAACTTCCTTTCTCCAGGAGAGGCCCGTGACTATGGGCTGATTGATGCGGTGCTCTGAACACTTCCCAAACCAGCCAGGAGGCCGGATAATGGGGGCCAATACCCTGGAGCAGAGGATTGTGATGAAGCCAGATGTCCAGCTCCGGTGCTCGTTTTGCAGAAAGCCCCAGGAAAAAGTCAGGCGGCTGATCGCCGGACCTGGGGTCTACATCTGTGACGAATGCGTTGATCTCTGCAACGATATTCTGGACGAGGAATTCGCTGGGCTTGCGGGCGCCAGCCGTGGCTACTTGAAGCCCACACCAGGACCACCGCCAGGAACCGCCCCCCAGGGTGACGCCCCCCCCATCACCCTGGTGAGTGTCCCCAAGCCCCAGGAGATCAAGGCCCATCTGGATGCCTATGTCATCGGACAGAATGAGGCCAAGAAAGCCCTTTCCGTGGCTGTTTACAACCACTACAAGCGCCTGGCCTGGGCCGGTGGACACGGGGACGAGAAGCATGTCCTCGGCACCCAACTGGAAAAGTCCAACATTCTTCTTGTGGGGCCAACGGGCAGCGGCAAAACCCTGCTGGCCCGCTGCTTGGCGGATGTGCTCAATGTGCCGTTCGCCGTGACGGACGCCACCACCCTCACGGAAGCGGGCTATGTGGGGGACGACGTGGAAAACATTCTCCTGAGCCTATTGCAAAAGGCGGACATGAACGTAGCGGAGGCTCAGCGGGGTATCATCTATATCGACGAGATCGACAAGATCGCCCGCAAGAGTGAAAGTCGCTCCATCACCCGGGACGTCTCTGGTGAAGGGGTGCAGCAGGCTTTGCTCAAGGTTCTGGAGGGCACCATTGCCAATGTGCCCCCTGGAGGTGGACGCAAACACCCTCACCAAGAGACCATCCCCATTGACACCAGCCATATCCTCTTCATCTGCGGCGGTGCTTTTGTGGGTCTGGAGGACGTGGTGAAACATCGCCTGGGCAAAAACGCCATTGGCTTTGGACAGGGCAGGGGCGGGGACCAGAAAAGCCACTTGTCCACAACCAATCTTTTGAGAAAACTGGAACCGGAGGACCTGGTGCAGTATGGGTTGATTCCGGAGTTTATCGGGCGTGTGCCCGTCACCGCGGTATTGGACTCTCTGGATGAGGAGTCCCTGCGCGCCATTTTGACGGAACCGCGCAATGCCCTGGTGAAGCAGTTTCAGACACTGCTCAGCATGGACGATGTGGAGTTGGTGTTTGAAGGACAGGCCATTGAAACCATCGCCCAGGAGGCCATGCGCCGTAAGACCGGGGCAAGGGGACTGCGCAGTCTGGTGGAGGATCTGATGCTGGAGGTGATGTATAGCCTGCCCTCCAACCATGACGTCAAAACCTTCACCATCACTGCGGAGATGGTGAATCAGCACCAGCACCATGGGAAAAAGGTGGTGCTCCATCCCAATATTCTGGGGCACCAGGAAACCGCGTTAAACCATGGCCTATGAGCCATTGCACCATCGCTACCGCCCACAGCGGTTTGACCAGCTTGTGGGTCAGGGGCCGATTGTGCGCACCCTGAGCAATGCCATTCGGCTGCAGAGGATTGCTCCGGCCTATCTTTTTACCGGACCCAGGGGAACGGGCAAAACCTCAAGCGCCCGCATCCTGGCCCGTTCCCTGAACTGCACCAGCAGCCCGGAACCCACAGCAGAACCATGTGGCAAGTGTGGGGCCTGTGGAGCCATCACCGCCGGCAACGCTCTGGATGTGATTGAAATCGATGCCGCCTCCAACACAGGGGTCGACAACATTCGAGAACTCATTGAACGGGCCCGTTTTGCCCCTGTGCAACTGCGCTGGAAGGTCTATGTGGTGGATGAATGCCACATGTTGTCCACGGCGGCTTTCAATGCCCTCCTCAAAACATTGGAGGAGCCGCCACCACGGGTGGTTTTTGTGCTGGCCACCACAGATCCCCAGCGGGTTCTGCCCACCATTGTTTCCCGTTGCCAGCGCTTTGACTTCTGCCGCATTCCCCTGGCGGAGCTGGTGCAGCATCTGAGCTGGATCAGTGAACAGGAGCAGATTGCCATTGCTCCGGATGCCCTGCAGCTGGTGGCCCAATTTGCCCAGGGTGGCCTCCGGGATGCGGAAAGCCTCCTGGATCAGCTCAGCCTGCTGTCACCCCCCATTGAGGCTGGTGCCGTCTGGGAACTCATGGGCGCTGTGCCGGAGCAGGAGGCGCTGGAACTGGGGACAGCACTGGCCAAGGGGGAGCCCCTCCCCTTGCTGGAGATCACCCGCCAGTTGTTTGACCGGGGATATGAGCCCAACGCCATCCTGCAAGCGTTGACCATGCTGCTGCGGGACCTGCTGGTGGCAGTTCTGGCCTCTGATCGCCAAGCACTCACCACCATCAGCCCCGCCAGTTGGGAGGAAGCCACCCGCCTGGCGCAGCAGTTTGGTCACGAGCAACTGTTGAGCCTGTTGAAGGCCCTCAGAGGCACTGAAAGCCAACTGCGCCACAGTAGCCAGCCCCGTCTCGCCCTGGAGGTTCTGCTGGCTGGTCTCCTGGCAGAAGCAAAGCCCTCAGTTGCTGCCGCCGGTCCAGTCCAGCCGGCCTTATCCACTGCAAACCAGTCCCCCCCCCGCCACCATCGTTCACGACTACCACCGCCCGCACCAGCGCAACCCCCAACACGTCAGCCCCCATCAGCCCCCCAGTACCCCCAAGCCTCATCCAAGGCCCCGGTGCCCCCCGCCATATCCCCTGGCGGGGCTCCTTCGGCGGCGGGAGACCAAGCCGTAGCCCTGGACAAGCTCTGGCAAACCATCCTGGCCCAATTGAAGTTGCCCTCTACCCAAACCATGCTGCGGCAGCAAGGGAAAGTGGTGTCCCGGGATGGGTCCCGGGTGGTGGTGCAGGTGAATCAGGCATGGCTGGGCATGGCCAAGGCCCGGCATCCGTTGTTGGAGCAGGCGGTGGCTGCAGCCCTTGGGGAACCTGCCCAATTGATGCTGATGGGGGAAGAGCCTGGCGAGGCTCACCGCAGCCCACGTCCAACGTCTCCACCAAAGCCAGGGCCGAAGCTCTTCCAAAAGCCTCCCCAGGGGATGGTTCAACCCCCAAGGCAGGGCCAGGCCAAGCCCCAACCGCCTCAACCTCAACCGGATTCCAGCCCCCTCAAGCAAAACCACGGTCGTCAGGAACCATGCCCTTCTCGATCCGTGGCAATGCCCCCTGGCCCATCACTGGATGCCACTGCCAAAAACCTGGCTAACTTTTTCAATGGCGAGGTGGTGGACAGCAACAATGATGCCCCCTAGGGCCAGGACTCACCCCCAGAAGAGGACGGTGGCGGCCAGGAGGATGGGAGAACGGGAGACACGGAAGATTGTGGGCGCAGCCATCGTAGCGGGTTGCAATGGGCCGCCAGTCCTTCTGTCGGGAAAAGAGATTCTCGATTTTGTGACCCTTGCCAGCCAGCCTCTTGCTGTAATGCACTGGTTTCTTGTGGCAGCGACGGGGCGGGATGCCCTGCTGGACCAGCATCTTACGGATTTTGTCACTGTCATACCCTTTTCCCCAATCACCGTGGCCGCAGACGGCAGGTCTTTGAGCACCGCATCAGCACCGGTGAAGTCAGTGCAGTGCCCCTCACTCAGGTGGAGCCGCAGGCGACCTTTACTGTCACAGACCCCATGGAGCTTGCTGGTCATGCCCCCTTGGCGCCACCAATCAGGCGGGGGGCACCCCCCCTTGTTGAGGCTGGACGCCGTGGGATGGGCTTTGATGTCAGTGGCGTCGATCATCAGGACCTCTGGCTCT
>JAJDUS010000132.1 GCA_022826535.1 Prochlorococcaceae cyanobacterium jk18x1bzbins.87
AGAGCCAGAGGTCCTGATGATCGACGCCACTGACATCAAAGCCCATCCCACGGCGTCCAGCCTCAACAAGGGGGGGTGCCCCCCGCCTGATTGGTGGCGCCAAGGGGGCATGACCAGCAAGCTCCATGGGGTCTGTGACAGCAAAGGTGGTCCCCTGCGACTCCACCTGCGTGAGGGACAATGCAGTGACTTCACTGGTGCTGATGTGTTGCGCAAGGACCTGCCGCCTGTGGCCACGGTAATGGGGGATTGAAGGTATGACAGGGAGATGCTGGCCCAGCAAGGCCATCACGCCTTGCATCCCGCCCTTGCCGCAAGAAATCAGTGCATTACAGCAAGAGGCTGGATCGCAAGGGTCACAAAATCGAGAACGCTCTTTTCCCGACAGAAGGACCGCGGCGTCTTGCAACCCGCTATGACCGCTGTGCCCACGTCTTCCGTTTTGCCATCCTCTTCTGGTGATGGATCCTGACGACCCCAGTCTCTCCTCACCTTATTCAGAACTGGGGTTATTCATGGCACAGGGGCCTTAGACGGTAACACCCTTGTTCCGCCGAGTTCCTTCTGACACTTGCTGCTTGGCCAGCCCCCAGCCTGAAAGCTGGACACACAAGCACCCCCAGTTCCGGCGCCTCAGCAACCCGTGATCTAATCCCCCATCTGTGGTCCACAAGACAGGGCCTGAAGCTTATTGACGACCATCACCAAATCCTCCAGCCGTTGCCTTAAGGTCGGATCGTTGAGGGAGTGGCGGCCAAACAGCTTTTGCCCGAGGGCAACGGCATCGGCAGCGCCCATCTGCAACCACTGGAGTGCGGTCTCTGGTCCCAGTCCACCAGCAGCGATGCAGGTGGGGAGTGACCCAAGGGGCGCCCGGAGTTGGGGCCAGTAGTGGGGTCCCAGGGCGGTGGCTGGGAACAGCTTCACCACGGTGCAGCCGTGGCAGCGGGCCTGATGCACCTCTGTGGGGGTGAAGACGCCCGGCGTCAATGTGATGCCCAGATCTCTGGCGTGCAGCAGCAGCTCCGGCCGCCAGATGGGCATGAAGGCATAGGACAAGCCAGCGGCGGCAATCTGGCGCAGTTGCTGCGCCGTGGTCACACTGGCGGCCCCCAACTGCACCTGGGGGCATTGTTCCCGCAGGGTGGGGATCAGTGGGGCCAGCCATGGGGCTGTCCAGGCCAACTCCACATGGCGCCAACCCACAGCATGGAGCAGCCCCACTTCCGCCAGGACCCGTTGGGGATCATGGGGGCGCAGCACTGCCAGCAAGGGCTGATGGGCCAGGCTGGCTGTCAGGCCAGCCGGATCACTGCCACCTGGAAGAGGGGTCAAAGGTAAGCGGCTGCCCGCACATCCCGTGCCACCAGAAGGCTTTGCAATTCGTCCGCATCAACGGTTTCCTGCTCCACCAGCATTTGGGCCAGCTCATCCAGAATGAACCTGTTTTTGATGAGCACGTCCTTGGCGCGGCGGTAAGCCCCATCCACCAGGCTGGCCACCTCCTCGTCAATAAGGGCAGCGGTGTCATCGGAAAAGTCCCGGTCGCTGGCCATATCACGGCCCAGAAACATGCCGTTGTCCTGACGGCCGAGGGCCACAGGTCCCAGACGGTCACTCATGCCAAAACGGGTCACCATCTGACGGGCCACCCGGGTGACCTGCTGCAGATCATTGGACGCACCAGTGGTGACCTCCTCATCCCCGTAGACAATTTCCTCCGCCACACGTCCCCCCAGGGCAACAGCCATCTGGTTCTCCAGATAGGCGCGGGAGTACAGGCCGGATTCCAGCCGCTCCTCGCTGGGGGTGAAGAACGTGAGACCTCCGGCCCGTCCCCGGGGAATGATGCTGATCTTTTGCACGGGGTCGTAGTCCGGCATGAGGGCGCCCACCAGGGCATGGCCCCCCTCATGGTACGCCACAAGACGTTTGCGACGCTCACTCATCACCCGGTCCTTTTTCTCGGGGCCAGCCATGAGCCGTTCAATGGCGTCGTTCATCTCATCCATGGACACCTCCGTCAGGTGACGGCGGGCAGCGAGGATGGCGGCCTCATTGAGCAGGTTGGCCAGATCGGCACCGGTGTAGCCGGGGGTGCGGCGGGCAACTTTGCCCAGATCCACCCCCTTGCAGAGGGTTTTGCCCCGGGCATGAACCTTGAGGATTTGCAGCCGCCCCTTGTAGTCTGGCCGGTCCACCACCACCTGACGGTCAAAGCGGCCTGGACGCAGCAGGGCGGCATCCAGCACATCGGGCCGGTTGGTGGCCGCCACAATGATGATGCCGGTATTTCCCTCAAAGCCATCCATCTCGGTGAGCAGTTGGTTGAGGGTTTGCTCCCGCTCATCGTTGCCGCCCCCAAGGCCAGCACCCCGCTGGCGACCCACGGCATCAATTTCATCAATGAAGACGATGCAGGGGGAGTTCTTCTTGGCCTGCTCAAAGAGGTCCCGCACCCGACTGGCCCCCACCCCCACAAACATCTCCACAAATTCCGAACCGGAGATGGAGAAGAAAGGAACGCCTGCTTCACCGGCAACGGCCTTGGCCAGAAGAGTTTTTCCGGTTCCAGGGGGGCCCACCAGTAACACGCCCTTGGGAATTTTGGCCCCCACCGCCGTGAAGCGATCAGAGTTTTTGAGGAAGTCCACCACTTCGGTGAGTTCCAGCTTGGCCCCCTCAATACCAGCAACATCATCAAAGGTGACCTGGGTTTTGGGCTCCATCTGGACCCGGGCGCGGCTCTTGCCAAAGCTCATGGCGGGATTGCCCCCCCCGGACTGCATCCGACGCAGCAGGAAAAACAGACCTCCCAACAGCAGCAGGGGGAACGCCAGGCTGAGGAGGGCAGCCTGCCAGGCTGGCGTTCCGGAATCAGGGAGCACGGCAATATCCACCTGGTGCTGGCTCAGCAAGGGCAACAGGTTTTGGTCAGGGGCCAGGTTGACCACGGAACGTCGGTTGTCCGTATGCACCACTTGTGCGCTGCGCTGATCGGAAGCAATGGCCACCTTGGCCACTTGGTTGGCCTCCACTTGGTCGATAAAGTCGCTGTAGCGCAGAGGTTGGGGCCCGTCGGACTGCCCCCGCTGGGGAATAAAGGCTGTGACAATAGCAATGAGGATCACAACCAGAAGGGCATAGAGGCCTGCATTACGCCAGCGCTTGCTCACTGTCCTGTATGCATTGAGATGAAGCAACCATAACGAGCCACTGGGGCTGTTGGGTTAGTGCCGCCCAAGGGCTCAGGCTGCCCGCAACGCCTCCACCACGGAACGGAAGGCAAACCACTCGGGAATGGCCTCACCGCTGCGCAGCATCTGGCGAAACTTGGTGCCGCTCAAGGTCTTGACGTGCAACGCCTTCTCTGCCGCACGATCCGCGCTGATATAGCCCTCTTCTTCGGTGTACACCAGGTTGAGGGATGGCACCACCTGCATTCCCAGTTCGTGGCAGTGGGTTCTGGCCAGGTCCTGGGCGTCATAGGGGCCGTAGAAATCTTCGCCGGTAATGGAAGACTTGCAACCGGCCATGTCCCGACCGATGATGAAGTGGGTACAGCCGTAGTTCTTGCGGATGATCATGTGCTGGAGCGCCTCTCGCGGGCCGGCCATGTGCATGGAGTAGGGCAGATAGCTCCAGTAGATGCGGTGGTTCTTCACCTCTGCGGCAAGGCGCTCATAGGTTTTCACCCGCACCTCGCCAGGAATGTCATCCCCCTGGGTGGGGCCGCAGGTGGGATGCACCAGCACCACCGCATCCGATGCCACATTCTCCGCCTCCAGCGCCCCTGTAAATAGCGCATAGTGGGCCTTATGGATGGGGTTACGGCATTGAAAGGCCACCACGTCACGCCCTTGGGGAAGGTGATCACGGAGTTGTGCCGGGGTCTGGCAGGAAAATCCCCGATGGGGCAGGCTTAACCCATGAACCGGCCCCCCTAGGTAGTAACGGCCCCGCTCCCCGGTAATCATGCGAACTGCGGGGTGCTCAATGGAGGTGGTGCCGTAGCACTGCCGGGCTTCCCAGGGCTTGTCGGGGAGCCACTTGCTCCCCACGTCCATCACGGCCAGAAACTGGCCCCGATAGGTGAGCAGGAGGCGATCACCTGGCGCGATATCCTCCCGGTCGGTGTGGAACACAACGGGCAAGCCAAAGAGCAGCCCGCTGCTGGTGCGCATGGTATGGATTACAGAATGATAGTCCTGCTCGCCCATAAAGCCCCGCAGGGGGGAGAAGCCACCCACCAGTAGCAGTTCCAGGTCGCAGGCTTCCCGGTCACCACAGGCCACGGTTTTGGTGATGGACGCCATCAGAGCGGGTCGGTCCGCTTCGGAGACCATCCGGTTGACCAGGCTATTGCCGTGGGGAGCAATGTGGGACGGAGGACTGGTAATGGCGGTCATAGGTGCTGATGTAGCCGAGGGAGAACTTGCCGCATTGTGCAGCAAACATCCTTCTGGACGCGAACAGGAGGGTGGTGGCGAAACCCCCGCCACCCATCCTCTATTCCAGTCGGCAAGGGTCAAGTCAAGCCTTGTCCACCCGCCCATAGAGCTCTCCGGTGATCTTGAGCTCCAGGGGCTCTTTGCTGCCCATGTCCGTGTCAGACTTCTGCAGGGCAGTAAACAGGCCACTGAATTCACCGGTCTCCCCATCCACGCGGGTGATGGACAGGCTCAGTGTTCCCTCGCTCTCCATGTAGCGCTTCACATTTTCCCGCTCCAGCTCCTCAGCGGTGCCTACGGGCACCAAACCGACAGCACTGTCATAGCCCGTGGTGAGGCCACGGCCCTTGGGATCAAGGAAATTGCTGGTGCGGTAACTGGGAACGGTGTAGGGACCTTCAAGGTCGGTGCTGGTGGTGATGGCCTCACCGGAGGCTGTGGCCACCAGATCCTTACTGCTGAAAACAAAGGGCACCTCCTCGCCACCGGGCATGATGACGGTGATCAACTGGAAGTCCATGCCACCTTTCTCGGAGAAGGTGATCCGGCCATCCGCAACCGTCAGGTCGCCAAACACATCATCCAGGGATGAGGTGTAGCGGGTGAGGATTTTCCCATCCACAAAGCGGGGTTTTTGCCGTTTGTTGGCCGGCTGCACCAGCACCTGGACGGAGGAGGGGTGCATGCAGACGCTG
Organism: Prochlorococcaceae cyanobacterium jk18x1bzbins.87; assembly: GCA_022826535.1. Classification (GTDB taxonomy): domain Bacteria; phylum Cyanobacteriota; class Cyanobacteriia; order PCC-6307; family Cyanobiaceae; genus Synechococcus_B. The sequence continues at coordinate 5,147 of JAJDUS010000132.1, forward strand.
GTGAACTGGTAGCTGGCCTCCGGATCCAATGGGATGACCCCCCGGGCGGACTCATCCACAGTGAAGCAGTCGTTGGCCAGGCCGGTGTTGAGGATCTCATCATAGGTAAGGCCGGCCCGGGTCTTTGCCTTGGCGTCACCACCACAGGCGGTCACAAAAATCAGGCAAAGCGCCAGAACAGCCGCGACCAGGGGGCGGAATCGCATTGCTCAAAAAGCACCATCAGTCCGTGATCCTACAGGGGCCGACCAGCCATCATGCTTGCGATGTCGCAGCTTGCAACAGGCCTCAATGACCACGAGCTGTTCCAGCATCAAGATCCGTCCTTCAGGAGGTCTTTTTGTAGACTACCCTCCATGAAGCAGTGCTACTGCGTCTACCCATACGCCCATCAGCAGGTGGCCCTGGCCAAGGCGTCTGGCTGTGCTCGGGTGATCTGCAACAACGCCCTGGCCAAGAGCCATGGGTTCCATTAAGAAGGTACAGAAAACAAGGATCTCAGAGTTGATGCAACTCTGCACCACCCAGGCTGGGCAGACCCCTGGGCGGCCATGGCGGGCAGGTTCCAGCAACGTGGTCTTGCAGCAGTCTGTCCGCGGCTGGGATCAAGCCCTCCGCAACTGGTGGGCAAGCTTGAAGGGCAGCCCCAAGGGGGCCAAGGTGAGCCCACGCCGGTTCAAGCGGCGCCACGGCGCCCAATCCATCCGCTTGACATCCCATGTGTTCCGCCCTGGAGAACGGGCACTCACCCTCAGCAAGATTGGCCCAGTGCTGATCAAGTGGAGCCGACCGCTGCCCTCGGAACCCAGCGGCGGCACCGTCATCGATGCCAGCGGGCGCTACTTTGTCAGCTTCCTGGTGGAGGTGGAGCCAACGGCTTTCGCGGGGAATGGTCAAAGCATTGGTACTGACCTGGGCTTGGCATCCCTTGCCACCCCAGCGGATGGCGTAAAGTTTGCCCCACCAACGTTCCTTCGCCCTGCGTTGAAACGATTACGGCGGTTGCAACGGAATCTGAAGCACAAGCAGAAGGGCTCCGGCCGTCCAGAAGCAGCCAGGCAGAAGGTGGCAAAGCTGCAGGCCAATGTTGGCAACCGACGCCCTGATCATTTGCACCAACCCTCGAACTGCACCATCCGTGGAAACCAAACGGTGGTGTTGGAAGGTCTGAACGTGTCAGGGATGGTGAGGAACAAGACGCTGGCCCGCTCCATCTCGGATGGAGGCTGGCGGCAGTTGCGGGCATTGTTGGAGTTCAGGGCCCAGCAGCATGGGCGGAAGGTGATTGCTGTCAGCCAATGGCTTCCCACGAGTCAGATGTGCTCGTCCTGTGGGCATCAGGACGGCAAGAAGGATCTGTCGGGTTGCCAGTGGCAGCGTCCAGACTGTGGTTCGGTGCTTGACCGTGATGTCAACGCTGCCAGGACGATCCTCGTCGCCGGACCGGCGGAGAGGTTAAATGGACGTGGAGCCATGGGGAAGACCGCCCCTGTGGTGGCAACCCGTCTGATCACTGGAGCATCACCATGCCCAGCGTAGAAGGACTCTCCGCCGTCAATGGCGGAGAGGGGGTCAACGATCATCCTGGCCCATCCAGTCCGAATCAAAGCACCACAGCGTCTAGGCCCATGGCTGACCACCCCTTGCAGGGCCTTCGGGACACGGTTCAGGCCCTGGTGGTTGATCGTCGCGGTGATCGTGGGGGCCTGCTGGAGTTGTTGCGGGAACTGGAGCACATCCACCGCCAGATTGAGCAGGGTCCCTTCCGGGAAGCACTGCCTGATGGGCGTTACGCCCTCCATCAGTTTCTGCAAGACATGGAGCGATCAGGCGGCTGGCCCTACATCCCGCGCCCCCGGCTACGCAGCCTCCTCAAGATGCTGGAGACCTCCCCGGAGCAGTCGGATCAGTAGGTGTGGGGAGATCCTTCCGTCAGGCCAGGGCGGGTGGCGGACCGTTGAAACTGATGGAGTTCCCCCGCCAATGCCGACCAGATGGCGCCAGCCATGGTGGCCTTATCCTGGCTAGCCAACTCCCAGGCCCGGCCATCAGCCCACAGGAGACTCCCCCCATTGGGCCGGTTCCCGAAACCCCGTCCCGCAATCCCGACAGGGTTGAGGACAATCCAGTCAAACCCCTTGCGCCGCAGTTTCTCCAGAGCCCGGGCCCGATCCAGACCATGCTCGGCAGCAAATCCCAACATCCACTGATCCCTGCGCATCCGAGACGCCAGGTCCGCCGCCAGGTCCGGTGTGTCTTGCAAGGGCAGCGGGTTGGGCAGCGCCTCCTTGGGCCACTTCACGGCATGGGTGACCCCTGGAGCGTGATCTGCTACAGCCGCCGCCATGACCACCCCATGGACATGGGGAAGGCGCTGGGCAAGCGCAACGCCCATCTCCGCAGCCGACGTCACAGGGCAGGTGTCCAATGGCTCCAGCCAACTGGCCGGCACATTGCTCAGGGGACCATGGACAAGCTGCACAGCGGCGCCCCGCAGACAGGCCATGAGGGCCATGGCCACACCCATGCGGCCACTGCTGGGGTTGGTGAGGCAGCGGACCGGGTCCAGGAACTCCCGCGTAGGCCCGGCGCTACAGAGAATGCGCAAGCCCTTGAGATCCGCCACACCCTCTGTGGCGAGGGCTGCTCTGACGCCCTGCAGCAGGACTTCCGTATCGGGGAGTCGGCCCATGCCGCGGCTGTCGCAGGCCAGCAGGCCACGGGCGGGGACCATGGGGAACAGGCGAGGCCAATGGCACAGGGCCTGCCAATTGCCTTGAACTGGGGGCGCATCCCACATGGCCGTATTCATGGCAGGGGCCACCAGCAGGGGAGCCTGGGTTGCCAGAATGGTGCTGCTCAGCAGCGTATCCGCCAAGCCATGGGCAAGACGGCCCAGTGTGGCGGCTGAGAGGGGAGCCACCACCACCAACTCGGCCCACTCCGCCAGGGCAATGTGCAACGGCCGTGGTTGGCAGGGATCCCATTGATGGGCCTCAAGATGACAGGGCTGGCGCGAGAGACTGGCCAACGCCAGAGGGCTGACAAATTGCTCCGCCCTGGGGGAGAGCACACAGCGCACCTGGGCGCCGTGCTGCACCAGGCTGGACACCAACCGCGGCAGCTTGACAGCAGCGATGCTGCCGCAAACAGCCACCAGGATGCGCCGCCCCATAAGGGAATCCACTGGCGCCGGGTCTTCAGTCTTCGTCAAACGGCTCCTGGTCAATGAGATGGCGATAGGGCCGCACCAGGTCCGGCCGGTGGATGGCCAAAGCCCGTAGCAGATGCCAATCCTGGAGGCCCGCAAAGGCATCGGCATAGTCATCCTCCTCCAAACGCCGAGCCATGGCGGCAACAGCCTCCCCATCCAGCTTGGCCAACTGCTGTTGAAGTTCCTGGGAAGTGCGGATCAGATCGGAACCCATCATCCAGCCAAGGGGTAGGCATTGACAGTCTGGGGCCAACAATCGGGTATGGTGGACCCTATCGGGGGAGTTAGCTCAGTTGGTAGAGCGCTGCGATCGCACCGCAGAGGTCAGGGGTTCGACTCCCCTACTCTCCATCGTCTCAGCTCCCACAAGACTATGATAAGATGTTGCCATGTCTCAATCCAAACGCGAGCAGGTGGTTAGCCACCTGCGCTACATTCGACAAGAGTTGCGCGAGATGCACCAGGGCGTCCAGGAGGATGGCCTGCTGCCCGAGCCTGGAGAGGTTCGTGGCGTCATGGCGCAGATGGAAGCTCTCCTGGAGTTGGTTGCTGGTCGTTCAGCCCGCAAAGCGAAGAGTTCCAGTAAGCCTTGAGCCTCTGACAGTCCTCCATGGGCTGATGGCCGCCGGTGCATCGCGAATGTGGGCTGGACCCTCGCCCACCGTAGTCGGCTGGCTGCCGTTCAGGGCCGCCAGTGCAGGGAGATGGAAAACGGTCAAGGGGGAATGTGTGGGATTTGTTGGTGGCGAGGGGCGGTGGATTCCCACTTCTCCCCGCCCTTTCCTTGTCCAAGGGGATACGCATCGTGCCGGGGGGCTTTTCCTGGTTGCGGGTTACTCTCCCCTCAGCCTCGACATTCATCCCTCACATGTGATAGAATCCCCAAACTCTACAGCATTTGAAATTGTGAGCATCCCGGCCAACGCCACTGAGGCGCCCTCTATTGTAAAGGTCTGGCAGCAGACGAAAGCAAACGCTCCCACCTTTGCTGCGATCTGGGGACTCATCTTGATCACTACGCTGATTGACACCGTCTTTTCAGGATCACTCCATTTTGTATCACTTCATCTACTGGAAGAGAATATCGGCGCATATTCCGATCTGCAAGCAGACGCTATTGCCAGCTTTATTTCCACGGTCGGTTCGCTGCCCACAACAATTCTAGTCAATCTGGCCAGTATCCTGATGATGGCGGTAGCGGCAATCTATTACACTACAGATCGCTGTCCCCATCCTGGCGAGATCGTTGGTATCCTCAGTCACAAGCCATTGCGCTATCTACTGGCCGGCTTTCAATTCGTCATCGTCGGAGCCATTGGCTTCCTGCTCTGCGTGATTCCGGGCATCTTGGTGTTTCTAGCAAGTCCACTCTATGTCCACTACGTCTTTACAACCAATCTAAACCTGATAACTTGTCTGAGCAAGGCGTTGAAAGGGATGTTTCAGAATTCCGGCTTCGGCTCCTTTCTTGGTGTCTCATTGCTGTGTGGCTTAGCTGTAAGTGTCGCAACTCTGGCCTGCATCTTTCCTGTCTTGGCAGTGTTGCCAATGACAGCACTCTATATGCAAAACTATATCCACCACAAAGGATTGGTCAGGGCCCGGGAACTCGCCTAAGTTCAGAGATTGTCACTGACATGGGCCAGGAAAGCTGGCCGTGGCCGGCTTCATGGCCCATTGGGGGGAAAGGTGGCCCAGCCCAGCAGTGTCCAGCCCACCAGCCGCAGGCCCCAGTAGCCCATCAATAGGGCCACCAGAATGCCCATCCATCGATCCGGTGGCAAGGGCAGCACAAGGCGGCGCTGCCGTAGGGAACGCCAGGCAGCCCAGCCCAGCCAGACCACCAGTGGGGGGCCAAAGAGATGGTGATGCAGAGCCAGGCCCATGTCTCCCCGCAAGCTGGCCATGGCAGAGCGGGTCAGGTGACAGGTGGGGCAGGGGACGCCGGTGATGCTACGGAAGGGGCAGATGATCCCGGGCAGATGCACGCCTTGGCCACGGGCAATGAGGTAGCTGAGGGTTGCCAAGGGCAACAGAGCCAGCCAACGCTGATTTCCCACCATGGCACGCAATTGACCCCTTCAGGATAGGAGAAAGCTTATCAGCTCCCTTCAGCGCCCCAGCACCCTAGTGTAGCCACGAGAACAAAGACAAGCAAATGGGTAAATTTTAAACTGCGGGAAACACATCGATGGAATCTTTGAAAAGCTCCCCGCTGGCGCCCAGCCCAGTAGAAGGGAGCGGGGCCTTCTGTGGAGTTGTAGTGGGTTCTCCATCTGCCCCCTCTCCTCAGAACAGTGTGGAGAAGGTGAGCTTGAGGGAATGATCTGGCGGTGCTGTAGAGGAGAGCTGCTCGTGCCGCTCACCCACCAGGGAGAGTTCCTTCCCATGGTTCCCCCTGGGCCTGATGGGCATGGGGCGCCACCGACCAGAGGAGGCTATAGTTCCTGCTGGTGGGGGAGAAGACCAGTGCCACAACTGGGGTGACGGTGAGGCGGTCGTTGTGGGCGGGCAAGCCATAGGCCAACTCTGCTTCAAACCATTGCCCAGTGGTGGGTTCAGCATCCAGCCCTCCCATAGTGGTGGGTGCCAGCAGGGCATCCATGCCCTCCGATGGGGCGGCGCCTACGGTGTGGTCCATGAAGAGGGAGGGGCCACGGTTGGAGGGGTTGGGTTCCCAGGAGAAGGAGAGGGCCAGGCCCTGGTCCTGGAACTCCTCTTCTGCATGGGTCAGGAGGGTGTGGCCCTTCAGTTCACCACTGATGCCATGCTCTGGAGCCTGCC
>JAJDUS010000117.1 GCA_022826535.1 Prochlorococcaceae cyanobacterium jk18x1bzbins.87
ATTGAAACCCTCTTTGACCAGCTGAAGTCCAGCATGGGCCTGGCGCACACCCGACACCGATCCCCCAGCAACCCCCTCCTCCACATTCTCTCATCCCTGGCGGCTTACACCCTGGCACAACCCAAGGTCAACATTGGCAACATCGGCATCCCCAACACCATGCCCACCATCACAACCTCCTCTTCATCTTATCCAGAATTGAGGTTCTGAAGGGTTCAGCGCATGGATGTTGGTTGGCAGCAGTGATGGCCAGACGATGCACCAAGCCGCTTTGACCATCCCCCATGTGGAGCTTCATGCCAAAGCGCCACTGGTTCCTTTTCCTGGTTTGCTCCATCTCAGGATTACCTTCTCCAGACCGGTTCTTCCTCGATGCTGGCGCTGCAGTGATGCTGGCATCCGGAATCCTCCCTTCCTTCAGCATCAGACCTTGACCAACCAGATGCTCCCTGATGGTCTCAAACAGCTTCTTGCCCAACCCATAGGACCCAGCAGTGACGGCCCATACTCCTCACATCATAGAGCATATTCTCCATGGCCAGATCACTGAGATTGTAGAAGAGTTGGGCGCAAGTCGCACCGCTTGATCTGTTCCAACAGACGATCCCACGGAATCAGCACATCCATCCGATCCAGAAGAACTCCTGCCGCTTCTTCTCCTCGTACTCAAGGTCGGCAAAGCTCCTCTCCATACCCTTGACACCCACTCCTCCAACTCGCATCAGGAGCTTCTACCGATCTTAACCTGCTCCCCCCACTTGGGAGGCTTGTTCAGAGGTGCCCAGGGCCTTCATCAGCTACGGTTATTGCGTTGCCCAAAGGGCAGGTGGATGATTGAAGGGATAGATGGAACACACCCGACACCCAGTGGCTTGAGTGGAAGCGCCAGAGAGTGCTGCGGTGGTCCGAAGCTCCTGACTCATATCCGGAATGGGGCGCCCCCCTGGGGCCAGTTGCCGAGGAGTCTCCTGCAGCCAATGGCGCACCCGGTTCTGGGTGGAGCGCACTTGCCGGCGCCAGATGCTGCGGGCCAGAAGCAGCTCATCCCCCAGGCAGTCCAACCCCAGGGCAGTCAGCCATTGCTGCCGCTGGAATTGTCCCTGATTACAACGTAGCTGCCATCCCCTGGGGTCCATCTGTGCGCCAAACCGGGGAGCCAGATCCAACAGTCGCGCCAACTCAGCTTGCAGAATCGGTCCGTAGAGGTGTTGTTCATGGCCAGGATGGACCACAACGGACAATCGCGGAGGCAACTGGGGGTGATGTCGGAGGAAGCGCAGCGCCGCTGCCAACTCTCCCCGGGGGCTCTCCAGCAGTACGCCACCCATGGTTGTTTGTCGAAGATCATTGCTGCTGTTCTCCAGTAGGTGGCGCAATTGGGTAGGGGTGGTGGCATTTTCCAGGTGCAGCAGAGCCGGGGCCTGGCTCTGATCCCACAAGAGCTGGCGATAGCCCGCTGCTGTGGCCGTCCTGGTTCGGGGCCAACCGGTGGGGGTAGCCGGAGCCAGGCGCCAGATGCTTTGCTGGAGCAATGGCTGGAAGCCAGCTTCCCGCAACAAAGGCAGGCGCAGGGAATCCGTGCTCCAGCAGCGGGCAAACCAGCAGCGGGCCTTGGGCGCCACTGCAATGACATGGCGCACCAAGGCCAGGGCAACGGTGCGGCGAGAGTGCTGGGGCAGTGGGTCCGCCAGACAAAGCTTATACAAGCTCCAGCAACTGCCGCTGCGGTTATCCGCCAGCGCCATCACCAGACCTTCAATTGTGCTGTTGCGCCGAGCGCTGAGCAGGAGCGGCACGGGCTGCTGACCGGGCAGAAGGCGTCGTAGCCAGCGGTCTCGGGCAGTGGCCAGGAGAACATGGCTCCAGAGGCCCCGGTCCTCCCCGATCAAGTCCTCCGTGAGCCTGCCCAAATCCCCAATGGCCAGAGACCGCAGTTTCAAGGACTGCTGGTCGTGTTCCTTGGCCCTACCCTTGGGCAGCATGTCTTGAACAGGAGTCATGGCCGGATCTCCTTGAAGCAGGTGGGGCGGATGAGCACCAGGGGGGTGCCCTCATTGGCATTGCCGGCAGGATTGGCCGCCAGGGCCCGATGCACAAGGTCCGGATCCGCGCCACCACTGCTGGCCACAATTTTAACCCGCCCCAGGTCATTCACATCCACCACCACCACCGATTGACCGAGGGCCTGGGCCAGATGGGTGACCAAGGCCTGGCCTTTCTCCGGCCCCAAAACAATGGTCCTGTCATAGGGGGGAATGGTGCCCGTGAGGTCGTCAATGAGTCGCGCCTGCTCCCCTGCCAGACGATAAAAGCCACCGCGGATGCCCAGGAACCGCAACAGGATGCCCCCCAGCCATGCACAAAGCACCCGTGCAGGACCCACCAGATCAATGAGGGTCTGGAGACCGCAGGCGGTGGCCAGGCTGCTGTGGGGGTGAAACACACGACACAACTGCCGCGCCAGACAGGAGGGCTCCACGGTTGCGCCCAGACGGTAGCGGCCCTGCATCACCGCCAGGGGGGTTTCCGCAAGGGCCACCACATCCCCTGGCTGTAGATGGGGTACGGCATAGTGGCGGAGCACCTGCAGGGGAGTATCCAGCCAGCCCAGCAGATGGGTGGCCAGGGGCAGCACCTGATGGCCCGCCGCTTGCCGCCAGGTTGGTTGCTGATCCACAGCCGGGCTGGCGAGGGGGATCACAAGGCCATGGCGCTGTTGGAGATGGCCAAACGGTCCATAGGCCAGCCAGTCAATCTCCAGCCATAGGGCCTGAAGGCCAGGGAGACCGCCACCATCCAGCACCAGATCCAGGCGGGCAGCCATGGGCTGTTTGGGTTTCAAGATGGAGACGGGCCAATAGCCGTCGGGGCGGACCGCGGCATCCGGATGGTCCGGTGTGACCCGGACCTTCACATTGATCTCGTCAACCGCCTGGTTGGCCAGCATGGTGGGCTCAGCCCGGAGCCGGGTGAGCATCACTTCCTTGTGGGCATGGGTGTTGAGCAGCACCACCTGCAACTGCACCCGCACCTGGTTCTCCTCCACGTGCAACTGCCATGGCCCCGGCTCCATGCGCAGTGGACTGGTGGGGCGGAGGCGATGACGTAACTCCAGCAGTGCCAGCAAACCAAGCACACCACCACCGAGCAGCAGCATTCCCCCACCCAGACCATTCATTGCGTCCTGACCACCTCCGCATTGATTTCGTTCACCTCCATGGCTTGGGTCCGGCGCAGGGCCATTGCCTCGGGAAGCTCCAGACCTGAAGCCATGGAAAGGCTCTGCTCCAGATCCTCCAAGGGAATCTGGCCTGCACGATCAAACACCACCTCCCCATTCTGGTCCAGAATCACCACCTGGGGGATGAGACCGCGCCAGTAGTAGGAAGGGTTATCAGGGGAAGCGTCCTCGGCAGGATCCAGGCTGTCCGTGCTCAAGGCAATCATATCCGCCCCGGTTCTGAACTCCCCGTTGAGTCGGGAGAGGGTGGGGGCAAAGCGCTTGCAGTCGCTGCTGTCGTCCAGATAAAAGGCCAGGACAGCGGGCCGCCGCCGCCGCAGGCTGTCCGCCAGGCTGTTGCGGGGTGGCACCATGGCCCCATCCCCTGCATAGAGGGAAAAGATATTGCCGTCATAGGCGTTGTCCAGGCGGCTGGCCCAGGCGGTAGACGGCAGCAGCACCATGGCCGCCACCACAAAGGTCAGCACCGAGAACCAGTAACGACCATGTTGTGTCACGGCATGTCCTCCTCTTAGCGTCCACTCCCCTGCAGCGTACGCCCCAGCCCCAGGAGCACTCCCCGGGCAATCAAGCCGATGCCCCGGCCAATCACCTGCGTCAGCACGGTCACCAGCAGGCTGCCTAGCCGTTGACTGAACACCCGCAGCTGGGGGCCCAGGGCATCGCGAAGTTCCAGGGCCAGGGTCACCATGCGCTGCACCGGCCCCAACTGTCGCAACTCCTGGTCCCGGGGATCAATAAGCGTTTGGGTGACCACGCCATCCGCCTGCAGGAGCAGCAACTCGCGGCGACTTTCATAGATGCGCAGGGGCTCAAGGATGAACTGTTCATACCGCTCATGGGAGTTGACGTGGTTGCGGAGCCTCTCCAACTGACGGGTTGACAGCAGGTCAGGGCGCAGCAGGAAGCGGCGCAGCTCCGGCCACTGGCTGGCCTCCTCCAACACCAGCCCGGCAAGAGCGGAGCCCATGCGCAACAGCCAGTCACTGAGCAATAGCTCCAGGTGCAACAAGGCTGCCGGGGTGTCTGGCGCCAACAGGTGGCCATCCAGCAGCACCGGCTCAGCCCGCACCAGGGCCGCCAGCATGGGCTCTATGGTGGCCCGGGACGCAAGGCTCAGGGCCGTCGGGCTGGGCAGCGCCCCACGCAGCAGCAGCTCACTCACCGAGACCAACAGGCCATCCCGGGGGATGCGCAGATAGGCCCCCCCCAGTCCCTGGAGGCCATGGAGCATGATTTCTTCCTGAAGATCCCGCCAATGCTCCAGCAACGCCTCACCCCGCAGCCCTTCCCGACGCACCTGCTGAAGGGCCAGCCCCATGTGGCCCAGCAACTGGCGCAACAGGGCTGCGCGAGGTCCAGGGGCCAGGGCCCCCAGGGCCAGCAACTGCTGCTCCAGGGGCTGGGGATTTCTGGCAATCCGTTCCAGGAGCCGTTGATGAAGGGTATCCCATAGCCCTGTCGCCGTACGGCTGCGCAGGGTGAGACCCGTGGAGACTGGAACGGGTTTCTCTCCACCGGAACCGGTTGTGGTCAAGTGCTTCAGGCCCAGGGTCCTGGTGGCGGCGGCATGGAGCGTCAGCACCAGGGCACGGGCCATGGACAGTTCCCGCCGCTGGCCTTCCAGCACCCAGCGCAGCAGGGTCTTGGGGCGCCGGTTCAACTGGGCGGTCACCATCTGGGCCTGGGCCTGGATCTGGGTCAGCCCTTGGGAGAACGCACCACTCAGACCCCGGTGCTGCCCGGCAGACGCAGCAGGGCGGGTATGCACGTCAAACACCCGCCCCCCATCCATCAGGACGGGAAGGGCCTGACGCAGGGTGGAGGCACCAGGGTTTTGCAGGATGCCGGCAATGGGCAATTCCCCCAGTGGCAGCCCCCCCGGCTGAATGGGGCCACGGAGCACCAAAAGAAAAGGGGCCGGATGCCAGCGCTGATCCAGCGCCAGCGCCTCCTGGGCCAGAGCGTCGGTGTCATGGGATGCCTGGGTCATCCAGATCACCAGATCAGGGCGGCGCCGGGTTGCCTCGGCCTCGTCAATGCACTGCACAGGGACGCCTTCGGCGCCGCTCTGGCCCAGCACCGCAGCCCACTGCTTCTTTTGGCTCAGTGGGGCATAGACCAGAACTCTGTGCATCAGCGACCCCATAACAAGGTACCAGGCCAGTGGCTAAGGGTTAGCTGGCTTGGGTGGGTCCTGCAAGGGCTCACCCACCAACTGCATGGTGAAGCCGGTAATGCGATAACCGGTTCGGGCCTCAATCTCCGCCAGCAGGCCAACGGGAAGCTGCACGTCCAGGTCTTGAATCCGGCCCGTGGCGCTGCAAATGAGGTGACTATGGGAATCCGTACGATAACTGTAGAGCCTGCCTCCGCTCCGCTCCAGGCACTCAATGATACCAAATTTTTGCAGCGTCTCCAGGTTTTGATAAACGGAGGTCTGGCCAATGCTTCTCTTCTCCTGGGCATTGATTTTTTCAAAGATGTCGCGGGCGCTCAGGTGTTCCCGCTCTTTCCAGAGCAATTCTAAAACCAGGCGACGTTGGTGGCTCATGCGCAAGCCCGCAGCGGCACAGCGCTCAACGGCCTCTTGCAGAGACTGCTGGAGGCTCGGGTCGGCAGTGGGTGGTTCAGCAGCGGAGGTGGTCATGGATGGATCCGGAGGCGGACAGGGACCATCAGGTTAAAATTTTAGGGATTCCTGCTGGCCGTTGGGGAATCGGGTTGCCGCCCCGCCACGATTTGCAGGGCTGCGGGGAGGGTAATGCTGCCCTCATAGAGGGCGCGGCCAATGATCACGCCAGCCAGAGGGGGGCGGAGGGACTGCAAGGCCTTCAGATCCGGGAGGCTCGTCACGCCGCCGGAGGCAATGACCGGGATGGCGCTGGCCCGGGCCATGGCTTGTAGAGCGGCCAGATTGGGACCCCCCATGGTGCCGTCACTGGCGATGTCGGTGCTGATGATGACAGCCACGCCACTGCCCTCCAGGGTGGCGGCCAGGCTGGTGGCTTCCATGGGGCTCTGGCGCAGCCAACCCCGGGTGGCCACAAAACCGTTGCGGGCATCAATGCCCACGGCAATGCGGCCCGGATAGGTCTGGGCCAACTGATGCACCAGTGGAGGGACTTCAAGGGCTACGGTGCCCAGAATGACCCGATCCAGGCCGCAGGTGAGCAGATCTTTGGCCCGCTCCACAGAGCGCACCCCGCCCCCCAGCTGCACGGGAATCTCCACAGTGGAGGCGATGGCTTTGATGGTGGCGTCATTGCTGGACTCCCCATGGCGGGCCCCGTCCAGATCCACCAGGTGGAGCCGTTGGGCCCCAAGCTGCTGCCATGTGCGGGCCATGGCCACGGGATCGTCGCTAAAACGGGTCACCTGGCCATAGTCCCCTTGGCGCAACCGCACACAGGCCCCATCCAGCAGGTCAATGGCGGGAATCACCTCCATGGCAACAGCAGCAAACAGAACCCAGTGTCCCCCATGGAGAAGCGAATTTGAATGGCAAGGGCTTCCGGTCGCAGATCACGCCGTGACCGGGTAGAGGTTAACAAATGATGCCCCCCAAACGGCTGAGCCGTCGCCGGAGCCCTGCCCCCTGAAGGTGAAACTCCCCGGACCCACGGTGAGGACCATCGTGGGTCTGTGGTGGAGTCAAGCCGAGAATGACAGGTCGTCAGCAACTGTCCAGCTTGAGATGGCCATTGCAGTTATGGAGCCGGCCCATCTCGTTGACTGAGCCAGTAAAGTTGGTGAAGCGATGAAGGTTATAGGTCGTCGTTGAACAATCGACTGAGATCGAGCATTGACCTCCGCTCACGGATATCTGACCCAGATTGTTGTGGACTTGGTGCAGTCCACAAGATTCCGCAGCCGAACTGTTGATCCACGCTTCATGGCAATCTAACGACAGTCGGGGAGTTGGGCAGCCTCTGGAGCCAGATTGATGGAAGCGCCCATCCCGAGAACAAACAAGGCTGTGAACAGGGGGCCACCCCCTTGGAAATTGCCATGGTCAGTCTTTTCTTGGGAAAGGTTTAAATAGGTGAAGTGCAGCAGTGATGGGGGCACCCGGTTCATCGGTGTAGCTGAGACAAAATACGGATCCCCCCTGAAGGTAACCTCCTCCAGACCCACGGGCAAATCACGTGGACTCACGATGGAGTCAAACCGAGACTGAGAGGCCGTCAGCAACCATCCAGCTTGAGATCGCCATTGCAGTTACTGAGCCGGCTCACCTCGTTCACAGAACCACTAAAGTGCCCGTAGGTCACGTCACCGCTGGTGTAAAAGTCCGACGTTAAGCAATTGGCTGAGAGGTGGCATTTGCCTTGACTCACGGATATCTGGGTCTGGGGCAGGTGTGGCGCGTGGGGAACTGGTCCGCAAAATTGCGCAGCCGAACTGCCATCCCACTCTGTCTTGCACTGATCGACAGTGGGGGAGTTTTGGGCCACCCCTGGAGCCAGATTGATGGAGGCGCCCATCCCGAGAACAAACAAGGCCGTGAACAGGCGGCCCGCCCTCTTGGAAATTCCTATGGCCAGTCTTCCCTCTTTATGAAAAGGTTTGCAGACGAGGTATAGCAGTGATGGGGAAACGGAGTTGAATGGCAAGGTCTGCCGTGTTATTGGATGGAAATTCTGGTGATGGGGGGCACCCGGTTCATCGGTGTGGCCCTGCTGCCAAGGCTTCTGGCCGCCGGTCATGCCGTGACGGTGTTCAGCCGGGGCAAACGACCGATCCCCGTGGGGGTGGACCATGTGCAGGGGGACCGGCAGAACCCAGAGGATTTAACCCAACTGGCGGGGCGTCATTTTGACGTGATTGTTGACACCAGTGGGCGTCAGTTGGCGGAGAGCCAGCAGGTGATTGCCCACACCGACTGGCCAAGGCATCGGTTTCTTTACGTGAGTTCGGCGGGGGTCTATGCCAACAGTGACCAGTGGCCCCTCACGGAGCAGGCCCCTCTGGATCCCCGGAGCCGTCATGCCGGTAAAGCGGAGACGGAGGCCTGGCTGCGACGGGAGGGGATCCCCTTCACCAGCTTCCGCCCCACCTACATCTATGGACCGGGCAACTACAATCCCATCGAGGGCTGGTTTTTTGCCCGGATCCTGGCGAATCGCCCTGTGCCCATCCCTGGGGATGGTCAGCTTATCACCCAACTGGGCCATGTGGATGATCTGGCGGAGGCCATGGCCCGCAGCCTGGAGGTGGACACCAGCACCAATCGGATTTACAACTGCTCCGGCGCCATGGGGGTCACGTTCCGTGGCTTGGTGGGCGCTGCAGCCCAGGCCTGTGGCCGCAGTCCGGAGCAGGTGCAGTTGCGCAGCTTTGATCCCCGCCTGCTGGCGCCCAAGGCCCGTAAGGCCTTTCCCCTGCGCATTACCCATTTCTTCACGGATATCAACCGGGTCTGCCGGGAGTTGGCCTGGCAGCCACGCTTTGACCTGGTGGCGGGCCTAAGGGACAGCTACGAGAAGGACTTCCGCCAACAACTCCGTCAAACACCGGGCCAGACATCGGACTGGAGTCAGGATGACCAACTCCTGGCCCATGCAGCTCCCCTGCCATGACCCCCTCTCCCCCCGCTTGCATGAGGAATAACCCGAGTTCCGCATTAGGGCAAGGGAGATCAGGGATTCCGTCCCCCTTTGCCACAGGGAATCTTGCCAACACGCGGCCAATGCCTTAGGTTTGAGCCAACCCCTTGCCTGCCTCTGCTCCGATGCACTACCTAAGTGGCCATTCGTTGCTGTGCTACTGCCCCCGGCACTTGCCATGGCGGAGCAGGAGCAAGCACGAAACCAATCCTGATGCGGAGGGCTCAATCATGGGGAAAAGCAAGCAAAGTCAGGGCGCCGCTGCAAGCAGGGGCTGGGGATCAAAAGGGGAAGGCCGTTTCCGGTTGATACAGGCCCTTGACATGACGGCCATCAAAGCCACTATTAAGTTAGATCGCCGGATCGCCGGATCGCCGGATCGCCGGATCGCCGGATCGCCGGATCGCCGGATCGCCGGATCGCCGGATCGCCCTTCCTGCGTCTGGATGGTTTCGCCATCTAGGGCAATCCTCATCCCAGCTTGAGTCTTGCTTCTCCACCGGCCGACGCTCAGCGTCCAGCTGGTCTGCTATCTCCAATACATCTAATACATCTAACACATCCGACAGCTTCGATTCTTCCTCCGCCCGCACTGCTGCTAGCATCCAACATGCCACCCGCCGGACGCACCGCGGCCTGCCCTGGATCACCCTCCAGGGCGTTTTCCCGGTGCTTTTCATCGTGCCCTGTCTGGCGCTGCTGGTGCCCAGCGCCGCTAAGGCACAGACAGCACCGCTCTGCACATCGGCCAATGGCGACGGCTCCTATACAGTCCCCTTCAACTGGGCGCTGAAGCCGTCCGGCCTTGCCGCCAACACCAACTTCCGGCTGCTGTTCGTCACCTCCACGACCGCCACCGTGGCTCCTACCAACATTGCCACCTACAATACCTACGTGCAGACCCGCGCCAAGGCCGGCCACAGCGCGATCAGCGACAGTTGCGGCAACCTGTTCAAGGTGGTGGGTTCGACATCGGCGGTCGATGCCCGGGACAACACCTCGACCACCGGCACGGGCCAGGCAATCTACTGGCTGAACGGCGCCAAGGTGGCAGACAACTATGGCGACTTCTATGACGGAAGCTGGGACAGCTATGCGGTGAGAACGGAAACGGGCGCAAGCTTAACATTGGGCAGTTTGTTCACTGTTGCTACAGGTAGCAAAAACAATGGCACAAAACACTCCAGCCGGCCATTAGGGAGTCAACAAGGAGTAGAGCTGGGTCTACTATCGGGAGGTGAAGGTGCAAGTCCTCTTCAGGGTTCCAGCTCTTCAGCTAACTCTCGCAGAAGATTCTACGGCTTGTCCCCGGTTTTCAAGGTGGGCGTGGAGAATGCCGCCATCCTGTCTATCGACCTGAGCCGGGCATCGATCACGGAAGGGGATTCGGGCCAGGACCGGAGCACGCTGATCAACTATCGTATGAGCAGGAGACATTCTGCGGCGTTTCCGTTTCTGGCCTGCGTGGACACGGCGAGCAGCACGGCAACGCACCGCACGGCCAGCGGCGGCAAGGCGGCGGACTGGAACCTGGTGCTCCGTTTCTGGCCCTATGCCGCCGTGAATCTGAATGCGGACGGCGGCAAGTGTCACCTCTACAACTAC
>JAJDUS010000033.1 GCA_022826535.1 Prochlorococcaceae cyanobacterium jk18x1bzbins.87
AAAGGGGAGCAGGAGTCACGGCATCAAGGCCACAAATCTGCTGCAGGCGGGAACCCCAGCAACGCAGTGACGGAACTCCTGCTCCACATCATAGGGCCGGAAATGCTTGAAGTCCTTACTGGGCCCGAGATGGAACAGCACAATGATGAAAAGCATCTCGCCATTGGGGAGCTCACCCGTTCCCTGGCGCTGACGGCCTGAGGGGATCAGATGGTGCTGTTGCCACTGGTGGAAAAGCTGGGCAAAGTCATCAAGGCAGCAGCACAGTGCCACGGTAGAGCCTTTGATGAGGGAGCCTTCCCCTTGGGTAGTGGCTGCGGATCCTGAATTGGGTCCTGCCCGATTGGGGAAGATCCCCCTCTCCCCCATGGGCGCCCCACTCCCTTGCCCCAGGCTGAGGAGCCGGCTGGAGCAGAGCAACACTCTCCACTCCCCAACAGAGACTTTCCCCTCAGGGAGGAGCTCACACCACAGGGGTTACCCCTTCCCTAATGGACCCTATATCCAAAGCTGGGGTTGGGGAAGCAAGGGGCGGATACCTGCAACCTGCCCCTGGCTCAGTCCAAGCAACCGGTCCATCATCCATCCTCCTAGTGCTCTCTTCGGATGCCTTCTCTCCTGAGGGGGCCACTCCTCACATTATCGGGTCCTGACCCTGTGGTCCACCTTGCAACCCTCGCCCCCCCTGCCCCGTCATTTCCGCAACAGTGGGGAGCAGGAATGAAAGCCGGAGGCGTGGACAAAGACTCAACAGTCCAGCAGGTGGAGTTCTCCTGGCCTTCTGCTCCATTGCCGTTGGCATTGCTCTACCCGCTATCGGCCCTCGTTCCGGATCATTGCTTCCGGACTGACCCCGGCGCTGGTGTCGGTGGCTGGCCTGGCGGCAGGCTTTTGAGCCGCCGTTGCAGTGGCTCTACGATGCGCGCCACGGCCATGGTTAGAAAATCATTGAGCTGGGTTTGGCGGCGATTCAGGTCATAGTGCTTCCGAATGGCGGCGGCCATGCCCCCATCCCCCCAGTCCTGCTTGCGGCTGAAGTACTCCATCAGGCTGGCGCCCGCAATCCGCGTCAACCATGCCGCGCTCACCCCCTGCACCGCCTTGCCCACCACCAATGCGGGCCAGGCGGTGCTGAGGGCTGTGGTGAGGAGCATGGCGCCCCCCTTTACCAGGCCCATCCCCGTCATGGTGCGCCCCACCGCCAGGGCCAATTCCCGTCCCTGGTCCTGCCCTAGCTTGACCCCATAGATCCGCCCCAACTCCAACACCATCTGGGCGTTGACCGCAGCCGCACCCAGAAGATCCAGTCCTGGCAGGGGCGTCAGGGCAATGATTCCGCCACCAATCCAGGCATAGCGCTCAACGATGGTGCGGCCGGCCCGTTCCCGCTGGCTGGTGAGCACCGCCTCGGTATCCACAGAAAGGCGGCGGCTTTGCAGAAGGATATTGTCGGCCATGAGCTCATCCCCCTCAAGGCGCAGCACCTGAACCAGGCGCCGCAGCAGGGCCTCCACCTCGGGGGCTGATGGGGGCGCCCCTGGGACGGTGGTGATCCGTGGCGGCCCACTGCTGACGGGAACCACATCCTGCGGCGGCAGCTGGGGAGCGCAGCGCTGCCGCAACACCTGCAGGAGGCGCCGTTCCTGCTGTTGCCCCAACAGGTCGCACTTGTTGAGGACCAGGAAGAGGCGCTTGCCCAGGGACAACAGCAACTCCACCATGCGCAGTTCGCTGTCCCGCAGGTCCCCGTCCACGACAAACAGAAGCAGGTCCGCCTGAACCGCTTGACGCCGCGCCATGTCTTCCCGCCGCTGCCCCTGGGCGCCGCTTTCCAGGATGCCTGGCGTATCCACCAGCCGCACGCCACGACTGAGGCCCACCATGGGGAGACGATAGGTGTGGCTGGCCTGGGTGGAACCCATGGCAGGCTCCACAGCCCCCACCATGTTTCCCAAAAGGGCGCGGATCAGGGAGGTTTTGCCGCTGGACCCTGTGCCAAACACCACCACCACCAGATCCCCCCGTTCCAACTCCGCCGCCACCTGCCGGCGCTCACGCTCCAAAGCCTGGCGCATCACCTGGTCCTGCACCAGTTTCAATTGCTGCTCAATGCTGCCCAGGTGTTCCCCAGCGGCCTCCCGCTTGGAGTCGAAGGTCATGGGGAGGGCTGGGTCTCCGGAGCGCTTGACCCACTGTGGAGACGACTGACCTTGCCATGTGCTCCAGCCCAACCAGCCCAGGGCCCCCATGATGATCAGAAACAGCACCATTCCCCAGCCACCCGCCAGGGTTTGCAGGTTTTGGGCCAGCCCCGCCAACAGGGTGAGCACCATCCACAGGGCCAGCAGAGCCCCCAGCACCACAGCCCCACTCCAGATCAGCCGACGGGTCTTCTTCCTCATGGCCTGCGGCTTTGGAGCAGGGCATCCAGCAGCAGCAGGGCCACCGCCCCATTGATGGCCACATCCGCCAGATTGAACACCGGGAAGGGAATGGGCACCAATTCAATCCAGTCCACCACCGCACCCCGGAACCAGCGGTCCAGACCGTTCCCCAGGGCGCCAGTCAACATCAACCCATAGGCCACGGCATTGAGCGGGTGCCGGGGTGGACGACGCAGTAGCCAGAACACCAACCCCAGGCTCACCAGCAACGAGACCACCCCCAGCCACCACACCCCCCCGTGGAACACGCTGAAGGCCGCCCCTGTGTTCTCCACCCGTCGCCACTGCAGGAGCCCCAGGAGGACCGGTTGCACCTCCCCCAGCCTGAGTTGATGCACCATCAGCCCCTTGCTCAGTTGATCCAACGCCGTGCCGCCAGCACCCACCAGCAGGCTGACACCGGCAAGCCGTTGCTTCCGGCACCGTGGATCAGGGGAGGGTTGGGGTTGGGGCACGGTCTCAGTAGAGCAGGAGGCGGCGGAGCAAGGCAGCAACAACGGCAACGGGGCAGACCATGACTGCTTGTAACAGCAGGGGGAGCAGCCAATGGCTGATCATCAACTGGGGCCACGGCATGGACCAGTGGCCCACCAGGGCCCCCAGGAGCAAGTGGCCCCCCCCAAACAGGCAGGCCACCATAATCCCTGCCATGGCGGTAAACCAAAGGCTGAAGGGGTCCCGTAGGGGAATCAGTTCCCCAATGCGTCCCACCAGCCATGCACCCGGAATCAGGCCCAGCAGGTAACCAAATCCCGGCTCCAGCACATAATCCAGGCCACCCCCGCCGTGGAAGACGGGAAACTGCATCAGCCCAAAGGCCAGATAGGCCACGGCGGTCATGAGTCCAACGCGGGCGCCGCAGAGCAGGGCGGTGAGCAGCACTGCCGCCAACTGGGCGCTGGTGGGCAACTCCACCAGACTGAGCCCCCCCAGGGTGAGCACCACCATGGCGGGTTGGAGCAATCCTGCCACGATGGTCAGCAGCAGCCCCATCACTACCCCCACCAGGTTCGACAAAGCTTTCATGGCGTCGCGGGGGGGCTGGCCATGGGTGGCGGGACGGTGGGAGTTGGGTCTATACTCAAGGGCTTGGCGCCGGTGGAGCAATGGAGCAGGTAGATGGGTCACCCCCAGCGTTTGACACAGGGGCCCTGGTTCGCCTCACCCAGACACAACCCTACCTGAAAACCGCAGATCCCATGCCCATGCTCCGTCCCCCGGATCTGGCGGAGGCGGGGGACGAGGGGGTGGTGGTGGAGCTGTGCCCCCGGAACATGCTGGCCGTGCGCTTCCGGCGGGGCACATTTCTCCTGGCCGCGGATCAGGTGGAGCCCGTCGCCTGAGACCAGATCTGCTCCAGGGGTGCTGCCAGCGCCTGGGGGCCCACCACCGCCAGCCGGGGTTGGGCCAGCCAGCGCTGCGCCACCCGTTGACAGTCAACCCCATCCTGTTGCGCCAACTGGGCGACCTGCTGCTCTGCCGTATCCATGGCCATCCCGTAGCCCCGCAGCAGGGCCAGCCGTTTAGCCACCTGAGCACTGGTCTGCAGGGCCGCCAACTCTTGCCCCTGCAGCTTGGCATGGGCCAGCCGCAGCTCCTCGGGCTGAAGGGGCGTCTCCAGGAGGCGCCGCCACTCCGCCAGCAACAATTCCAGTGCCATGGCCGCCCGGGTCTTGCTGGTGGAGAGATGAACAACAAAAGGGGCGCTCTGCCGGCGCACGGGAAACAACACCCCCACCTCATAGGCTAGACCGTGGGTTTCCCGGATCACCTGGGGCAAACGGGCGCTCATCCCCATGCCGAGGTGGTATTGCAACAGCCGCAGAGCGGTCTGGTCCTGGTGGTTGAGCCCACAGGTGGAGGCCCCGAGGAGGAGCACCACCTGCTCCGTATCCTGGGGACGGAAGGCCATGGTGGCTGCACCAGGGAGGGCGGTGGGCCGCAGTCCCAGAGTATTGGGGCCGTGGCCGGGTGTCAACCCATCGGCCAACGCCACCAGCTGATCTGTTGTGGTCTCGTCCAGATGGCCCGCCGCGGCGATGACCATGGTGCTGCTCCCCCAGCCCTGATGAGCCTGGCGCAGTTGGCTGGGGGTCAATGCCGCCACCTCTGCTGTCAAGCCGAGGGGGGTGTGGCCATATCCCCCATGGCCATAGAGCAGACGGCGTAGCTCCGCCATGGCCCGCTGCAGGGGATCCTCCCGCTGCTGTGCCAACGCCTGCAGGACCAGTTGTTGTTCCCGCTCCACCTCACGGGGCGCCAGCCGTGGCGTCTGGACCATCTCCCGCAACTGCTCCAGGAGGGGCGCAGCATCCGTGGCCATGCATCCCAGACACAACACCACGGCATCTTCCCGGGCCCCTGCCGCAAAATAGGCGCCGCGGGATTCCAACGCTTCCGCCAAGGCCACCCCATCCCGATGGGCGGTTCCCCGGTGAAGGGTGCTAGCCAATAGATGGGTCTGCCCCCGTTGCCCCAGGGGATCCCCGGCGCTGCCCCCCGCAATCTGCCAGCACAGGGCCATTACCCCCACGTGGCGCCGCTGCTGAACCAGTAACTCCACGTGCTGATGACGGTGGTGCAGGTCAAGACGCATGGGGAAGATGACAGAGAGACGGTACGGGGATGGAACGTGTCCATGGCTGATCCGCTGTCGGAGCAAGACACAGTATGGTGAGGCCTCCAGTCACACGCAGTTGGCGCTCAGTGATCGACCAACAGCTTCGAGAGACTCGTCATGGGCATTGAGCAGCGCTTCAACGTGCCGTTCATTGCTGCAATGGCGCTGAAGGAAAAGCAGATCCAGCAGAATTACCGGCCCATCATTGCTGTCCACAAGTGGTTTGCCCGGCGTCCTGGTACGCTATTTCGTGGGCTGATGCTTGCGGAGTTTGGAGACGATGACCTGGAGCGTCTGTTCTTTGAATCCAACGATTTCTCAGGCCTCCAGATTGCTGACCCCTTCATGGGCGGTGGCACGCCGTTGATTGAGGCCAACCGCCTCGGTTGCGATGTGATCGGTTATGACGTGAACCCCATGGCCACATGGATTGTCCGGGAAGAAATTCAAGGGCTTGACCTGAAGTGCTACCAACAGGCTGCCGCCGAGCTTGTATCGACGTTGCGGAGCCAAGTCGGCGCCTACTATCGCACATCATGTCCTCTCTACGGCGACACTGACGTTCCCGTAAAATCTTTTCTCTGGGTCAAGGTGCTGACGTGTGACGCCTGCGGTTTCACTTTTGACTTGTTTCCGGGATACCTGCTTGCCGAAGACCGTCGCCACCCCAGGACTGTGGTGGTCTGTCATCAGTGTGGCGCACTGAACGAGGTTGCCCAACGTCGTGACCCGGGCCGCTGTCGCACGTGTGATGTCGTTCTTTCCATTGCGGGGCCCGCTCGCCGGGGCCGGTGTATTTGTCCCCGTTGCGGGTCTGTCAACAGTTATCCCGGTCAGCGGCGCGCTCCCCTGAGCCATCGTCTCTTTGCCATCGAGTACTATAATCCCAAGAGAAAGCAGATCCATAAAGGCCGTTTCTTCAAGAAACCTGATCCCGAAGACCTTGCCCGTATTGAGGCTGCCTATGAACACTGGCGGCGCGTAAACAAATGCTTCGTGCCTGACGAATCCATTCCCCCTGGTGACGAAACCTCGCGGCTACACCGCTGGGGCTACACCCGGTATCGGCAAATGTTCAACTCTCGCCAGTTGTTAGGACTGGAGCTCAGTTGCCGATTGATTGCGGATATACCGGATGAGAGGATCCGTGCCGCATTGGCCACCAATTTGTCGGATCTTTTGCGATATCAGAACATGTTATGCCGCTACGACACCATGGCGCTGAAGTCGTTGGATGTGTTTTCCATTCATGGCTTTCCGGTGAGTCTGGTCCAATGCGAATCCAATCTGCTGGGCATCATCAACGGCTCCGGCGCCAACGTGGGATCGGGAGGCTGGTGGAACATTGTACAGAAATACATCAAGGCGAAACGCTATTGCGAAGCCCCCTTTGAAATCCGATCCGAAGGGAGGCGCAAGGTGCGCGTTCCCATCAACGGCGAGTGGATCGGGGATTGCCTCAACACCACTCATCGGAACGTGGCTATCCACTGTGCAAACTCCGCCCAGGTTGCGTTACCTGCCGGAACACTGGACGCCGTGTTCACAGATCCTCCCTACTTCGGCAACGTCCAGTACGGGGAACTCATGGATTTCTGCTATGTCTGGCTCCGGCGACTGGTCCCGTCAGGCACGGAGGGGTTTCACCAGCCTTCCACCCGGTCCACAGGGGAACTGACCGGTAACGTCACCCAGTTGCGCGGCCTCGAACACTTTGCGGAAGGACTGGCCAGCGTCTATTCCCGCATGGCAGAGGCGCTGAAGCCCGAAGCGCCCCTGGTTTTCACCTATCACCACAACAAGCTGGATGCCTACTGCGCCGTCGGGGTTGCGGTCCTTGACGCTGGCTTTGCCTGTTCGACTGTGTTGCCGTGCCCCGCGGAGATGGGAGGATCCATTCATATCCACGGAACGGCTTCGTCCATTGTGGACACCATCTTCATATGCCGGAATCCCAAGGTCAGGCGTGTCGAGCAGCTCCCGGCTACACTTACGGACCTGGTGGCGGTGGTCGCCCATGACCTCTCCCAATTGAATACGGCGGGGAGGACAGCAACCCACGGGGATGCCCGATGTGTTGTTTTCGGGCACCTGACGCGGGTGGCTGTGGAGCAACTGCGTTCGGACTGGAACCGATCCGCAACGACCGCCGAGAAGCTCTCCCATCTACGGAAGCGAATGGTCGCTTTGGGCGACGTGGACGCCCTTGCCCGCCAGGCGGTTGATGCTTCGTGCAAACCCAAACCACCTGCGCCCACGGCGCCGTCGGTCCGGGAAGCCGTGGGGACAATATCGTGAAGTTTCCGTTTGAAGTCTCGTTTGAGGAGCTCCAGTCCGACCTGGATGTTTATGTTGATGCTGTATTTAGTTGCCTGACGTCCGAGTTTCTCGTTATGCCAAAGGGCAAGGGATTCGTCGAATTTTCAGTGTTTGAAGAGGGATATGAGTGTCTGAAGCGTGCAACAGGCGGGTTTCGTGATGTGACGCCCGAGACACTGGGCTCCGCCGTATACGACATCCCGATTGCACTTGTTGTTCTTCGGTGCATGATCGGTTTTACGCCTCCAGAGTGGGCATACTACGCCAGCCGTCAGACTGGCATCAGCGTGACACAGAACGCAGCTCGTGCCATTGATCGCAATATCCGCATGGATCCGGGAGCTCCATTGCCAAGACCAGGGACCGTGCAGGGGAAGCGTATTCGCGCTCTGATGTCTGCCGCCTGCAATGCCCTTACATCCGGCGTCCCTCGACAGGTCACGGACACCCTGCACCGCCTGGACAAGGCCGACACAAAGGCAGGACTGGTCAGCGTCAGGGCATCCGCCAATCTTGGTGTTCCCTACTCTGTTCTTCTGTACGAACGCCTCCTGGGACGGCCTTTTGCCGGGCATCGTGATTCCATCAGCGAACTGATTGGCAACGTGATTGAGAACGCCATCGAGAGCGTATTGACGGAGGCAGGGATCAGCTTTCGGAAGACAGGGCGGGCGGAGCGACTGGAAGGCTTCGACCAGGCTCCGGATTTCGTGGTGCCGAACGAGTTCAACCCCAGGGTTGTGATTGAGGCCAAGCTGACCGAAGACGACGGTACAGCTCGGGACAAGGTGACCCGGGTCCAGCATCTTGGTGCTCTCAGCATGGCTGGTCAACCTGCGGGCAAGCCCAGGTTTGAAGTGATTGCCTGCATTGCGGGTAGGGGATTCGGTGTCCGCCGTGAAGACATGAAGAAGCTGCTTCTCGCCACACGAGGCAAGGTGTTCACCTTGAAAAACATCCCCGACCTTGTGGACCAAACACTCCTGAGAGACTTTCGTGTAATCCCCTCTGAAAGGTGATAGGGAAAGCCTGGAAAACCCCGAAGGAACCCTGCCCCCCAGGGGTGGTTAGACTGAGTATGAATTGGGAAGAAAGGATGGGAGGGAAGGAGCAACTCTTGGGTGTCACGGATGGAGCGGTGGTTCTCCACGCTGAAGCGGAGGAGCATGGTTCAAGCCACCAGGCATGGTTGATCTGATCTCAAGTGTGCCATAACAAGTCCCCCCAAGCATTCCGGCTGTGCAGACGAGGGCTTTCCCAGCAACGAGGGCTGACGGCGCAGTCAGGCCAAGGCTTCCAAATCCCCTGGGCTGGGTTTCTGTACGGGCTCAGGCCTACTGCTGGTGGCCAGCACATCTGCGGGGGGCGGGAGAAGGCCAGATGCGCACATGGGCATCCTCTGCTGATGAGCCGAGGACCAACCGGTGCAGACTTGCACCAGATGCTACGGCAGCCTGCACTGGCCAGCACCACCTTCCACCAGATGAGGGGGGTGTGGGTGGTAAAAGCTGGCGCTTGCTGTTGCCTTCCCCATCCTGAAGCCGTGCATGGGACACACTCACCCTGGTGGCCCCTATGGTGCTGGCGATCTCTCGCTCGCGGCGATCACGGCGATCACCCTTCACGGCATCTTGGGGCTGGTTATTCAAGGAAACGCCCCCATCCTTGAATAGGCCCATGGCTTATTCAAAGTTCTTTCCCAGCGGTTCCCATGCGCAGAGGCGCCACCGGCCATGCGGCCACCACAACCACGGCAGGCGAGGTGGTTCAAGCCTTTGTGCCCAATCCTCTGCCACCTGTCCCACCACTGGCCTGGAGCCCTTCGCTGCGGGCATTGCACGATGCAGCACTGCTTGCCTGTGGGCAGCTTGACGGGGTCCTTGATGGGGTCTCAGTGCTGGTCCCGGAAATCACCAACCGTTTGCTTTATGCCTACGTGCGACGGGAAGCCCTGCTGTCGTCGGAGATTGAGGGAACCCAGTCTTCCCTGTCCGACCTGCTGTTGTTTGAGCTTGACGAGGCCCCCGGTGTGCCGTGGGCTGACGTGGCTGAGGTCTCCAGCGCCGTGGCTGCGCTTGAGCACGGGTTGCATCGCCTGGCAGACGGCTTCCCCTTGTCTTCCCGGCTCCTGCGGGAGGTGCATGGGGTGCTGCTGGCCCGTGGTCGGGGTTCAGACCAGGCGGCGGGAGAGTTCCGGCGCAGCCAGAATTGGATTGGTGGAACCCGTCCCGGAAACGCACGTTTTGTTCCCCCACCACCTGAACAGGTGGCGGATTGCATCGCCAATCTTGAGCGGTTCATCCATGCCGAAGACGACTTGCCCGTTCTGGTCAAAGCTGCCTTGGCCCATGTCCAGTTCGAGACCATCCACCCGTTTCTGGACGGCAACGGCCGCCTTGGCCGTATGTTGATCGTGCTGATGCTGGTGGATGCCCAAGTGCTGAGGCAGCCGCTGCTGTATCTCAGCCTGTTCTTCAAGCAACACCGCAGCCGGTATTACACATTGCTGGATCAGGTTCGCCAGGAGGGTGACTGGGAGGCCTGGCTTGCTTTCTTTCTGGACGGTGTTCAACGGACCGCCACGGCTGCTGCTGACATGGTGCGCCGTCTGCAGGAACTCTTCAACAGTGATCAAGCCCGCCTTGCACAGGCAGGCCTGGGCCGCTCGGGTCTCAGTACCCGTCAAGTTTTCCAGGCCCTGTGCCAACAGCCGCTGACCAGTATTGGCGCCCTGGAGGAGCAGGCAGGTGTCAGCTTTCCCACGGCTGCCAAGGCGATGGATCACCTGGTGGTGCTGGGCATCGCCCGGGAGGTGACCGGAGGACGCAGGAATCGGCTGTTTGCTTACGATGCCTACCTGGCCATCCTCAGTGAGGGCTGTGAGCCTCTTGGGTGACTCATCATCACGGGCTCCGGTTAAGGGAAAATCTGGTTCGGGGGAAGGGGTTGGGTCCGAGTTATTGATTGAGGAGTTTCAGTCGCTGGTCATGGGCACTTTCAGGGTGGTGATCTCCTCTAAGCTGGAGAAGAGTTCGCTGCCCATCGGCTTCGAATCAACCGAGGTTTCGGCCGCTGAACTAGCGTAGCAAATCAGCGTATATGTCAAGCTGAGTTCGTCGAAATATTCTTCTGCCTTAAATTTCAAAATCTAAATTTACGTGATCTAATATCTTACGTAGCGAGTTACTGCTGATTTTGCAGATTGATTGGGGTGAACTTTTAACTATATTCATATCAAGTAACTTTGAAAGTTTTATTGGCTTTTCAATATAACTGACAAGAAGATAATTAATGACTTTGACTGGATTATCAGGTCTTGCTTTCCAGTTCATTAGTTCCATTTCACTGTAGACCGACCGACCACCAGTGAACTGCATAAGTTCTCTAGGCGATGTCGCACAGGTCATGTTCTCTAAGATGCCAAGAGCCGTAATTGCTTGCGATGGAGGGCTTTCTGATCTGCTCTTATAGAAAAATAAAATTGAACCTGGATCACCCAAATTAGATGGCGCACGGCAAAGATAAACTTTACGTATTGTATTTCCTGGCGTTTTAGATTGAGAAGCTTTAGATTGAAAAAAATCAAGCTGGGAAAATTGATGTTGACAAAGATCCGGATATAATATGTCGTGATATTTTTCTTGTATTGGGATAATGAAACTGCAAGTTTCTTTCATTACAATAAATCTAGGATAATTCTTTCGATCTATTTCAAATGAGCCTTCTCTTGGTTTTTTAGATAATCTTCCTGAAGCAAAGTCTCGTTCATAGATAAATTCCCCTTGCTTATTCTTTCCAGCATGATAAAAACCATAGAACTCAAGAAGACTTCTGAGAGAATCCTGGCCCGGGTAGGTTGTTAGATATGCCAGATTATATCTATTTTTCTGGACATACCATAATACTTGCTTGAGAAGTAGCTCACCTAGTTTCATTCCACGCTTGACTTCGCTCACTTTAAAAGTACATATCTTGAAAATATGCTCGGCTTTTGTCACAGCATCAGTGTCATTACCAGTTTCATCTTTCCAGACAACAAGTCCTGCGAGCTCATTATTATCATAAACAACCCAGCATGATCTATGCTGTTTGACGCATTTATTTTCCCACCACTGATCAAAATCTGAATAGCTCTCTCGAAGGCTATTAAAAAACGATTGTCTGTAATCAATTTCATATGCTTTGATTTCTTCTACATCGCAAATAGGTATTGATTGAGGCTCATAAGTTTGCTTCAGGAGTTCTGTAGCGTCAGCCATAAATAAAACTCTTCGTCCGAGCTCTGAAGAATATCTCTGCGCACGATCATGTAAGCCTTTGTCTTGTGTAACCAGAAAATCAATCACATTTCTCTTCAGCACATGTAGAAGAGTAGCATCAATAACATCGTTGTCATTCTTGAATGGTCCAAAGTCAGCTTCCAGTTCTGAATTCTGTAGATCTCGGCATTTATGAATAATCTGATATTTTGAGATTTTACTAAAAGATATTTCACGTCTCTGAACATTTCTATCTCGTGCAATATCGTCTTTAGCCACTTCATGGACAAACACACTAACCTTGTGAGATACGGCAAGCCTGGAAAAGTTAGCGTAAGCTTCCTTAATTACATGGTGGTCTTCAAGATCGATCAGAATGTTCGTATCAATGAGATACGACTGTCGATCATTTTGATCAGATTGGTAGCTCATTTTTCAATGCTTTACGAAGATCATTCTTGATGTACAAGAAAGATTGAGGAGGATGAAACCCAAACTCTTCCCGAAGTCTACTTAATTGTATTGGCTGAGGAAATGGTCTAATGTCATAAAGAATGAGCACAAAGCCAGATTCTAATCTTTGAAAATATTTCCTAAAATCTTTATACTTAATTAATGCACTTTTCTTGAACTCTGTCCAAATTTGCTGGACAGGGAGCTTCTGGACTTCTTTGATTCCCGCCATCCCAACCATGGCTTGCACAGGCGAGGTGGAGTAGATGTATAGGGTGATACCGCTTTGCGCTGGCATCGGAAAGCGACGCCGAAGCTCAACTGTTTTTTGTCCCTGAAGAATTTTTTCAGAATACTTTGGGTGGACCGACAAAACAACATCCCGCGGAGCAGGGCAGACCTCGTCACCAAACACCGGAGGCGTCACCAACTGATCCTTGTGACCGCATTCTGTCATGAGGGCATCCTGGGTGCGCAAGGCAAGCTGTGCAAGTGCTTTTAGCTTAGCACTGACATTGCGTTCCTCTTCCAAGAGAGTCACGTTACCGTAACATGCTGATGGATAGTAGGCTTGACAACTCCCCTCAACCGGTGAGCCTGCTGACTGTCGAAAACCTGAGAGATAGCTTATCCCTCTGGTGGATGTGGATCGCTGCCGTAGCTGTTGCGCTTACGGATTTTCCCATCACAGCCTTTTAGGAAGGCTTCACCCCCTCCCTGCCTAGCCATATCCCTGGAGTGTGCCCACGCCTCTGCTTGTGTGTCAGTCACTTTGCTGGCACGCGAGTCACCTTCACCTTTGGACTCCCACCGCCGGTCTGGACGTTTCTGGGTCCAGTAGTTTTTCCGATTGGGCATGGCACCTCCTATAGGGGAGGATTAAGCGTAGCAGAGTCAAGAGGAGAAAGTGCTCCTCCCTCACCCCCCAACCACCACATCTGGCTGACTGCTGCCAATCCTGCCGTTCCACCCACCCGTGGATAGTCAGAGATTGGATAGCGAGCGCGGCAACTGGATCAGTTAGCCGCAGGGAGAAAGACTGCGCATTCCCATTATGCCAATAAATAAGGTGGCCCCCTCTGCTCTGACGACTGTGTCCACTTGGCGCTAAAGGAGAAAACCTAAGGAAACACTGAAAACTCCTTTCACTTGAGGTTTTCCAGTGTTTTCCTAAGTGTTATAATAGATGTCTTTTCAGCAGGGAGCCACGAAAAATCGCCCCTTCCTCGCCTGGAAAAACCTGCTGACCTGGGCAATCCCTCTCCAGGACTAACTTTCTCATGGTGAGACAACGTCCTACAGAAGGGGTTGCCCAATTTTTCGTGGTTCCCAGCAGTAATTTAATTGTTGATGTTTATCGTCGTCCACATTCAATTCTTGCTCCACTTGCTACATTTCCTGTGATTTTAATACAATCATCGATTCTATTATCAATTTTATAATTTAAGTTAGCTTCTATGTTATTTATTTTATTATCTAATTTAATATGTGAAAAAATATCAACAGATATTATTATTATTACTAAACCTCCTAACAAAGAAAGAGTTGGGATGGAAAAAGATGATTTTAAGTTCATTAGATTTGCAAAGCAGGTGAAAGATTTATTTGCACGTTCACTGTAGGCACCACCAGTCAAAATCTGTCTCCCTTCATGTGCCACTAATTAAACTGTCAACCAACTCACACCTTGCAAAGGAGTCTCTTACCAACCATTGGGGCCTTACATACGATGGTGCCGAAATCCTGAAACCTCTTCTCAGCACCAGCTTTTCGGCATTGGTCCCAAAAGAAGACGAGTGAGCAAAGTGCTCCCCCCTCACCCCTCAACCACCACGTCCGGCTGCCCCGCCGCCAAGGCGTTCATGTAGGCCAGGCAGAGGTCGCGGGAACGGTAACACCCATAGATGTTCTGGTCTTGCCGCTCCACAATGGGGAAGGTGGAATAGATATAGCGCACATCATCCCGGCTGGTGATGCCATAGAGATGGAAGAACAGGGCATCCAGCTTGGCCCGCAGGTGGAGACGACGGGCTTCATCCCAGGGGAAGGGCGGCAGAACTGCGCCCGCCTCATCCACATGGCCCATGTCACGGGCAAAGGGGGCCATATCGTGGGCAGTGTAGGTGAGCTCCAGGACGGCGGCCTTGACGATCTCAGCCGCGGTCTTTGGGCCGAAACCCGTGGTCTCATAATGCTTTGGCGGCACGACCGGGAGTTGTTCGAGGATAAAGAGGTTAAGGGTTTGGCCTTGAATTTTCTGGCGCGTAGCAAAATCAAAAACCGTCGCATTGAGATTGGCAGCCAGTAGCCATTCACTCCGATTTGATGCTTCCGGTTTGAGGACCGGCACCTTATTTCCGAACCCAACCGCTGGAAGGATGGCGGCAATGAGAGTCCGCACATTCGTTGGGGCAGTGATTTCCTTAAAGCCAAGAACCCAACCCGACTCCATGGACCATCCGCACTGGGATTCTAGTACCCAATACTGCGGATTCGGTAACCAGTTTGGATCTGCGTGCTGTTCAACTGTGGCTGGCGTAGGCTGGGCAGGGCGATGTACGTTCGCAGGATTGATGATGATGCTCGCTGCCCGATGATCAAAAGCCTGCACCATCTTCCCCTCATACAACGGCACCCATTCGCCTGTTGGGCTACCGAAACGGTTACCACCGAGAGGGAACGCACCTTCCCGCTCTTCCAGCTCCACTTTGGTACGAAACAGGTGGGAGTCGTTGGTCATGTGGAACATTGTTTTATAGCTGATGGGCCAAGCCTTTTTCTCCTCCCCGGTTGAGCGATCCACCAGAACCGGCAGCCGTTGATAGATCTCGATGGTGAGTTCAGCATCCCGGCGGCTACGGAAGATGGGGGCCGTGCCGGTGTTGGGATTCACCCGGGCAAAGTCCTCGGTTGTCAGGGCAAAACAGCGGTCGGGATTGTTCAGTTCAGCGGTGCGGTGGAGGAAGAAGCCGCAACGGGCTACTGGAGCAGGTGCGGGCTGGTGCTCTGCTGTGGCGCTGGGAGGGGCTGTTGCTGAAGCGCTGGCAATAAAGGCGCAGAATTTGAAGCGACTGTGAACATCAGGGAAAAAGACCTTTTTATTCTCAAAGTCATAGAGGGCATGCAGTCGCCCTTCCGTGGCCACACTGCGGAAAAACCTGGCTGCCGTCTTGTCCGAAGCAATGCCGGAGGGCACCAGCAGCCCCACCATGCCCTGGGGTTTCACCAGGGCCATGGCCCGCTCCACAAAGAGGGAATAGAGGTTGACGTCACCGCCCGAGAGCAGGGGGTAGTCCCCACAGGAGCGGGCCATGCGGGCCGTGGTCCTGGCTCGCCCAGCGGCGTGGGCATAGGCGGCGGCGAGGGGATCACCGGCCTGCTCCAGCGCCTTGATCAGGGCTTTGCGTTCGGCTGCGCGCTGGGCCTTGGCAACGGCCTCGCGCCGGGCGGCAAACCACTCCACCTGTTGCAACTTCACCCGGTCCCAGGGTGGGTTGCCGATCACCGCATCAAAACCACCCGGACGGTCCTTTGCCTCCCAATCGCCCCAGAGGCCCGGAAAAGCCACCTGCCAATGGAGAAAACGCTCCTCGCTCGTCAAGGCCCGGGCCCGCTCCAGCAACGCCGCCGCCCGCTCGTCATTCACCGTCACCGTGCCCATGGCAATGGCGACGGGATCGCCGTAAAGGCTGAAGAACAGATTATTGCGGATGGTCTTGTCGGTCTTGTCGGTGAGATCCAGCCACTGCAGGGCCTGCACCAGGGACAGGAACGCCGTCAAGGGTTCGGTGGCCGTTTGCAGGTCAGCGAAAAACCGGGCTGAGGCTTCTGTTTCTTCAATTTCCACGTCGGTGAGGTCCTCAATGGCCTGCATGGCAGCAGCAGCCTGGGTGGCCTCCTTCAGGGGACGATCCAGGAACAGCGGAGCGCCAGTACCCTTCACCTGCTCCATGGTTGGCCCCACCCAGCAGCCGAAGAGGCTATCGCCGCAACGCAGGTGATGGTTGAGAAAACTCAGCGGCGCTCCGGCGGTGAACGTATGGAGCCAGAGGGCCACCTTGGCCAGCTCCACCGCCATGGGGTTCTTGTCCACACCAAAGACGCAACGCTTCAACACCATCCGCCGCACAATGTGGCGGTCGTCCAACTGGGTTTCATCCAGTTGCCAGCCGCCCCGGCGGGCGTTCTCCCGGATGGTGGCGCGGATCATCTCGATACGCTGGGCCACGGCAACGGTTGGCCGGCGGTGTGGGGCGGCGCCGTGGTCAGCCGCCCCGTCGTCATCGTCCGTGGCGGCGGCCATGGCCTCCAGCACCCGATCACTGAGGTAGTCCACCAGGCTCACCAGAAAGTGGCCGGAACCCATGGCCGGATCACAGACCTTCAACTCCAGGATGTGCTCCGCACTGCGACCGTCCACCAGGGGGCCTATGGTTTCGGCAATGATCAATTGCACCAACGCATCAGCCGTGTAGTAACTGCCGGAACATTTGCGGGCAAACACGTTGGGCTGCACGGTGATCACACCGTCCTGATGCACCAGTTCGTTGTCCAACAGCCGTTCATAAATGGAGCCCAACTGCTCAACGCTCAGGTCCCGGTAATTGATATAGCCCCCCGTTGTGTGATCAAAGGAGAGGGCCGCCAGCACGTCCGCCATCACCTGATCATTGAGGCTGACATGAGCGAGCAGGGGTGTTTGCGCAGCGTTGAACAGGCCGCCGTTATAAGGGGGCAAGCCAATGGAGGGATCCCCCCGGTCGATGGCCTGGCAAAGATCCTGCAAATGGGACCAGTAGCGGCAAAACTGCGTGGAGAAAACATCCTTGGCGTCTTTGCGGTGTTTTACGTCGTCTCGCCGCTTACGCAGGCTATAATTATTGTAGCGCAGATTCTGCACCGGCAACAAGCCGCGATCCTCCGCATAGAGGATAAACAAGAGACGGTAGAGCAAGGTGAGGGCAGCAGTACGCACCTTGGCCAAAGAAGAGAGCTCGGTCAAAGACTGGCCAACCTCTTCGGCAGCAGCAGCCAGGGCCTTGGCCAGCTTGGGAAACACTTGGTGAAACACCATATCCGAGAGGTTGGCGGCAACCCGTTCCTCGTAACGGCGACCCTCGCTCAAAATAAACTCATGCAGGCTCTGGCCATTCACACCTGGCACAAATGCCTGGGGACGCAACAACAGCACAAAACATTTGAGGCCATAGGTGTGGTCCCGCAGGATTTCCAGTAGATCCATTTCAAAAAACTCCGCCGCCACGGAGCGGGCGCCGGCGTAATAGAGTCGCCAACATTGGCCGTTGCTGAGAATCCCCCACCGCAGGGCGCCATGGGTCAGGTCGTCGGCACGGCGCAAATAGCGCAACACCTGGCCAGCCGGCGCCCGCCGTTGCTGATCACTACTGCGATCCAGACCCACCCCCCACCGCTTGGCTTCCACCAGCGCCACCCCATGGCCGTAGCGTTGCCACTCCTCTTCCTGCTCCAGCGCCCTGGTCTTGGCCCTGTCGTTGGCAAACAACAGCCCATCGGGCACGTCCTCCCGCCCCCGGCTGCTGAGGCGTTGTTGCCGCAAGACGTCCTGCCAACCCAGGCACTGGAGCACAGGCCAAATCAACTCGTCCTCAGTGGTGGCTTCATTGGGCCGGTGGTGCCGGGAAAAACGCTCCACAATCTCCCGTAACCCCGCCGCCACAGCAGCCAACTCCCCCTCCCCCAGCCCTTTCCAGGCCGGGGAATCGGTCAACGGACCGCTGAGAAAATCCTGGGCAAACAGGCTGCCGCGCCAAGGGGCTGGTGACGGGATGGCATCCGGCGCGGAGGGCATGGGTGCGTTTTCAGGAGGGAATGGGTGTAGGGTAGGCTGGTAGAGACCCGAATCACCAGAAGAATACTCCCAACTCCCATGCACCCACAGCCTTGGGGCTCTGTCGATGCCGGCTGGTCATGCCCTTCAAACGACCAACTGCAAAGAAAGATTGCCCCCCATGGAATTGACCAGGGTCATGGTGCTTTCACTTGACAACGTTGTGAGCAGGAGGCATAATCTCTGCCAGCTATTCAGGAGGCC
The DNA here is from genome assembly GCA_022826535.1 of Prochlorococcaceae cyanobacterium jk18x1bzbins.87. Lineage (GTDB taxonomy): Bacteria > Cyanobacteriota > Cyanobacteriia > PCC-6307 > Cyanobiaceae > Synechococcus_B. The sequence goes on from JAJDUS010000033.1 coordinate 18,169, forward strand.
AACCTTGTCCGCACCAATCCCCAAAGGCATATGGGGCAAGCCCAAGCCCCTATCTCTGCATCGCTCCTCGCCCAGTCATTCAAGGTTGGGCCAACCCGGTCGAGAGAGTATTTTTGCTCAACCAGGAACGGATGAGCCAACTGATCTGGAAAAGCTTGAAACCCAAGCCATGGGGAGGAACAAAGGCCAATGATTTACCACATCTTCATCAGCCACTCTTGGTCTTATGGAAGTAATTACAGTAACTTAGTGAAGTTGCTGAGGCAAAGCTCTGGTTTCGTTTTCAAGGACTACTCTGTTCCCAAAGACGATCCAATTCACAACGCAAATAATGATGCTCAACTCCGTCAGGCCATCAGAGACCAAACGGGGCCTTGCAGCGTCGTGATTGTCTTGGCGGGTGTCTATGCTACATATGGTAAATGGATGAATGAAGAAATTGCCCTGGCTAAAACAGGCTTTGACAAGGCCAAGCCAACCATAGCAGTTCGGCCTCGTGGCAATGAAAGGATTTCCCAAACAGTCAGGGATGCTGCAGATAGATTAGTGGGATGGAACACGCAAAGTGTCGTTAGGGCAATACGGGAAGTTGTCCAATGACAGGTTCAAGCAAAGACCAGCTTTTGGAGATCTACAAACTTCACGCCGAGCTTGCCGACCGGGTGAGCCAAAGGCGGGAAGGGGCCAATCGCCTGCACGTTAGCTTGTTATCAGGCTTTCTTGTGTTCCTTGCTGCCTTGCTGCGGTTTGGCTCAGGGGAGATATCCACATCCACGCTGTTGCTGTTTTCCGGGATCATTGGCATGGCCATATCTGGATCCTGGTATATTGTGATTCGTTCCTACAGACAACTTAATACAGGAAAATTTGCCGCTCTTGATGAACTTGAACAGAAACTGGACTATCCATTCTTCAGGCGTGAATGGGAATTACTGGAGCGGGGTAGGAATCGTAATCGCTATTGGAAGTTGACTGTTGTGGAAACATTTTTGCCGACTATTTTCTTTCTGCTATTCTTCTCTTTCCTGGTGATCGCTATTTTTGATTCTTGAATGGACATAATGTCACGCTTTAAAGTTACGACACTGCAGAGTCAGGACACCCCGGTAGACTGCTGGTAACGCTCCCAGAAAAGCTTCATCTGGGCGCGGCTCCCGATGGTGACCCTTACACTGCCATCCAACAGGGGCTTGCCGTTCATGGGTCGCACCAATACACCCCGCCGCCGCCAGCAGCCAGTCCACTACAACAAGAGATCTTACCGAATGGGTCACAAAATCGAGACCCTCTTTCCCCGATTGAAGGACCGGCGGCCCGTTGCAACCCGCTACGACTGCTGCGCCCACGTCTTCTGCTCTGCCATCCGTTTAGCCGCCATTGTGCTCTTCTCGTGATGAGTCCTGACCCTAGACCCGGCGCGCCAGGCGCAGCTTGGCGGAGCGACTGCGGGGATTCCAGGCCACCTCCTCCGGATCGGCAGTGAGCGGTTTGCGGGTCAGCCGCTCCAGGCGGTGGTCATTGAGAAAGGCTCGTTTCACCATGCGGTCCTCCAGAGAATGAAAGCTGATGACAGCGAAAATGCCTCCCGGGAGCAGCCACTCCGGTCCCCGCTCCAGGAGGGTGGCGAGGGCCTCCAATTCCCGATTCACCGCCATGCGCAGCGCCTGAAAGCTGCGGGTGGCGGGGTGGATACGGCCATGGCGTTGCCGGGGAGGATAGGCGCCGGCAACGGCGGCGGCTAGGTCCGTGGTGCTGGCAAAGGGGCGACGGGCCACCAGGCGACGGGCGATGCTTCGTGCGCGGCGGTCTTCCCCGTAGCTGCGAATTAATGCGGCCAATTCCGCCTCGCTGAGGCGCTGCAACAACTGCCCTGCGGTTTCCCCTCCCCCAGGGTTCATGCGCATGTCCACAGGTCCGGCATGGCGGATGCTGAAGCCCCGCTCGGCCTGCTCCAACTGGGGGCTACTCAATCCCAAGTCCGCCAGGATCCCACTAAAATTCCGCTGCGGTGGGGGCAGATAGTTAGCGAAGTTGCAATTGTTGATGTGCCAACGGCCTTCAAAGGGGGCCAGGGCCATGGCGGCCGCCTGGCAGGCGCCGGGATCCTGATCAAGGCCGGTGAGGTGCCCATGGGGATGAGCTGCCAGCAGAAGACAACTGTGCCCTGCGCCGCCAATGGTGCAGTCCAGCAGGTGTTCAGGCTGGGGCATGGCTGCAAAACCGGCCAACACCTGTTGGGTGAGCACGGGCTGGTGGCAATAGGAACCGGGTTTGCTTACGGTCATGGCTGCAGGTTATCTAGCCTCGCCCTTGGGGTTCATTGCCAGTCCCTCGTGTTCAAGGCCCGGAGAGGATGTCTCAGGATCCTTTGGCTTTTGCCCAGCATGCGCTCCAGCGGCTGCCCCCGGCATTGCGGCGCCAGGAGCGGTGTTTTGCTCCCTGCGCAGAGGGCCTACGGGCTGATGGCGCCAAGGGGCAACCCCTGGTGGACTTCAGCAGCAACGACTACCTGGGTCTGGCCCAGACAGGGGCGGGCGGCCATGGCCATGGTGGGGCCTCCGCTGGGGGGGGGGCAGGGGCATCACCCCTCATCACGGGCCTGCGGCCCATCCATCAGCAGTTGCGGGAGGCGCTTTGCGCATGGCTGGGGCGGGAGCAGGTGTTCCTGTTCCCCAGCGGCTTTCAGGCCAATGTGAGCCTGCTGGCCGCCGTGGCGGATCGCCATTGCCTGGTGTTGGCGGACCGCCTCTGCCACCATTCCCTGCTGCTGGGGGTGCGGGCTGGCGGCGCCACGTTGCAGCGGTTTGCCCACAATGATCTTGGCGATCTGGAGCGGCGCCTCAGCAACGGACGGCAGAAGCACCCAGGGGGACGGTTGGTGGTGGTGAGCGAGAGCCTCTTCAGCATGGAAGGCACCAGCCCGGATGTGGCAGGCCTGGCTGGGCTCTGTGGGCGGTTTGGGGCCTTGCTGGTGTTGGATGAGGCCCATGCCTTGGGGGTGTTGGGTCCCCTGGGCCGTGGCCTGGCCTGGGGTCAGCCCCATGTCCATGTGGTGGTGGGCACCTTTGGTAAAGCCCTAGGCAGTGGTGGGGCCATGGTGGCTGTGGATGGGGTGTTGGGGGACTATATGCTCCAGTTCTGTGGCGGCTACCGCTATTCCACAGCCCTGGCCCCAGCCCTGGCGGCCGCCACCCTGACCAACCTGCAACGGCTGCCCAGCCTGGAGCCGGAGCGTCAAGCCCTGTTGGCCAGGGCCCAGCAACTGCGCCAGCGGCTGGTGGCCATGGGCTATCCCCGTCCCCCTGGTCACGGTCCGGTGGTGCCTGTGCTGGTGGGGGATGAGAACGCGGCCATGGCGCTCCAATGGCGCCTGGAGGAGGCGGGGCTCCTGGTGGCCGCCATTCGCTCCCCCACCGTGCCCCAAGGCGCCGCCCGCCTGCGGGTGGTGCTGCGCCTTGGCCAGCCCCCCCAGGCCATGGAGACCCTGGTGCAGACTCTTCTTGCCGAGCAACACAGATGACCCTCCAGATCCTGGCCATGCATGGCTGGTCCTCCCAGGCTGACTATTGGCGGCAACCCTGGGTTGAGGCGTTTGCCGCCAAGGGCTGGCCCTGCCGTTGCGGAGAGCGGGGTTATGGGCAACACCCCCCGGCCATGCCCGGGTGGGGGCAGGGGGGCCTACGGGTGGTGGTGGCCAATTCCATGGGCATTCATCTCATTGACCAAGCGCAGCTGACCACCGCCGAGGCGGTGGTGTTGCTGGCAAGCTTTGGACGTTTTGTGCCCCAGGGTGCTGCGGGTGCGGGGCGGCGGCTGCAATTGGCCGCCATGGATCAACTGCTCAGGCAAGGCCATTTGGAAGAGCTGTTTGCGCGGTTTCGGGTGCAGGTGGCGGCTCCCCTGCCTGTGGACTGCCTGCCTGAGGGGTTGTCGGCGGCGGCGGTGTCTGCCGACGGCATCCAGCGGTTGCGGGAAGATCTGGTCAAGCTGGGGCAGCTCCAGGACTTACCGCCCATGTTCCCCCGCCAAGTGCCCGTGCTGGTGGTGGAGGCAGCGAAAGACCATATCGTTCATCCCCGTGCCCGACAGGCGCTGCGGCAGGCCTTGCCCACGGCAGACCATCGCCTCCTGCCCGACTCCGGCCATGCCCTATTGGACAAGAGGCTCCTCCCCCAGGTGATGGCCTGGCTGGAGCAGTTGCCTGATCGCAGCGCCTCCCGCCACTGACCGGAAAAAATGGCATCCTGGAACGGAATGAACGACTTGAGCAGGGAGGGGCCAAGGTGGCCATGTCACTGAAGCCGTCAGCGGAGAGAACAGGAAGCGGATTGGCTATGGGGAGGGTCACTTGAATGAACCCATGATCCTGAATTGACGGCCCTTCTGGCGATCCAAGAGGCAGCACCTCTGAAGCGTCACAGATCTCTCCAGGGGGCGGCCAGGGTCAGGACTCATAACTCATCATGGAAGGACTGACCTTCTCAGCAGGGAGGGACTCCTAGAGGAGTGGATTGAGCACATCTGCCCCTTCTTCCCCAAGGAACGGGGGTGGGGGCGGATGGATGACAGAAAGGTATTGGCGGCATCATCCCTGTGACCCGGAGCGGTCTGCCCTGGGCCGCCGCTGGTCAGACAGCGGGGTCTTTGATCTGGCCTTTTCTGATGTTGTCAGCAGCCGATGCCGCAGAACCAGAGGGACTGATGATTGACGCCACCGCTCCCCAAGCCCATCCCACGGCATCCAATCTCAAAAGAGGGGTCTGAACCCCGTCTGATTGGTGGCACCAGGGGGGGGATGACCAGCAAACTCCATGGGATCCGCCACAGCAAAGGTGGTCCCCTGCGGCTGCGCCTGGGTGAAGGGCAATGCAGTGGCTTCACTGGTATTGACGTGGTGCTGAAGGATTTGCCGCCCGCTGCCCCGGTGGTTGGGGACAAAGGGTATGACAGGGACACAATCCGCCAGATGTGCCAGAGCAGGGCATCTCCCCTTACATCCCACCCCGCCGCTGTAAGCAGCCAGTCCATGACCACAAGAGGCTGGATCGAATGGGTCACAAAATCGAGACGCTCTTTCCCCGGCAGAAGGACTGGCAGCCCATTACAACCCGCTACGACCCCTGTCCCACACCCTTCGCTCTGCTATCCCTCGGGCCGCTACTGTCCTCTTCTGGTGATGAGTCCTGACCCTAAGCTGAACCAGGCCCTTAACAAAGCCAGTCGGTGTGACTCCCGTGCCAGGCAAGTGGTGCCGAAGCTGAGAAGCCACCGTAAGCTCCCCCTACTGCTCCCTGGCCCATCTTGACCTTCAGAAATCAGGGAAGAACCCAGGGTAGCGGATTACCCAATTCTACTTGACGCCCACTGCTTTGAGGCTGTCCACTTTGGGATCCGTGATGGGCACAGGCCATTCTTAGGTTTAGCGCCTATCACCACCATGAAATGGGTTGAGCACGGCATACAGCCCGTTCAGGACTCCACCAACTCCAACTGGGAACCGGGACCAGCCTCATCAAGGAAGCCGAATGCCGCGAATATAGCGGGATCCCTGTGGGTGATGCGTTGTTGTCCCCCCTGCTGTTCCAAACAAAAGCCATCACGGGCCAGCCGCCGCATCAGGGCAGCAGCCTCCTCAAAACGGGCAGCCATGGCCGCCAGGCTATGGCAATCCTCGCTCAACCCTTTGTCCTGCCATGTGAAGTAGGGCATGGGGAGCACCAAATCATCTGCTCTCTAGCCTGCCAGCAACAGCAAGCCCAAGACAACAGAGGCCATGGTGGCCAACCAGAACCCCACAACCACAGTCACCTCGCTAACGCCACCCAGTTCGAAGTGGTGGTGCAGGGGTGCCATGCGTAGCAGACGCTGGGGCTGGCCCCACCAGCGGCGACTCAATTTGAACCAGCCCACCTGGAGCACCACGGAGAGGGATTCGGCCATGGGCACAGCACCCATGATGAACAGGGCCCAAAGGCTATCGCTCAGCAGGGCCAGACCCGCCAGAACCCCCCCCAGCGCCAACGACCCCGTATCCCCCATGAATGCCTTGGCGGGACAGCGGTTATGCACCAGAAACCCCAGATAGGACCCCGCCATGGCTGCCGCAAACCCTGCCAAGGCGGGATCACCGCCGTTGCCCCGCAGCATCAGTTGGATGGCCATGCCCAGCAGGATGATGGCGCCACACCCCGCCGCCAGACCATCCAGGCCATCGGTGAGGTTGGTGGCATTGCTTTCCGCCAGAAGGGTCCACAGGCCCAGGGGCCAGATGAGTGGCCCCAACTCCAGCGCGCCGCCGGGGAAAGACACCTGGGTGGGCAGCCAATCCTGCTGGGTGGCCTTGGCCAGGAAGACAGTGGCCACAAGCCCCTGGAGCAGCAGTTTGGTGGGCGCCCTTAGCCCTTGGTTCTTTCTGCGCCGCAGGCTCTGCCAGTCATCCAGCCCGCCGATGGCCATAAAGCTCAAGCCGGTGGCAGCCAGTAGCAGGAGCCGACTGTCCCCGGCATCCACCCATCCCCCCAGCACCACGCCGCAGGGCACCAGCAGCAGGCCAGCCATGGTGGGGGTGCCACTTTTTTCCTGGTGGCTGCGGGGACCATTCACACGGACCGTCTGGCCCATGCGCAGACGCCGCAGCAGGGGAATCCCCAGGCCACACACCACGGTGCTCACCAGGCCACTGAGGAGGAGGAGGAGGCTGAGTTGGAGTTGGCGCAGATGGCGATCCACCAGCAGCGCCGCCAGCAGCGCCAGGCTGATGAGGAAGACTGCCCCCATGGCGCCGGAGCCAGGCGGATTGTGTTGTGGCGGGGAGGCTGCTGGGTCCTGTCCTGCACCCATGCCGTGGCGGAAGACTGAAGCCAGCCTAGGCGTTAGGGGTGAACAGGGCTGGAGCCAGCCCCGTCATTCTTCCCAGTTATCCTCCTGATCATCGTCTTTGCTGTAGTTCTCCCTTTCCCCCATGAGGACAGAGAGTTCCTCCTCTTCCATGGTGCTCAGGTCCTGACCCTGATACTTCTCTTCCTGCAAGAGCCGCCCTGTCGTCTGTAGCCAACTGAGCAGGTCTGGTTCTTCCCGCAGGGGCAGGACCGGCGCAGGGGCATCACGGTGGTAGTAGCTGAGGGATGGGTTGGGATTGGTTAGATTCAGGTAGTCCACAGGGGCGCCGCTCATGCAGCAAGGGGAAAGTCAAACACTATTTTAAGGGCATTTCGGCTTGACGATCATTAGGAGGCTGAAGAAAAGGCTTGGGAGGGGTCCAGTTTATGGATCAGAGGAGAGTCTGAGAATGGGGAATTGGTGGGATTAGGGTCAGGCCTCATCAGACGAGGAATGATCCTCTCACCAGAGAGGGACCCCCAAGAGGGCACCGGAAGGAGATGGGTGATGGCCCATTTGTTGGGGCTCAGCGCGGAGCAGGTTGCCCGCATCCGCCCCTTGTTTCCCAAGAAACGTGGTGTAAGCGGGTGGATGACAGGAAGGTGTTAAGTGGCATCATCCCTGTCCTTCAGCAAGGGGCTGCGCTGGGTGGATGCCCCGGCCCGCCTATGGTCCCCACAAAACCCTCGACAACCGTTGCCGCCGCTGGTGAGACAAGGGTGTTTTTGATCTGATCTTTTCCGAGTTGTCAGCATCCGATGCCGCAGAGCCGCCTGATGCCGCAGAGCCAGAGGCCCTGATGCTTGACGCCACTGACGTCAAAGCCCATCCCACGGCGTCCAGCCCCAATAAGGCGGGTCCCCCCCCCACCTGATTGGCCGCACCAAGGGGGCATGACCAGCAAGCTCCATGGGGTCTGTGGCAGCAAAGGTGGTCCCCTGCGACTCCACCTGAGTGAGGGGCAATGCAGTGACTTCACCGGTGCTGATGTGCTGCTCAAAGACCTGCCGCCTGTGGCAACGGTGGTGGGGGATCAAGGGTATGACAGGGACAAAATCCGTAAGGTGCTGGCCCAGCAGGGCATCCCGCCCCGTCGCTGCCGCAAGAAACCAGTGCATTACAGCAAGAGGCTGGATCGCAAGCATCACACAATCGAGACGCTTTTTTCCCGGCAGAAGGACTGGCGGCCCATTGCAACCCGCTATGACGGCCGCCGTCTTCCGTTCTGCCATCCTCCTGGACACTATTGGCCTCTTCTGGTGATGAGGCCTGACCCTAGGGCCTGTGGATAAAAAGGGCTGGCATCGGTGTGGAGGTGTGGTTGAACCTTGAGAAAGAAGCTTTGGCATGACCCACCACCGCTTTGTCATCAGCGATAGGGTTCTGGCAGCTTATTGCCCCACTGTTACCGGGCAAGGCCACGATTCGTGGAATTGAAGCACGGGGCAACCGTCTGTTTCCCGAAGCCGTGCTCTGGAGAGTGGGTACTGGCGACCCTTGGCGGGATCTAACCGCTTGCTTTCGCAAAGTGGAACAGCCAGTTCCGCCGCTTCCGATGGTGGGCCATCAGCAGGGTGTTTGAGCGGTTGTTTCAGGCCCTCAGTGGCCATCCTGATCTGCAGTCTGCTCATCGACGGTGCCATTGTCCCGGTTCACCAGAAGGCTTCTGGCTCAAAGGCAGGGCTCAACATCAGTCCATTGACCGATCCCGGGGCGGGCTGACCACAAAAATCGTGGCATTGGTGGACGCGGTGGGTGATCGGATTGGCTTCCTCCTGCTTCTGGGACAGACCCATGACAGCAAAGGAGTAACACCACTGATTAAGAGCATGTCTTTTGGCGCTTTGCTGGCGACAAAGCATTTGACAACGATAGGTTGCCCACAGAGTTGGAGGCCCGTGGAGCAGCGGCATGCATCCCCCAGGCCAGCCGCAAAGACCAGAGGGTCTATGAAAGGAAGCCTGCAAGTGGCGCCACCTGATGGAGAATTTCTTTGCCAGGATCAAGGAGTACCGGCGCAGTGCCACCCGCCATGACAAAATCGACAGCAACGATGCCGCGAACTGGAATCTGGCGGCCACCCTTCTCGCATCAAGGCAACCCTTTTGTCCACAGGTCCTGGTGCCGCCAGCGCTGCCTGGGTTGCAGTGGAACTGGTGCATAGCAGCCATTTCTCCTGTATCCACCTCAAGACTTTGATGGCCCATTGGTGCTGACATCTGACATCAATAAATCGTATGGATTTTCCGCTAAGATGGAATAGAATTTGTGGCATACCCTAGAAACAGCCATCCACAGAGATGGTGTAGCGGAGTCCTGATGCCTGAGGCTGGGCGCTGGAGCCAACTTTCACATTCACCTCTGTCACCAGCTTGCCCTGGGGGGGATAGAAGGGACCCAAGCGGCGGTATTCGCCGGGATCCAGCAGGAGCTTGTCCCCAAAAACCTTTAAACTGGTGCGGTCGCTGAACTTCAGATAAGAGACCGCCGGAAAAAGGGCTTTCTCCACATCCGCCACACCCCCCTGGCCCACATCCAAACCAGGCTCCGGCTCTGGCTCATCTGGCTCGTCACTCTGAAAATTGACCCAATAGGTTTGGTACACATTGGTGACCGTGAAATCCGTATTGAAATTGGTGCGGCCAAAGATGATCGTCAATGGGTTATTAAGTTGGATAAATTTGCTAACGGTGGTTTCACCACCAACTGCCTTGAGTTGCTCACAGGCACCGGCCCCGGTTTGGGCGAGCAGAGGTGGGTTCCAGGGCGCAAATGCGCTCCAAGCCAGCGCAACCATCAAGGCTAATGGCAACTGTCTGGCATGTTGGCAAGGTAGAGACCAACCAGCAATGGGTTGCCTCATGGTGATGGCGTCGATGGAATCCCTAGGGAAACACCTGGGAAGGGGTTTGTCCAGGGCAACGTTGGTTGAATTCCTCGCCGCCATGAAGGGGAGACTTCTTCTCCGCTGAGCGCTTAAGCAGGGAGTGTTGCAGGGGGGTGACGTGCTCCATGGCGCCCTGCTGCCTAATGGACAGTCTGAAACATAGGCCCAACGTCCGTTTCCGCTCACCGCCGGGGTGTCGCACAAGAAAAAGTCGTCCTGAAGGATGGGGCTTATGTCTCAGGACAGCTGGTGGTCCGTGGCTCTTTTCTAGCCCCCATTGCACTGTTTGCAATGTCTTCCACCGGTGGAAGATCTGTGGGAGAACAGCGTGGACACCTGATTCTGGATCCCCCGTTTGCGGGTGTCCAGGCTGTTCCTAGGGTCTTGTCGGGTTGAGGTTGCTGGCTTGTAGATAGACCCTGGTGATGGTGACTTCAGGGAAGCGCCGCTCCGCATCCTTCAACGTTCCCCCAACACTTAACCCCTCCATGAGCAAGGTTCCTGGGCCGCCAAAGCGGTCAATGTAATCGACATGAAAAGAACGGCGCGGGATGGTCTTCAAGGGCTGGTGGGGATACATGGTCATTGGCACGACACATGGGGTCAGCATCCCATGGGTCCACCGCCAACGACTCTCTTTTCTCCCTCGGAATCATAAAACTTGACCTGACGCTCCGGACCACAGGCCTAGGGTCAGGACTCATCAATATGAGGAATGATCCTCTCAGCAGAGAGGGAGCCCCAAGAGGGCACCAGGAGGAGATGGGTGATGGCCCACTTGTTGGGGCTCAGCGCGGAGCAGGTGGCCCGCATCCGCCTCTTGTTCCCCAAGGAACGGGGGGGGGGGGTGAGCGGGTGGATGACAGGAAGGTGTTGAGCGGCATCATCCCTGTCACTCAGAAGGGTCTGCGCTGGGCGGATGCCCCCTACTACCGATGGCCCCCACAAAAACCTCTACAACCGTTGTCGCCGCTGGTGAGACAAGGGTGTTTTTGAGCTGATCGTTTTCTGAGTTGTCAGCATCCGATGCCCCAGAGCCGCCTGATGCCCCAGAGCCAGAGGTGCTGATGATTGACGCCACTGACATCAAAGCCCATCGCACGGCGTCCAGCCTCAGCAAGGGGGGGTGCCTCCTGCCTGATTGGTTGCGCACCAAGGGGGGCTGACCAGCAAGCTCTACGGGTTCTGCGACAGCAAAGGTGGTCCCCTGCGGCTCCACCTGAGCAGGGGCAAGCAGTGACTTCACTGCTGCTGATGTGTTGCTCAAGGACCTGCCGCCTGCGGCCAGGGTGATTGGGGATCAAGGGTATGACAGGGACAAAATCCGTAAGATGCTGGCCCAGCAGGGCATCACCCCTTGCATCCTGCCCCGTCGTTGCCGCAAGAAACCAGTCCATGACCACAAGAGACTGGATCGCAAGGGCCACAAAATTGAGACTCTCTTTTCCCGGCTGAAGGACTGGCGGCGTCTTGCAACCCGCTATGATGGCTGCGCCCACGTCTTCCGTTCTGCCATCCTCCTGGCCGCCACTGTCCTCTTCCGGTGATGAGTCCTGACCCTAGGACAGGACTCATAATATGAGGAATGACCCTCTCAGCAGAGAGGGAGCCCCAAGAGGGCATCAGGAGGAGATGGGTGATGGCCCACTTGTTGGGGCTCAGCGCGGAGCAGGTGGCCCGCATCCGCCTCTTGTTCCCCAAGGAACGTGGTGGGAAGCGGGTGGATGACAGGAAGGTGTTGAGCAGCATCATCCCTGTCATTCAGAAGGGGCTGCGCTGGGTGGACGTCCCGGCGGCCTATGGTCCCCACAAAACCCTCGCTGGTGAGACAAGGGTGTTTTTGAGCTGATCTTTTCTGAGTTGTCAGCATCCGACTCCGCAGAGCCAGAGGTTCTGATGCTTGACGCCACTGACATCAAAGCCCATCCCACGGCGTACAGCCTTAACAAGGGGGGGTGCCCCCCGCCTGATTGGTTGTACCAAGGGGGGCATGACCAGCAAGCTCCATGTGCTCTGTGACAGTGTAAGGCGATCCCCTGCGACTCCACCTGAGTGAGGGGCAATGCAGTGACTTCACCGGTGCTG
>JAJDUS010000009.1 GCA_022826535.1 Prochlorococcaceae cyanobacterium jk18x1bzbins.87
TTAAGAGGATTGCGAGTGCCCCAGGAAATCCTGGAAGTCCCTGGGGGGAATCATGGGAGTTCCATGCTCATTTTACTCACCTATTCCTATAGCTACTTTCTCTTCTTGATTCCTTATCTTGCCTTTTTTCGTGGTGCCCTAGCGGTTGAAAACCTTCATTTTGATCGGCACCAAGCCAGACATAAAATGATGAATCTGGAGCTAGAGCATGATCTGTGTGGTCTATCCATCTCCTAGACCAATCGACAAACTCCACGACTGATCTTTGCTGAAAGGCGACAAGATTATACGGTGGATCGTGAATTGCCAGTTGTGCTTGCTCGCCATTCATAATTCCTTTTATAGATCTACTATCAGTTGCATCAAGACAACCAACCTTGTGGCCACTAACACTGTCAGTCCAGACTTCACCAGGCTTTAGACGACAGTAAGGAAACAGCCGATTGCGAGTGTCCAGTGAACTATCGAGTCTTGGCAAAGGACTGTTCTTCAACTTAGTTAAAAGCTGGCAAGGGAGAGTAGCTCAAAGTTTATTTACCTACAAGGTACCATTGCAACCGCGCTGTAATATTCCTTCACGAAGTCTCTGCAAGTCCCATCAATACTGGCATTTCAGCTTCACGTGATGAAACCAGCAGAGATAGCTGTCCAGGACCTTGGTAGCGACACCACGGACGCAGCGTAGGAAGTCCTTAATCTGAGATCTGATCTGACATCATGGGCTTGAGGCTGGGTGAACGGATGCTGCACTGTGGGACATGTAAGCCCCAATGGAAGGCGTCACCATGTGGAGCGATAGCCGGTGAAGACGCTCCATTCCGGAGCAGCGGTGCGCTGATGTCCAGGTTGCCGGCTCCTGGTCACCCCCAGGGAAAGGTCACCACCTGCCAGGGACATTTCAAGGGTTGTGGTGAGGTCTAACTGTTGTCCACTGGGCGCCAGGGAGGAGGAGAAGGACGTGCCTGTGACCACACCGTCTTGCGTACGACCCGTGGGGAGGGAGAACGCCGCCGCACCGTGATCCACCCGTAGGGGCTGGGAGAGGGAAAAGCGCAGGGTATTGCCGTTGTCGAAGGCCCTGCTGGCCTGCAGGCGGAAGGCGCTGGGTGGCGAGGGAGGAGACGTGATCAATCCAGCCACTGGAGGCAACCGAGGGTTTGACGGCGCCCATCTCTCCCACTGCCGCCAGTGTCCACCGGCCGGCAGTGGTGTTCAGCCCGGCACTGAGAAAGGCGATGTCAGCGGAAAGTTGACCAAACGCGCCCTTGGCGCGGCTGCCCAGCAAGGATTCAGGTTCATGGATGTAGCCCGCGCCGATGGAGAGCATGGGCAATGGCTCGGGATTCCAGGACAACGCCAAACCCTGTAGGCGCTGCGGCGACTGAAAGAGTGATGCGGAGAGGCCCTGGGGACCTGTCCTGGTCAGGCGAGAAGCGGCATTGGCCAGCGACAGGTGGCCGGTCTCGGTGGCTGGCGCCTTGTGCTGTAGATGAAATTGCCAGGTCTGAGGGATGGGTTGCCGGTGGATCGGGTGGAGAACCTCTTGGAGACGGGCCGCAACGGTTGTGCCGGGCGCCTCCACCGTGAATACGCCTGCATCGAATCAGAAGGGCGCTCCCAGGGAGTCGAATGCGGCAACGTCCTGGGAGCCCAATGCCTGGGAGAGGGTATCCGCCCAGGGCAGGACCGGCAGCCAGGGAGGAGGCGGTGACGCCACTGATCCGCTGATTTGCCTCCTGGTAAGGTTGGATGGAGCACACGTCACCGCGTTTGTTACACACCATCGGACGGAACGGACAGATTGGGGGCGTGGCTTTTCCCAGGGCAATCGCTCCATAGGCATGGCGCTCAGCAGGAGTCAATGACAGCAGAGGTCGGCCGTACCATTCCCCAATTCCGTAACGAGTTACGAGAAGGAGACTTCCAAGCAATGTATTGGCCGCTTGATGGTGGTTGAGTGTGTCAGTTTGATTAGTGGTACACGGATATTGACAAGCTTTGTCGGGCAGCAAAGCCTACATTAGGTCACTCCTACTAATCACCAGAAGAAGCCAATGGCGGCCAGGAGGATGGCAGAGCGGAAGATGTGGGCGCAGCGGTCGTAGCGGGTTGCAAGACCCCGCCAGTCCGTCTGTCGGGAAAAGAGATTCTCGATTTTGCGATGCTTGCAATCCAGCCTCTTGCTGTAATGCACTAGTTTCTTGCGGCAGCGACAGGGCAGGATGCCCTGCTGGACCAGCATCTTACAGATTTTGTCGCTGTCATACCCTTGATCCCCGATCACCGTTGCCGCAGGCGGCAGGTCCTTGCGCAACACATCAGCACCAGTGAAGTCACTGCATTGCCCCTCACTCAGGTGGAGCCATAGGGGACAACCTTTGCTGTGGCAAACCCCATGGAGCTTGCTGATCATGCCCCCCCCCCTTGGTGCCACCAATCAGGCGGGGGACCCCCCCTGGTTGAGACTGGACGCCGTGGGATGGGCTTTGAGGTCAGTGGCGTCAAGCATCAGCACCTCTGGCTCCGGGGCGTCGGATGCTGGCAACTCAGAAAAGATCAGCTCAAAAACACCCTTGTCCGAGCAGCAGTGGCAACGGTTGTCGAGGGTTTTGTGGGGGCGGGCCGGGGCATCCACCCAGCGCAGCCCCTTCTGAATGACGTGGATGATGCCGCTCCTCAACACCTTCCTGTCATCCACCCGCTACCCCGTTCCTTGGGAAACAAGGGGTGGATGCGGGCCACCTGCTCCAGGCTGAGCCCCAACAACTGGGCCATCACCCATTTCCTCCTGGTACTCTCTTGGGGGTGCCTCTCTGCTGAGAGGACCATTCCTCATATTATGGGTCCTGACCCTAGGGATAAGTCCCTATAGGCCACTGGGGGGAAGGGGTTCCCTTGAAGAGCTGGGCAAAGTCATCAAGACAGCAGAACAGTGCCATGGTGAAGATCCCCCTCTCCCCCATGGGCCCATGGGGACACTGCCTTGTCTCGGATCAAGGAACCTGCTGGAGCAGATCAACAGTCTCCAACAGGGCTTTCCCCCCCCGTGGAGGGACTCACACCGCCGCGGTTACCCCCTTCCCTGATGGCTCCTTATCCAGCTCGGGGTTATGATCATAACCGTGACCAGCCCTCCAGGCCTTGAATCAAGGGGCAATGAGCAGGACCCACCAGTCAATCTCCCGGGTGATGGGCCAGCAGACCGGCATTTCCCTCAGCAGCCAACACCTGAGCAAGGAGGATCACTTCGGGCCCCAATGGTTTCTGAGCCATCCCCTAACCCAGCCAGGAGGGGGGCCGCCTCATGGGCTGTGATCTTGCCCTCCTGCAATAGGTCCTCCACGCGCTGGCGTAGCACATGCTGGTGACGGAATTGGGCCTCTAGTTGGTGGAGCAATTCCATGGCTTGGGGTGTTCCACGGCAGGCAAGCCAGCACTCCAGCAGAAGGGTGATGCTGGTTTCCGTTCCAATGCATCCCAGCGCATGCAGTGCCGTTTCCCACACCGGCCCTGGGGAATCCCCTTGCAGCAGTTGGGCCAGGCGGCCGGCAAGGGGTGGCTCATTGCGGCGCTGCAGCAAACGAATGGCCCCAATGGTCACCTGGGGGCGGATGTCCTCCAGCAGGGGTTCAGCGAGATGGAGAAGCTGTTGTGCCGTGAGCAGGCGGGCATGGAATTGGAGCAGTTCCACCCCAGCCAGCCGCATGGCCTGGCTGGGGTGTTGCAGTGCCCCTTGAATCACCGCAAGGGGCACTGCAACACCCCAGCCGGCCAGGGCACGGAGCAGCACAAGGCGATCCACACTGGGATCATACAGATAGTGTAAGAGTGCATCACGGGCGGCCGGCTGATGGGTCATGCCCAGCGCCATGAGCAACTCCGGCTGGGGACCATAACGGTCAATCAGTGCCAGGCAAGACTGTAGACCCCCCCCGTTGTCCATGCCGAGACGTTCCGCCAGGGCAAGGCGCAACTCTTCCGGGCGTCCAGGGTGAAAGAACTGGGCCAACTCCTGCGCTGTGAGCTTGCAGGGGCGTTGGCCCAGGTGCTGCCATACCAGAGCGTCAGCAACAGAGGAGACAGGCTTGGCGGCAGCCATGGGGGAGGAACAGGGTAATGACGACAATCAACGGGCTCCCAACTCTGCGGCCAGTTCACGGGCCAGCTTGGTGTCTTTGACGTCAGGCAAACTGGCCAAAGGGGAACGGTGGGTGCTATAAAACACCATACCGATAAACACCATGCCTCCAAACACATTACCCAGGGTGACGGGGAAAAAGTTCCAGAAGATCACATCGGCAAAACTGACACCGGATCCCAAAAGCGGACCCGTGGTGTGCAGAAACATGTTGACCACAATGTGTTCCATCCCCAATGTTTGGAATGCGGTGATGGGGAGCCAGCAGGCCAGAAGTTTCCCGGGCACACTCTTGCTCACCAGGGCCATGGTCACCCCCAGGCAAACCAGCCAGTTGGCGATCACGCCCCGCAAGATGGCCAACAGAAATCCTGTTGCCCCCAAGTCTTTGTATTTAACAATGACATTATTGCGATTCAGGTTGATGATGGTTTGGGCAACACCCTGCCAGACACCCCCATCGGCTGTGGGCTCCAAGTGACCGGCACTGGTGAGGCTAATGGCAAGCATGATGGCCACCAGGGCACAACCCAGGAAATTGCCAATCCACACCCAAATCCAGTTACGGAATGTTTTTGGCCAGGTGCTTTTGCCAGCCCAGGTTGCCATGGGGAGAAGAGCAAAATTGCCGGTCACCAACTCCATGCCAAACAGAATAATGCTGACAAAGCCAAAAGGGAAGAGCACGGAACCCAGGAAGGGAAGACCGGTTTGCTTCGCCACCGTCAGGGCCAAACATGTAGCCAGGCCCAAAATGGAGCCAGAATAAAATCCTCGCAACAATAAGTTCTTGGCGCTGACAGAAGATTTTTTACCCCCAGCGGAAATCATTCCATCCACCAATTCATTGGGGAGAACATAGTCCATCTCACTTGCAGAGTTGGCCATCGTGACTTAGGAATTAGAAAAAGATTAGATAAATTGTTAGGGTTATTCAGGGGAATCTTGTGTGAATCAAGTTGCGGCAACGGCTTTTGGCGTGGCACCATAGTGCTCCATTAACAGCTCTTGCAAGGCTGTGTTGACTTCACCTTTGGGAACACGTTTGCGGACCAGCTCACCGAGGCTCTGTTGGGGTCCCTGACTGCCGCCAAGGGTGATGTCGTAGGCCTCCACCATCCCTTCATCGGTTTTGGTCCGGGTTCCGGTAAGGCCAATGGCGCCCATGTGGGCCTGACCGCAGGAATTGGGACAACCGGTCCAATGAATTTTCACCTCCTGGGGCAGATCCAGGACCTCGTCCAAGGCCCCTGCTGTGGCCATGGCCTGGTCCTTGGTGTTGGTGAGGGCAAAGCCACAGTAGTTGGAGCCTGTGCAGGACACCGTCCCTGCAGCAATGCCCTGGGGATGGAGCGGGTAGCGTTGCAGGAAAGGCTCGGCAATGAAGGCCTCCACTTTGTGGTCCGGGATGCCGGGAATCAATGCGTTCTGGTCCTCGGTAAAGCGCACCTCCGAGCAGCCATAGGCGCGAGACAGCCGGGCCAATTCCTGCATGGCGCCACAACTGAGACGGCCAACGGGTACATGGATCCCTGCCACATTCAAACCGGGCTGCTTTTGAGGCTGGATGCCATACAGATTCCGGGGTTGCTGGTTGAACACTGATCCGGGGTCAGGCGCCAATGGGCCAAAGCGCTCCTCCACCATGACCCGAAATGCCTCAACACCTACCGCATCCAGATAGAACCGGAAACGGCCCTTGGGGCGCTTGCTGCGCTCGCCGTTGTCCCGCCATAGGCCACAGACCACCCCGGTCATGCGGCAAGCCTGGTCCAGGGGAATCCAGGCGTTGAGGGGCACGGCGTAGGCATTGAGCACAGAGGAGAGAACACCACCCACCCAGACGCCAAACCCCAGCACCCCCCCCTTCTCCACGGGGTGGAAAACAATATCGTTGTGCAGCAGGAAGTTATCCCTGGATCCCGCTACAGCAGTGTTCCACTTGCGGGGCAGATTGGAAAACTCCCGATTGCCTTGACCGTGGTTGGTCAAGTAGTCCTGGAGTGCCTGGGTGTAGGGGCGTGTGTCGAGGATTTCATGGGGGTCAATGCCAGCGAGGGGGTTGCCGGTCACATTGCGGGGATTATCAAAGCCCGACTGCAGGGTGGTGATACCCACAGCCTTGAGGCGTTTGAGAATCTCGGGGAAATCCTCCAACAGCACCCCCCGAAGCTGGATGTTTTGGCGCGTGGTAATGTCCCCTACGCCATCGTCCCCATAGCGGGCCACGATGGAAGCGAACACATTGAGTTGGTCTGCTGTGGCAATACCATTGGGTACCCGCAGGCGCAGCATGAACTTGCCTGGTGTCTTGGGCCGCCAGAACATGCCATACCACTTGAGCCGCAACTGAAGATCTGTGGAGTCAATATTCTCCCAGCCCAACTGGGCAAAGGTCTCCAGTTCGGAGCCAACCAGCAGGCCATCTTTTGCGGCCTTGTTCTTCTCAATTTTGTTGAGAGTTTTACCTTCCAGATAGGAGGGCAAAGGCGTTGTGACCATGGTGTTACAGATAACAGGGCAGAACGCAACGGGCGCCGTTGCAGGAGGTCACAGCGCTTCAGAAGGGGAGCGTCGCTGTGCTAGAAGGATTAAGCCCAGTTGTGGCCGTTGACATCTGTACCTTCGGCTACATATTCTGAACTTGCTACTCGGCATGAATTGGATCATCGCGGACGAGGCGTCTTGATGGTTGCCCAAGCATCTCTGGGAACGGTCTACCTGGTGGGTGCCGGTCCAGGTGATCCGGACCTGCTCACCGTGCGGGCCCACCGTCTGCTCTGCACCTGCGATGCCCTGGTTTACGATGCTCTGGTGCCCACCCAGTTGCTTGCCCTCCCCTCCTCTGACTGTCACAAGGTGTTTGTGGGCAAGCGCCGGGGCCGCCACTCCGTTCCCCAGCAGTCCACCAACCGTGTTCTGGCCCAGTTGGCCCACACCCATCAGGTGATCGTACGGCTGAAGGGGGGGGATCCTTTTGTGTTTGGTCGTGGCGCCGAGGAGGCGGCTTACCTGCACGGCTTGGGCATCCCCGTACAAGTGACGCCAGGCATCACGGCCGGCATCGCCGTCCCTGCATACATTGGCTTGCCGGTCACCCATCGGGAGGCGGGATCCTCCATCACCTTCGTCACGGGCCATGAACTGGTGAACAAGGGGCGCCGCAAGGTGAACTGGCATGCCTTGGCCACCGCCACGGACACCATGGTGATCTATATGGGCATCCATAGCCTGGCGGCCATTGTGGCCCAACTTCTGGCTGGCGGTCTGGATGCCGCCACCCCTGCTGCGGCCATTCAGCAGGGGACCACAGCGTTGCAGAGACACGTCATCGGTCCTATCGCCGCCTTGCCCCAATTGGTGCGGGAGTCTGGTCTACAAGCCCCCGCCATTGTGGTGGTGGGTTGTGTGGTGGAGCAGCGAATCCCTGCCTGCGCCCCACCGCTGCCCAAGGCGGACATGCCCATCCCCCTCCCTGATTCCACCATGATTACCCACACCCAAGTGCTCCAGGGTCAGGACTCATCATAGAAGGAGTGATCCTCTCAGCAGAAAGGCCCCCCAAGACAGCACCAGAGGATCGGGGATGGCCTGGTTGTTTTGCCTCAGCGAGGAGCAGCTTGAACCCATCCGATCCTTCTTCCCCAAGGAACGGGGTGTGAAGCGGGTGGCTGACAGAAGAGAAGAGCACCAGGATGAAGAGCCTCTCGCCGAGGGAGAGCTTCCCCGGTCGCTGGTGCTGACGGCCTGAGGGGATCCCGTGATGCTGCTGTAGTCCTGGAGGAGCTGGGCGAAATCATCAAGGCAGCGGAACAGCGCCGTGGTAAAATCTCTTATGGAGGACTGTCCTTTCGCTTGTGTCGTCACATGGATACTGAATCGGGTGATGCCCGATTTGGAAAGATCCCCCTCTCCTCGATGGGCCCTTATCCAGAACCCGGGTACACAAGTGTCTTTGATCTGATCTTTTCCGAGTTGTCAGAATGCGACGCCACGGAACCAGAGGCGCTGATGCTTAACGCCCCGATCTCAAAGCCCATCCCACGTCATCCAGCCTTAACAAGGGATGTGAGCCCTCTGCTTGATCAATCAAGCCAGGGGGGATGACCAGTCAACTCCATGTTGGTCTGCGACAATGCCCCACCCTGCCACAGCCACAGGAAGGCCGTTCATTACAGCAAGAGGCTGTACTGGAGAGTGTCACGGAATTGAGAATCTATTGCCCCGCCTGCAGGAATGGATTGGGCCAGTGGGGAGTTCTCAGAGGTCCCTTAGGGTCAGGACTCATCACCAGAAGAGGACAGTGGCGGCCAGGAGGATGGCAGAACGGAAGACGTAGGCGCAGCCGTCGTAGCGGGTTGCAATGGGCCGCCAGTCCTTCAGCCGGGAAAAAAGATTCTCGACTTTATGACACTTGCGATATAATCTCTTGCTGTAATAGACTAGTTTCTTACGGCAGCGACGGGGCGGAATGCAAGGCGGGATGCCCTGCTGGGACAGCATCTTGCGGATTTTGTCCCTGCCATACCCTTGATCCCCGATCACCGTGGGCGCAGGCGGCAGGTCTTCGAGCACCACATCCGCACCGGTGAAGTCACTGCATTGTCCCTCACGCAGGTGGAGTCGCAGGGGACCACCCTTGCTGTCATAGACCCCATGGAGCTTGCTGGTCATGCCCCCCTTGATGCCACCAATCAGACGGGGGCACCCCCCCCTTTGTTGAGGCTGGACGCCGTGGGATGGGCTTTGACGTCAGTGGCGTCAATCATCAGCATCTCTGGCTCTGCGGCATCAGAGGGCTCTGCAGCATCGGGTGACTCTGCGGAGTCGGATGCTGACAACCCAGAAAAGATCAGATCAAAAACACCCTTGTCTCACCAGCGGCGGCAACGATTGTAGAGGGTTTTGTGGGAGCCATCGGCGGCCGGGGCACCCACCCAGCGCAGCCCCTTCTGAATGACAGGGGTGATGCCGCTTAACATCTTCCTGTCGTCCACCCGCTTCACACCCCGTTCCTTGGGAGACAAAGGGCAGATGCGATCAACCTGCTCCGTGCTGAGCCCCAACAACCGGGCCATCACCCATCTCCTCCTGGTGCTCTCTTGGGGCTCCCTCTCTGGTAAGAGGGCCGTTCCTCATATTATGAGTCCTGACCCTAAGGAAAGCCTGGAAAACCCCAAAGCGCTTTCACAGAAGACTCTCACTCCTCTCTTACAGCAAGGCTTTTCAAAAGCCAGGACTGAGTCGGAAAGAGGTTTCCCAGTGTTTCCTTCAAGGTGTCCACCCTCAAGGCTGGCCTAAAGTGCTCCAGAGGGTGGCTTGGTGGGGGAGGACGGTGCTTTCACTGGTTTGAGGCGCTGAAGCGATCACCTGAACGGCAAAGGAGACCACCACAAAACTGGATAGGAAGGCCAGGGCAGTGCCAAGTGCCGTAGATCCTTGGGCTGTGGCGCCCACGGTGGCAGCGCTTTTGGACATTGGGAAGGAAAGCCGGGTTTCCTCCATTGTCGAACCCTCAACCGACCAACTGTTCTGATGGATACAGAACGTCATTCGATGGCTCCATGCTGTGGATCTGGTGATGCAGCCCCACCATGGTCAGACCATGGACCAAACCAAGGGCAATGCCAAGCAGCAGGGAGGGGGCAGGCATCAACACAACACAACTTGTTTTGAGATTTACTGGGCCGGCGGGATAAGGTTGCAGCAATTGACACCAAAATCGGGATTGTCCCTGGGGGGGCGAAGAAAAAGGCTTGAGAGGGATTCAGTTTACGGATCAGAGGGGAGTCTGAGCGTGAGGAAGGTGGGATTAGGTTTGTGCAAGCGTCCCGTTGGCCTTTGCGGCATGGGGATTGCGTTGTCATGGTCCGGTTATGATCCCACCGTGGCCAGATGTGCGCTTGCTGTGGCCTGTTGGGTTGTTCATGCCACGGCCACCCTGGGCTGGAGGATATTGCCGAGGTGGATCATGTTGCAGGCGATGCGTGGAGAGGGAAGACAGCCCCCACAGTGCGCATCGTCCCCCCTGTTTGAATTGCCGTAAGCCGGCAGCCGGCGATCCAGCCAAACACACCATCCCCTTCGTCCATGCAGAGATTGTGGGTAGCCCTGGATGGCTCCTGCTGCGCTGGTCAATGGCTGATCCTCCAGGGGGACGGGTGTTTTGGACGCCTATGGTTCCGGGTTGTGCTCCAGCCATGGCGGCCACCATCTGCTGTGCCGCCTCCTGCCGTAGCCATCAGCCAGCGTTCCCGGCGATCCCATCACCCAGTGGCGGTGGTTGTCCATGGGGACATGCCGGGTAGCTGAGTAGCGGGACGGGCCTTGCCAGAGTAGACTAACCGTGCATCAGGATGGCTGTGACCAGGGGGATTTCATTGCACGATGAACAGAAACAGAAGGAAAATTAGAAACAGAATGGCAAGGGAAGGATAATTAAAGACGAAGAAGAGCAAGCAACCCATGCACATCGCTTCACACCACGTTCCTTGGGAAACAAGGGGCGGATGCGATCAACCTGCTCCGCGCTGAGCCAAAACAACTGGGCCATCACCCATCCTCCTGAGCCGCCCCCAGGGGCTTGATAAAAAGTCGGCCAGGTCCCTTGAAACAGGGCAACAATCCTGGAATTGATGCCAGCTCATCCAGGGCAGTGCGGTTCGCCATTGTCCCCAATTGCCGTCAGTCTCAGCCAGGGAGATGAATGGGGGCAACGGTAAGATGCAAGGCGATCCTGCCGAGGCGAAGATCACCTCTGTGGCAAGATCCTGACCGCTCTTCCCCCATGGCCCTATGCGCACCCACTACTGCGGCGAACTGCGATCAACCCATGGCCGCCAAGAGGTCACCCTCTGCGGCTGGGTGGACCGTTGCCGTGACCACGGTGGCGTGATCTTCATCGACCTGCGGGACCGCACCGGCACGGTGCAGGTGACGGTGGATCCGGAAGGGAACCCCCAAGTGTTTCACCAGGCGGAGCAACTGCGCAATGAAACGGTGTTGCGCATCAGCGGTCCTGTGCGGCTGCGGCCTGAAGAGTCCGTGAATCCCAAGCTGGCCACCGGCGCAGTGGAGGTGATGGCCACGGCGCTGACGGTGCTCAACAGCGTCAAGGGCGTCCTGCCCTTTGCGGTGTCCATCCACGATGAGGAACCCGTCCGGGAAGAGTTGCGACTGCGGCATCGCCACCTGGATCTGCGTCGTCAGCGGATGCAGCGGAATCTGGCGCTTCGCCACCAGGTGATGCAGACCGCCCGCCGCTTCCTGGACGAGCAGGGCTTCCTGGAGGTGGAAACCCCCATGCTGACCCGTTCTACCCCCGAGGGGGCCCGGGACTACCTGGTGCCGTCCCGGATGTGTGGCGGGGAGTGGTTTGCCTTACCCCAATCTCCCCAGTTGTTCAAGCAACTGCTGATGGTGGGTGGCCTGGAGCGCTATTACCAGTTGGCCCGTTGTTTTCGGGATGAGGACCTGCGGGCGGATCGCCAGCCGGAATTCACCCAGCTTGACCTGGAGATGAGTTTTCTGAGCCAGGAGCAGATCCTCACCCTCAATGAGCACCTGGTGGCCCGCCTCTGGAAGACGGTGCTGGGGGTGCAGTTGCCCATCCCCTTCCCCCGCCTCGGTTGGGGTGAGGCCATGGCCCGCTACGGCACGGATTGCCCGGACACCCGCTATGGGCTGGAGTTGACGGATGTGAGTGATCTGGTGGCGGACCTGAACTTCAAGGTGTTCAGCCAGGCCGTTGCCCGTGGCGGTGTGGTGAAGTGCCTGGCGGTGCCCCAGGGCAATGAACACCTCAGCAACGTGCGCATCAAGCCCGGCGGTGACGTGTTTGCCGAGGCCACAGCCGCCGGCGCCGGTGGCCTGGCCTATATCCGGGTGCGGGACCATGGGATGCTGGACACCATTGGCGCCATCAGGGACAGTCTCAGCCCGGGCCAGACCCGGGCCCTGCTGGAGCGCTGCGGAGCAGGGCCGGGCACGTTGTTGTTGTTTGGTGCCGGTGAGGCGGCCACGGTCAACAAGGCGCTGGATCGGGTGCGGCAATTCCTGGCCCGGGACCTGCAACGCATTCCCCCCTCCACCTGGAACTTTGTCTGGGTGGTGGATTTTCCCCTGTTGACCTGGAACAAGGAAGATCAGCGCCTGGAGGCCCTCCATCATCCCTTCTGCGCCCCCCATCCGGCTGATGTGGATAATCTGCCCCAGGCCCGGGCCCAGGCCTATGACCTGGTGCTGAACGGCCTGGAGGTGGCCGGTGGCTCCCTGCGCATCCACAGCGCCACCCTGCAACAACAGGTGTTGGAGGCCATGGGATTTTCCCCAGAGGAGGCCCGCCGCCAATTCGGCTTCCTCATGGATGCCATGGAGATGGGGGCCCCTCCCCATGGGGGCATTGCCTATGGCCTGGATCGCCTGGTAATGCTGCTGGCTGGCGAGGAGTCCATCCGGGACACCATTGCATTCCCCAAGACCCAGCAGGCCCGTTGCCCCCTCACTGCTGCCCCGGGACCTGTGGATCCCCACCAGCTCAAGGAACTGCACGTGGCCTCCACCTGGGTGGATCCCAACCCCACCTGACAGTGACCACCGGCTGTCCCCTGCCGCCGCCAAGCTGGCGGCCAGGTGAAATGGCGTCCCCTTCAGGCTAGATTTCTGTACCCCGCCTGGAGTCATGAGCAAGTTTGTTTTTGTGACAGGGGGGGTGGTGTCCAGCCTGGGCAAGGGGATCGTGGCGGCCAGCCTGGGGTGTTTGCTCAAGTCACGGGGTTACAGCGTCTCCATCCTGAAACTGGATCCCTACCTCAATGTGGACCCAGGCACCATGAGTCCGTTCCAGCATGGGGAGGTGTTTGTCACCGAGGATGGCGCCGAGACGGACCTGGATCTGGGCCACTACGAGCGCTTTACGGATACCCCCATGTCCCGGCTCAATAGCGTCACCACAGGCGCCATTTACCAAGCCGTCATCAACCGGGAACGGCGGGGTGAGTACAACGGCGCCACCGTACAGGTGATCCCCCACATCACCAGTGAGATCCGCACCCGCATCAACCGGGTGGCGGCCCACACCCAGGCCGATGTGGTCATCACGGAAATCGGCGGTACGGTTGGCGACATTGAATCCTTGCCCTTCCTGGAGGCCATTCGGGAGTTCCGGAAGGACAAGGGGCGGTACGATATTGCCTACGTCCATGTGACCCTGGTTCCCTTCCTCGCCGCGTCCGGGGAGATCAAAACCAAGCCCACCCAACACTCCGTCAAGGAGTTGCGCTCCATCGGCATCCAACCGGATGTGCTGGTCTGCCGCTGTGACCACCCCATCACCCCTTCCCTGAAAACAAAGCTGTCCGGATTTTGCGGTGTGCCGGTGGATGCGGTGATCTCCGCCCAGGATGCCGACACCATCTATGCAGTGCCCCTGGCCCTGGAGAAGGAGGGTCTCACCCGGGAGGTGATGGGGACGCTGCGCCTGGAGGAGCGCCCCGGCAAACTGGCTAGTTGGGAGACCATGGTTCATCAATTGCGCCACCCGGGGGACCCGGTGCGGGTGGCGCTGGTGGGGAAATACGTCTCCCTCAACGATGCCTATCTCTCCATCGTGGAGGCTCTGCAACACGCCTGCCTGGCCCAGGACAGCAAGCTGGAGTTGCACTTTGTCTGTGCTGAGCAGATTGAGCAGGACGGCGCCGCAGCCCATCTGGAGGGCATGGCGGCGGTTGTCACCCCTGGCGGCTTTGGCAATCGGGGCATCGAAGGGAAAGTGGCGGCCATCCGCTGGGCACGGGAAGGGGGCATCCCGTTTCTGGGGCTCTGTCTGGGGATGCAGTGCGCCGTCATCGAGTGGGCCCGTCATATTGCCGGGCTGGTGGGCGCCACCAGTGCTGAACTGGAACCCGCCACCACCCATCCGGTGATCCATCTGCTGCCGGAACAGGAGGATGTCATGGATTTGGGTGGCACCATGCGATTGGGGGCTTATCCCTGCCGCCTCATGCCCAACACCATTGGCCGTAAACTCTATGGGGAAGATGTGATTTATGAACGCCACCGCCACCGCTATGAATTCAATAATGCCTATCGGAATTTATTTCTGGAGAGCGGCTATCAGGTGAGTGGCTGCTCTCCAGATGGGCGTCTTGTGGAGCTGATCGAATATAAAGATCACCCCTTCTTTCTGGCTTGTCAGTATCACCCGGAGTTTCGCTCGCGGCCGGGGCGGGCCCATCCCCTCTTTTTGGGGCTCATCCGCGCTGCCCAGGGGGCCTCCATTGTGGATCAAGCCGCCACTGCGGTGCTGTCGGGACCATGAGCAAAGGGGGGCTGTTGCGGGTGATGGAGCAGTTCCACTCCATTCAGGGGGAAGGGGTCCACACGGGCCGCAGTGCTGTATTCCTGCGGCTGGCCGGCTGCAGCGTGGGGTGCCCCTGGTGTGACACCAAGGCATCCTGGTCTGCCCATGGTCATCCCCTGGTGCCGGTGGAGCACCTGGTGGAGACGGTGCGCCAAGCCCAGCCTGCCCTGGTGGTGATCACCGGCGGCGAACCCTTGCAGCAAGATCTCACATCACTCTGCGAGGCCCTCGTCCCCCTGGCCATTCCCCGCCATCTGGAAACCAGCGGTGTGGCCCCCCTCAGCGGCGCCTTTGAGTGGATCACCCTGTCCCCCAAACGCCACCGCCCTCCCCAACCGGCTCTGCTGGCCTGCTGCCATGAACTCAAGGTGGTGATCCATGAACCCGCTGACCTGGACTTTGCCATGGCCATGGCCGCCACCTGTCAAGCCATGGGCTCCTCCAGTCCAGGTCCCCAACTCTGTGTTCAACCCGGCGCTGACAGCCCCACCGGCATCCACCTGGCCCTCCACCACGTGAAACACCATCCCCAATGGCGCCTCAGCCTGCAAACCCATAAGTGGCTGGGGGTGCAGTGAGGGGGGCAGAAAACAGCCAAGGATGTACCTCAATTCTGGATAAGATCAAGAGGAGGTTGTGATGGTGGGCATGGTGTTGGGGATGCCGATGTTGCCAATGTTGCCCTTGGGTTGTGCCAGGGTGTAAGCCGCCAGGGATGAGAGAATGTGGAGGAGGGGGTTGCTGG
>JAJDUS010000016.1 GCA_022826535.1 Prochlorococcaceae cyanobacterium jk18x1bzbins.87
TCACGGCTTAGAGCAGTTGTCAAGCACTTGGTTGAATTGATTGCTTTTGATTCAAATAATAAGGCGTTTGTCTTCTTACAGCAAGTAAATATCAAAATCGTCTCAGACTTGAGACGTACTTGCTGTGAGGGGATAAACGCCAAGAATTATAAGTATGGACGAAATAATACTATTCCCGATGAAGATATTGTAGAAGAATATAAAAAACGCAAAAAAGATTTTGCTTAATTGACATGACTACACAAGATTCAAAGTCGAAGGAAAAGATTTTTCCTTCAAAATCTGATTCTTTAGATAAATCAATTTCTGATCTTTTTGATGCCGTTTCAAATATAGATGAAAAATTTACCTCCGTAGATGAAAAATTAGAAATTGTAGAGAACTTAAAAAGAGAAATTAACTTCTTAAAAGAAGGAGACAAACTTGTTCGCTGGGGATTAACGATCCTCAATGCTGTGGGATTAGCAGTGCTTGTTACAATACTAAACTCAGTTTCCAATACTACCAGTCGTGTAGATAACTTGTATGGTCGTATAGATAATTTTGGCAATCAAGTAAATGAGATTCACCAGATTCTTAAAGACCAAGAATCTAGACAAATTGAGACTAACTTAAGATAGCTGAGGCCACTAACATCCAGTCTCAATCTGAGAACCCCTTAAGACTGAAGTCAATCCCTAGTGTTCAAGAGGGTTCTGGTGAGTTTCGGCACTGTGGTACATAAGCCCCCATGGATTTCGTGCTGGAGAGTCTGAATCGCCAGGCGGAGGGTTTTGTGCGTTGTGTTCAAGGGTCTTTGGCGGGCGGGAGGCCCACCTGATTGGTGGCTCCCTATCGAGAACCTCTTTCCCTGATTGAAGGACTGGCGCCCCCTTGCAACCGCTACACCGCTGTGGCCCCCACCTTCTCCCCTGCCATCCCCCTGGCCGCCATTGGCCTCTTCCGGTGATGAGGCCTGACCCCAGGTTGCGCTTTTGCGTCCACCCCCACCCTTGGGGCTCCCTGTTGTAAGGTGAACCGATTCACTGTCCTTCCCGGTCGATTAGCTCAGCGGTAGAGCGCATCCTTCACACGGATGATGTCACTGGTTCAAATCCAGTATCGACCATGCCCACCACCCTCGTCCGAGGCCATTGATCCGGACAATTGCCGGACCACCTCTGCTGGGCAAGGATCCGATCACCCCCCATGCCAGCAAATCAGTCCTTACGGATTTCATGCCGCTGGAATTCCAGCAGCCGTGAAAAGTAGAACGGCGCACTGCAGAAGACTCGACGACCGGTGGGCCGAAAGCCGGCAGCAGCAGCGGCGGCCACAATGCCCGACTCTTTCAAGGTGTAGGCCCGGGTCGCCTTGCTGGCGCCGGGGAAGACGCTCCCGATGGCTTTGAGCAGGGCCAATGGCAGGCTGTAGGGGGCAAAGCTGACCATCAGGCGGTTCCGGCTCAAGCTGGCCAGGTGGCGCACCATGGCCTCTGCAGCGGGTTGGGGGTAATGGATGAACACATCCAGGCAGATGACGGTGTGGAACTCACCCTGCAGGGATTCCAGATCCGCCACGTGAAATCTCACCTGTTCAGCAGTGATACCGGCGGCAACGGCCCGCTGTTGGGCTTCGGCAAGCATGGCCTCCGACAGATCACTGGCGGTAATCCGTTGAGCTCCCATGGCCGCCAGGGGGAGGGTGAGGGAACCCACGCCACAGCCGGCGTCACAAAAGCTCCGGTTTTTCACATCCCCATCCTCCTGAAGCCAGTTCAGCACAGCAGTGACGGTTTTGTTGTGGCCGCGGCGGATGTGCTCCTGCACCCTGTTCACCTCCTGGTTGTCGCTGTAGATGCGGCGCCAGCGCTCAAAACCGATCCCGTTGAAATAGGCACGCACCACCTCTTTCTCGGTGCCAGGGGCGGCGCTGGGGCTGGATGCGGTCATGGGGATGCAGGGGCACAGCCAAGAATCCTACGGGACCCTAAAGGCCGAATTGCCACACCGTCAGCAGGGGCACCAGCAGGGTGGCCAGGATGGTCAAGGGGGTGCCGTAACGCACCATGTCCTTGATGCGGTAGCCCCCCGGGCCAAACACCATCAAATTTGTCTGATACCCGAAGGGGGTGATGAAGCTCCAACTGGCGGCAAAGACAATGCACACCACACAGGCCATGGGGTCAATCTGCAGATCCAGGCCAATGCGGGCCGCCACCGGTAGCCAGACCACCACCGCGGCAGCATTGCTCATCACCTCCGTGGTGAGGGTAGTGATCAGGTAAATGGTGACCAGCACCCCATAGGGGGGCCAGTCCCCCGTCAAGATCACCAGTTGCCGGGCCATCTCCCCTGCCAGCCCTGTCTTCACCAAGGCCGTGCTGAACCCATACAGGGAACCCACCAGCAGAATCAGCTCCCAATGAACCGCCTGCTGCAGATCACCGGGGCGGAGGCTGCCCACCACCACCATGGCCACCACCCCCAGGCAGGCCGCAGCCACCAGGGGCATGATCCCTAAACCACTCACCACCAGAACGGCCAGGCCGATGAGAATGGCGGGATACTTTTTGGCGGTAGTGGGCAATTCGTGCTCAATCTTGTCCATCACCACCAGATCACTGCTGGCCTGGAGACCCCGCAGACTGTCCAGCGGCGCCTGAAGCAGCAGCACATCTCCGGCCCGCAACACCACCTGTCCCAACCGTTCCCGCACCAACTCCTGGCCACGGCGCAGGGCAATGACGGTGGCATTGAAGCGCTGCCGAAAGCGCAACTCCCGCAGGGAGGCCCCAGCCAGGAAGGAACCAGAGGGCAGAAGCACTTCCACCATCCGCTGGGTGGCTGCCCCCGCAACATCTGGTCCTGCCGATGCCGGGGCCGCCAGGCTCACGGTGTGCTCCTGCTGCAACCGCAGCAGATCCGCCCGGCTGCAACGCAGCAGCAGGCGGTCCCCGCCACTCAACACCCGATCCGCAAAGGGGGGCGAGAAGCGCTCACCCCCCCGTTGCAATTCCAGAACATCCACGTCAAAGCGGCGCTGTAGACGGCTGTCGTGCAGCGTCTGGCCCACCAGAATGGAATCGGCAGGCACCTCCACCTCCGTCAGGTAGCCATCACGGCTGAGGCTGGCCAAAAGTTCCAGCCCATCACGGTTCCGCTCCGGCAATAAATGGGGCGCCACCCAGATCAAGTAGGCGCCGCCCAGCACGTACAACGGCAGGGCAATGGGGGTCAGCGTAAAGAGTTGGAGCCCCCCGTTGAATCCCATCTCCTCACCAACACTGCGGCTCAGATCATTGGCCAGGAGATTGGTGGAGGTGCCAATCAAGGTGAGGGTGCCCCCCAGGATGGTGGCAGTGGAGAGGGGCAACAACAGACGGGATGGGGGCAGGCCACGGCGCTGACACCAGGCCTCCACCACTGGGATCAGGGTGGCGACGATGGGGGTGTTGGCCAAAATGCCCGCCAGCGGCCCAATGGCCAACACAAACAACTGGATCAGTTGTTGTGGTCGCTTCATGCGGTTGCCCCCCATCAGCTCCCGCAAACGATCCAGGGCGCCACTGCGGAACAAACCGGCCGAGAGGGCAAACATGGCCAGCAGGGTGATCACCGCAGGGCTGGCAAAGCCAGCCAGGGCCTCAGCGGGGGAGAGCACCCCACTGGCCATGAGCAACCCCATGGCCAGCAGGCCCACCACCTCGGGGGGCAACGCCGCCGTGATGAACAGGACAACGGCCTGCACCAGGATCAGCAGGGTGATGAGGGCATCCATGGGAAGCTCGCCAGCCCTTCCTTCATCCCTCCATCATGCCCGGTGCTGTGGTGGGTGGGGCAGATTCCGTGCGTTGCACCTGGATGCAACGGATTCCCGCTGCCCGGGCCCCGTGCAGATCCGCGGCGGTATCGCCCAAGTGCCACACCTCATGGGGCAACAGCCCCAGCCGCTCCAGGGCCAAATGAAACAATCGGGGGTCGGGCTTGGCCACGCCACAACGGCTGGAGATCACCACCGCCGTGAACCAGTGGAGCAACCCCAGCCGCTCCAGCAGGGAATCCAGACGGCTGTCGAAATTGCTCACCACGGCCAGCTTGAGGCCATCGCCATGCCAATGTCGCAGACAGCGGGGCACGTCCTCCGGCACCTCCCAGGCATCGGGACTGGCGTAGTGGTAGAAGAGTTGACGGGTCAGCTTCCGCAACACCAGATTACCCAGCGGCTGGCCTGCCCGTTGGAAGGCGTCCCCCACGCAGGCCAGCCACCATTCCTTTTCCTGCTGGTCAAGGGATTTGACCGACTGGTCCGGAAACGCCAGGGGCGGCGCTGCCTGATAGGCCGCATGGAAGGCAGGACCAATGCGCTGGGGAGACACCGGGACCCCCACCGCAGCAGCCTCCTGGGCATAGGTGACAGCCACAGGGACGACGGGTTTCAAGAGGGTGCCCATGGCGTCAATCAGCAGGCCACGGGGACGAGGCAAGGTGGTCATGGCCTGAAGTGTTCCCCCAGCCAGCCCGCCGCCGCCGCCAGACGGTGCCCTGCCCCAGGCATCCGCACCAGATAGACCGCTTCCCGCAACTTGGCCGCTGTTGGTCCTGCCATGGTGAACCCCTTGGCCGTGATGGCGGCGTGGC
Source organism: Prochlorococcaceae cyanobacterium jk18x1bzbins.87 (assembly GCA_022826535.1). Classification (GTDB taxonomy): domain Bacteria; phylum Cyanobacteriota; class Cyanobacteriia; order PCC-6307; family Cyanobiaceae; genus Synechococcus_B. The sequence continues at coordinate 4,620 of JAJDUS010000016.1, forward strand.
CGCGACCGAGGCTGAGCATTTCCCCCAGATCATGCCAATGGAAGTCCTGGAGGGGTTCTCCGTCGAGGGAGGCGAGAATATTGTGGGCCAGGACCGGCGCCTGCTGCATGGCCACCTGGGCCGTGGCTGGCAGGGGATGCTGCCTCCTCTTGTCTGGTGCTGCCGCCACATCGCCAGCGGCAAAAATCCCCTCCTCCCCCACAAGCCGCAGGTCTGCCTGGCAGATGAGTCGCCCTTGGGGACCCACCGGCGGCGACGGCAGCAGGGGCGGCGGTGCCACCACCAGACCCGCTGTCCAGATCACGCCAGCACAGGGAAGGGTCTCCGTCTGTCCCTGGACAAGAAGCGTGAGGTGGTCCGCCGCCACCCCCTGCACCCGGCACCGGCAGCGCAATAGCACATCTCGTTGTTGCAACGCCGCCAGGGCCTGCTGGCGGTTGAATTCGCGGCTTGCCGGCAGGATCCTGTCCCCCTGCTCAATGAGCTCGATCAGCACCTTGCCCGCCAGCAGATCAGCCAACTTGCAGGCCAGTTCCACACCGCTGGCGCCCGCCCCCACAATGGCCAGCCGTTGCAGGGGGCGGGTGTGGGTTTGCAGCCATTGCACCAGGTGTTGCAGGCGCTGCAGATCAGCCATGGTGCGGAAGCCAATGGCATGGTCTGTGACACCTGCAATACCAAAGGACTGCAGAACCCCGCCACAGGCCAGCACAAGACGATCAAAGCTCAATGCACGGCCACTGCCGGTGGTGAGACAGCGGGTCTGGCGGTTAATGCTGGTGACCCGGTCCTGTAGCCAGGCCACGCCCCGGCCTGCCAGCAGGTGGTCCAGTCTTGGCGCCACTTGCCAGGCCTGCAGTTCACCGCTGAGCAGTTCATAGAGCAGGGGGGTAAAGAGGAAATGCCCCCGGGGCTCCACCAGCACAACCGACACGCTGCTGCGCTTGTGGGCAAGAGCCAAGGCGGTGGTGAGGCCTGCAAAGCCGCCTCCCACCACCACCACACGAAACTGGCCGACCATGGGACCATTGCATTGCGTGTGACGCTAGCCATCCACACCATGGGGTGATAGGTGAAAAGATGAAGCACAACGCCACCGCCATGATGATGGTCAATCCAGCCGGGCCAACAGGTTTCCCTGATCTCAATCAGGGGGTGGCGGGGCCCAGCATGGGGGCAGTGGTGGCCGGCCAGGATCTGACAACGGTGCGCAACAGCCTGTCTTCCCTTCCCCCTGCCGGTCAACTGGCTTGGTGTGCTGCGGAGTTTGGGCGCAGCTTTGTGCTCACCACCAGCTTTGGCATCCAGTCCGCCGTGCTACTCCACATGGCCCACCGTGCAGCACCAGCCATTCCCGTGGTGTGGGTGGATACGGGCTATCTTCCCTGTGAAACCTACCGCTATGCCCGGGAACTGGAAGAGCGGCTGGGCTTTGAGTTGCACGTGGCCCAACCCGTGCTCAGCGCCGCACGCATGGAGGCGCTGTATGGTCCCCTCTGGGAGTCGGACCAGCCGGAGGACATGGAGTGCTACCTGCAAATGCGTAAGGTGGAGCCATTGGAAACAGCCCTGGATCAGCTCAATGTGCGCTGCTGGGCCAGCGGGGTGCGTCGCAACCAGACCGCCCACCGCCGTTCCATGACCGTTCTGGACCAGTTGCGGGGCCGTTGGACCCTCCATCCTCTCCTGGACTGGACCAGCAAAGACGTCTACTACTACCTGGAGGAGCACGGGTTGCCCCAACATCCCCTGTTCAAGGAGGGTTACAGCACAGTTGGGGACTGGCATTCCAGCGGACCTGATGGCCAGGTGTCCGGCCGGTCCACCCGCTTCCGGGGGCAACGCCCCCATGGGGAATGTGGCCTTCACCTGGATGGGACCGACGGGACTGCCACAGCCCCTCCAGCAGGCTGATGGCCATCACGGTGCTGCTGGTGGGCAATAGCCGTTTGCACTGGGGCTTGGGAACACCGCAGAACGCCGGTCCTGGGCCATTGCTCCAACGTTGGGACGGGAACTGGCCTCCCTGGCCGGTGCAGCCCGCCACGATGGGCTGGGCTGCTGTGGGATTGGTCCCCCCATCCCTGAAGGACCGTCTGGATCCGTGGCCACCACCGGTTGCGACCTGCCAGGTTCCCCTGACCCACTGCCCCGCCCATGTGGGGGTGGACCGGGCCTTGGGGGCCTGGCAGGCATTTGGCTGCAGTGCCGGGGGGGGGGTGCTGGTGGTGGATGCCGGCACCGCCTTGACCATGACAGCCGTGACCGCCAACGGCAGCTTTGCAGGGGGACGGATCCTGCCGGGTGTGGCGTTGCAGCTTGAGAGCCTGCATCAGGGCACCGCCTCCCTCCCTTGCGTGGTCTCCCCATGGGCCAAGGACTGGCCAACCGTGCTCCGGAACCGGAATCAAGCCAAGCCGGGCTTGGCCACCGAGACCATCGGCGCCATGGTGGATGGGGTGATCCATGGCCTGACTGCCGCCGTGGTGAGCACCATGGCGACACTGGCGGCCGCTGGGGTCATTGGGGAATGCTGGCTCACTGGTGGCGATGCTCCCCTTCTGCAGGATCCCATCCGCACACAACTGGCCACTGGGGCGCCACCTCTCCATGATGACCCGGATCTGGTGTTGAAGGGTCTGCTGCGGTTGCAGACCAGGGGAGATGGGGACAGGGCTTGAGACCCAAACTCAGCCAAGGCCCAGATCGCTGAGGATCTGGCTGGCCATGGTCTCGGTCTTCACCTTGGTGTACACCTTTTCCAGACGCCCTTCCGGGTCCACCACGAATGTGTAACGGAACATGCCCGTGTACTCACGGCCCATGAATTGTTTGACGCCATAGCTTCCATAGGCCTGGGCCACGGGGCAGGGTTCCCCGTCCGTGAGGAGGGTGAAGGGCAGCTGGTATTTGTCGGTGAACCTGGTGTGACTGCTGGCCGGGTCTTTACTGATGCCCAACACCTTGATGTTGTGCTTCTCAAAAGCAGACCATGCATCCCGAAAGCTACAAGCCTCCTTTGTGCAGCCAGGGGTGTCATCCTTGGGATAGAAGTAGACCACCACCCGTTGTCCGGCAAAATCAGCCAATGAAACCGACTGGCCAGAGGCATCTGGCAGGGTGAATGGAGGGGCCGTCTCACCAACTTGGGGAGTCATGGCAATGGAAGCAACGCAGTGCAAGCTTAGAGAATCCTGCCGCCACCCCATGGGGGTCCCCCGTGATCCTGTGGCTCAGCCCCCTGGATGGGCGGCACCATTGCCCGGAGTGGCTCCACCCGTCTGAGCGGGACGCCCTGGAGGACCTGCCGCCGCAACGGTCCCAGGAGGTGTTGAGGAGCCGGGTGCTGCTGCGACGGTTGGCAGCAAGGGTTCTGGGCTGTACACCCCAGGCGGTGCCCCTACGGGCTGATCCTGGTGAGCTGCCCCAACTCCACCATGGTCAAGGCTGGCATCTGAGCTTGAGCCACAGCCGTGGCGCCGCCCTGGCGGCCATGGCCCGCCAGCCCCTGGGGGTGGATCTGGAAGCCAGCAACCGCCCCATCGCCCCTCCCCTGGCCCGCCGTTTTTTCTCACCCCAGGAGGCCCATGCACTGGACGTCCTGGAGCGGGAGCATGGTTCCCAATGGGCACAGCGCCAACGGCTGGCCTGCTGGCTGGCCAAGGAAAGCCTCTGTAAGCTCCTCAATCAACCCCTGCTCCCCATCCTCAAATCCTGGCGCTACGATCCGGGTCGTCAAGTCCTGGTCCATGGGCAGGGCCAAGTCATCCCTTGCCGGGTGGGCTGCAGCGGGCAGTGGTCCTGGGGATGCTGTGCCATGGCGCCTGTTCTGCCCAAGCTCTGGACGGGTACCGGATCTGGGGATGTTTCTTGCCATGATGCGGATCCTGGAGCCTGACGGTCAATCCGGCTTCTTCCACACCACACCTTGCCTGGGTGAAGAAGGGCAAGTTAAAGTGCGCTGGTCCAATGCCTCCCAGGTGTGATGCCTTTCTCTTCAAAATGTGGACCTGCATGGGTCCTGGCCTTCGTCTATGGGACAATGCCTCTTGTCGCCATGGCACAGGAGTCGGAAGAGGAAATCAACCCATCCCTTGATTTGGGAACCATCACGGTCACCGGCCAGAAGTCGGAGCGTTCCCTGGAAGAAACCGATGGGAGTGTCACCGTTATTTTCCCGGGTGAGAATGGCGGCGTTGCGGGAGCCGCTGAGGACATCTTCGGCGTCGCTGAGCGGCTGGCCAACGTGACGCCGTTCACAGCGGGCAGCGGTGTGGCCATCCGGGGTATTGGTCAGACCGGCTTCGCGTCGGGCCCCACCTTTGGTCAAACCAGTTATCTGCTCACCCGTGGCCCGAGTGACCTTGTTGCAACCTATGTGGATGGCATTCCGGTCTCCGTCTATGCTGGGCCTTTCGGCTTTTGGGATGTGGACCAGCTGGAGGTGCTGCGGGGGGCCCAAAGCACGGTTTTAGGACGCGGTTCCCTCGGCGGGGCGGTTGTCATTGAAAATGCTGACCCCACCTTCACGACGGAAGCGGCTGGTCAGTTGAAATTGGGGGCGGCCGGAGGCGGGGTGGGAACATCCTTTGCCGTCGGTGGTCCGATTCTGGAGGACCGTTTGGCCTATCGGGTGGTTTTCGACCGGCAGAGTGGCCCCAACTTCATTGAAAACACCACAACGAACGAAGATGGGGACCGGCAAGATCTTTTAAGTCGCAGGGTGAAATTGCTCTACGCAGGGGAACAGGGCCGCAAGCTGGAGCTAAGCACCTTTTTCAGTGAGACGAACGTGGGCACCCACTACGTAGATAACGGGGACTGGTCAGATGAGACTGTGATCAAATCAAATCCCAATACGCATCTGGAGAACCACTCAACAGGAGTCTCACTGCGGAGCAGTTGGCCATTGGGCAATCCATCATTTTCCTTGGAATCAACCATGGTCTATGCCAAAGAAGATGCCAAGAGCAATTTTGATGTGGACCAGACATCAATCGATGGGGATATCGCTGATTTCAAAGACGATATTCGCACCTTAAGCAAAGAATTGAGGCTTCGCTATACAAGAGATAATTTCAATGGATTCATTGGTGGATATTTTGAAGATTTTCAAGGTAGGGGAGACACTAGTTCTGGAGTCTTTGGAGAAAAAACCATCGAACAAAATATCCGAACAATGGCATTATTTGGAGAAGGAAAATGGTCCCTCTCAAAAAAATGGGATCTGACTCTAGGGTTACGACTTGAGCAGGAAAACAATGAGACAGAAATTAATGGGGAGAATATTATAAACTTTGCTAAATTGAATGAGGATTCTGGAAAACTCATGGAGTTATCGCGGAAAGCAGCTCTTGCGCAAGCGGGCCTGGGAACAATAACGTCAGCGGAACAGCTTGAGCTAAGGGAATTAGGCGGGAAAGTAGCTATGGGAACATTTGTTGAAAAATTAGATGTAGACGAGGAACACGACAAGAACTTCTCCGTTTTCCTCCCCAAACTGGGGCTGTCCTACGAGATGTCACCGGAGACACGGATTTATAGCACTGTTCAGCGGGGCTATCGGGCTGGCGGGGCTGGCGCCAGCCTGGTTTCCGCCGAAGAATTTGCGTATGACCCGGAAAAAACATGGAACGTGGATCTGGGGGTTCGTCACCAGAGTGCTGACGGTCGCTTGCGTCTGGGTTCGAATCTCTTCTATGTGGATTGGCAGGATCAGCAACTCCAGGTGCCGCCCGAAGGAGCAATCGCCCCTGTTGACTTCGTCTCCGTCAATGCAGGTCGGTCAAAAAGCTATGGGCTTGAATTAGACGCAGACTATCAAGCAACTGAACGTCTGCGCCTATTTGGATCGCTGGGACTTTTGTATACAGAGATCACAGAGGCTACAGATGATAGGGTAGAGGAATGGGTTGGAAACAGTTTCACCATGGCTCCCAATACCACCATCAGCACTGGATGGAGCTATGATTTTGACGATGGTCTTGATCTTTCCATGGCCGCCAACTGGCGTGATAGCTTCTTCTCTAACATTGAAAACGATTCAAAGGAAGTCGTGGACGGTCGTCTATTGGTTGACATGGGAGTTGGTTATCAATTCCCTGATCGTGACCTAAGATTTGACTTGAAAGTCACCAATGTCTTTAATAAAAGATACCTTAACTATTCCTATGTTGGACCTCTAGGTGATGTTGCTAATAATTTAGCTAATCTGGCACAAGTGGATGCAACTTTAAGCCGAGACTTATTAGCTCTCCCAAGGGAATCGAAGGGAATCGTTTCACCCGGCAATGGCCGGGCCACGCACCTCACCTTTACCACATGGTTCTAGGGTCAGGACCCCTCATCAGAAGAGGACGGTGGCGGCCAGAAGGATGGCAGAACGGAAGACGTGGGCACAGCGGTCGTAGCGGGTTGCAATGCGCCGCCAGTCCTTCTGTCGGGGAAAGAGCGTCTCGATTTTGTGACCCCTTGCGACCCGGCCTCTTGCTGTAATGGACTGGTTTCTTGCGGCAGCGACGGGGCGGGATGCAAGGCGGGATGCCCTGCTGGGCCAGCATCTTACGGATTTCGTCACTGTCCCTTTATCCCCGATCACCGTGGCCGCAGGCGGCAAGTCTTTGCGTAACACATCAGCACCGGTGAAGTCACTGCATTGCCCCTCACGCAGGTGGAGTCGCAGGGGACCACCTTTGCTGTCACAGACCTCATGGAGCTTGCTGGTCATGCCCCCTTGGTACGCCAGTCAGGCGGGGGCACCCCCCCTTTGTTGAGGCTGCACGCCGTGGGATGGGCTTTGACGTCAGTGGCGTCAATCATCAGGACCTCTGGCTCTGGGGCATCGGCTGCTGACAACTCAGAAAAGATCAGCTCAAAAACATCCTTGTCTCATCAGCGGCGGCAACGGTTGTAGAGGGTTTTGTGGGGACCACAGGCCCGCCGGGGGCATCCACCCAGCGCAGACCCTGCTGAATGACATGGATGATGCCGCTCAACACCTTTCTGTCCTCTACCCGCTCACTCCCCCCCGTTCCTTGGGAAACCCCAGTTCTGGATAAGGGTCTCCATCAGGGTCAGAACTCATCACCAGAAGAGGAGAATAGCGACCTGGAGGATGGCAGAGTGAAAGGTGGGGGCACAACGGTCGTAATGAATTCTCATGCGACCTCAGCCCCTCAGTTGGAAAAAGAGCGTCTCGATTTTGGACCCATTCGGTACAGCCTTCTGTTGTCATGGACTGTCTCCTTACGGCGGCGGGGTGGGATGCAGGACGAGATCCCTTGCCCCGCCAGCATCTTACGGATTTTGTCCCTGTCATACCCTTGATCCCCAATCACCGCGGCTGCTGTCGCAGATCCCATGGAGCTTGCTGGTCATCCCCCCTTGGCGCCACCAATCAGGCGGGGATCAGACCCCCTTGTTGAGATGGGTGGTGTCAATCCTCAGCATCTCTGGCTCTGCACCATCGGATGGTTCTGTGGGATCCCGATGCTGATCACCCAGAAAAACCCCAGTTCTGGATAAAAGACCATTAGGGAGGGGGGTTATTAACCCCTGTGGCGTGAGCCTCTCCATGCGGGGAAAGTCTCTGTTGGAGAGTGGAGAGTGCTGTTCTGCTCCAGCAGGTTCCTCAAAGGACACCCTGGAAAACTGCAAAGCGCTTGCACAGAAGACTCTCACTCCTCTCTTACAGCAAGGCTTTTGAAAAACCAGGACTGAGCCAGAAAGGGGTTTCCCAGTGTTTCCTATCTGGAACTGGGGTTATTGAGGAGGATCAGCCCCACCACCAGATGCTTGTATTCGGGGGCGTTCATCTGGGCACGGAGTTTATCGGCGCTGGCCCAGAGCACAGCCTTGAAGGCCTTGGCGGGCGCCTCCTCCCTCCCTTGCGTGGTCTCCCCATGGGCCAAGGACTGGCCAACCGTGCTCTGGAACCGGAATCAAGCCAAGCCGGGCTTGACCACCGAGACCATCGGTGCCATGGTGGATGGGGTGATCCATCCGTGCTGAGGGGTGCCCATAGGGCTTGCCACCAGGAGGGAGGACATCCAGCAGCAGGTCTCCCAGTTCAGCGGCATGGTGGCGGGCACTGTGTTGGTCACGGCTTCTGGAGGGGTGCTCTTGGGGGTCAGGCAGCGGCGGCCAACAGTCTGGCCTGGGCCTGCATGGTCTTGAAGATGTTCAGAAAGCCATTGGCGCGGGAGGGGGTCAGGCTGGCCTGGAGGCCCGTTTCTTTGATGAACGCTGGGCTCATGGCCACCAGCACCGCCGGCTCCAGGCCCTCTGTTCCCTCCATCAACAGGGCCAATAACCCCTTGGTGATCTGTGCATCAGAGTCCCCGCGCCAGTGCAGCTTGCCCTCCTGCAGGGTTCCCCACACATAGACCTGGGAGATACACCCCCGCACACGGTTGTCGTCACAGAAGAGCCCGGGCTCCGGGGCAGGTAGCTTACGGGCCAGCCAGAGCACATAGGCATAGCGGCGCTTCGGATCTGAAGCCGCTGCCAACCGCTCCACCATTTGATCCAATGTCTTGCTGCCGGTGGCCGCCATAACACCCTTGTAGATCAGAGTCCATCAGCCAGCATATTGAGGAAAGCCCCCCAGGAATCGTCATCGTCGTCGGATGGAGGCGCCTTGTCTGCGAACAGGATCGCGAGGGCAATGTAGGCGGCGGGTAGCGCCATGAGCAGGATGAAGAGAGGGTACATGGATCAGGCCTGCAGAAACAGGGTCATAAAACCTCCGATCAGATTCCCTCGGGTACGGGGAGGGGGCGCTGATGCCCTTGGCGCCGTACCCCCACTTGGCGAGTTCTTACCCCATTTCATTGTTCCTCTTTCTTATCCGATAGGGACACCCTGGAAAACTTCAAAGTGCTTTCACAGAAGACTCTCACTCCTCTCTTACAGCAAGGCTTTTGAACAACCAGGACTGAGCCGGAAAGGGGTTTCCCAGTGTTTCCATGGAACTCGATTGCTTTCTCGTCCAGACCTTCGATGGTCTTTGGCAGGTTGTGGTGGCAGGGGGCTCATACAGAGGCTTACCTTCCGGCTCCCAAAGACCCCCAAGTTGGTCATTGGAGAGGTGCTCTCTGCCATGAAGAGCAGGGTTTCTTCTCCGCTGAGCGCTTCAGCACGGAGCCGTTCCGGTGGGTTGACGCTTCATGGCCCGCTGCTGCCTGAGAGATAACCTGAGATGGACTTCACCTCCCCGTCCGCCTGGCGGCAAGGGCAAGGTTGATGCCTCACGGCCAGAGGGTAGCACAGGAAAAAGCCCTCTCGAGGGACGGGGCTTCCTGGCTTGGGACAGTTGGGGTCAGGAGGGCGGCTTAGATGTGGCGACTGTCCTGGCGCCCCTTCTGGACCATGTTCACCATGGAACTCACCATCATGGCCAAGGCAGGGTGGCTGGCTCGGGTCAGATTACGCTCTTCCTGAAGCACTTTGGCTGGAAAAGCATGGTGGCCTGCATGGGCAGCGCCCTTCTGGGGGACAATCCGTGATCCTGGCTGTGGCGCCTGAGACATTGGTTTTGAAAACCCACACTGCTCTTCATTCTGGAGCAGAGGGGGCAGGTCCGTTGTGTTTTTAACGTTGACTGCAAAATTTCCGGTGCTCAGACTCTCCCCCCTGGGGATGCCGCCACCATTGCACCCCCTTCTCCGTGAGCTGGCCATGGAGGGGGCGGTCCCATGGGTCCACGGCAAAGGGAATGGCGGCGCAACAGGAGAAGCACACCCCCAAGCTGGGACATTGCCCCCAGGCGGATTGGCTCAGCAGGCGGTCATACCAGCCCCCGCCATAGCCCAGGCGGAACCCCGCCGGGTGCATGGCCACTGCAGGGATCAACAGCAGGCCAACGGCGCCAGGCTCCACCACCTGAGCAGTGACCGGTGGCGCCGGCACACCGCAGTCATCCGGCGCCAGGGGATCCCCCCAGTCCCAACGCCGTAGGCAAAGCTCACCATGATAGACTGCAGGCAGGGCCATGGCAAGATCCCCCGGCAGGTGGGGTGTGAGGTCCGGTTCAGCGGCCAGGGCCCCATAGCCCGCCACCAGAGCGCCAGGGTTCAGTTGGGGCAACACCTGCTCCAGCAGATGGGCGGCCATGGCCCGGGCCTGCTGCTGCCGTTGCCCATGGGTCAGGCTCCGGCGGCGTTGCAGCAACAGACGGCGCCACTCACCCTTGCTGTTGGTCGTCATGGAACTGGTGGAACTTGGCGGTGAGGGCCACGGCGATGGCATCGGCCGCATCATCCGGCTGGGGTGGATGCTCCAGGCAAAACGCCCTCATCACCGCGTTCAATATCTGGTCCTTGTCGGCGCGGCCATCACCGGTGAGGGTCCGTTTGATTTGCGTGGGGGCATATTCCAACGTGGGCACCTGCAGACGGGCCATGGTCATGAGCACCACACCCCGAGCCTGCACCACGGCAATGGTGTTGCTGGAGCGGTAGAAAAAAAACTTCTCCACCGCCGCCAGTTGGGGGCGGTGTTGCCGCACCAACTGGCGCAGATCCCGGGCAATTTCCACCAGCCGCTCCCCCAGGCTGGGGCCAGGCCGGGTGCGGATGACGCCACAGGCCAACAGGGTCATGGGATCAGCCGTGTTCACCACGCCATAGCCCACCTGCGCCAGACCGGGATCAATGCCGAGAACTTTCACCATGGAGGAGGTCAGGCCAGGGCCAGTTGGAATGGTTCGGGGGTCTCCGGTTCAGTCCGTTGGAACACCTTGCAAAAGGCCTTGATGACCCGAGCGCCTGAATCCACGGTTTCCATGGGATCCTTGCGGAGGCGGTGGCGGAGGCAGCAGCACACCACCCGCGCCACGTCCTCTTCTTCCACCTGGTCACGACCCGCCAGGGCCGCCAGGGCACGGGCGGCGCGATTGCCCACGATGTCTCCCCGCAGACCATCCACATCCAGCTCGCCACACACCTGGGAGATGGCCAGGCGCAGGTCCCCATCCAGTTGCACCTGTTCAAGGCGCCCACGGGCCTGGCCGATGCGTTCCTGCAGGTCCTGTTGCTGGGCCTGCCGTGCCTGGCAGAACCCCTGGGGATCCCCATCAAAAAGGCTGCGTTGCTCCACGATCTGCACCCGCAATGCCGCCTCCCGCACCGTGCGCACCTCCACGCTCAACCCAAAACGATCCAGCAACTGGGGGCGCAACTCCCCCTCTTCCGGGTTACCGGATCCCACCAGCACAAACCGGGCCGGGTGGCGGACGGATACCCCTTCCCGCTCCACGGTGTTCCAGCCCGATGCGGCGGCATCCAACAGCACATCCACCAGGTGGTCATCCAACAGGTTCACCTCGTCCACATAGAGGATGCCCCGGTTGACCCGGGCCAGCAAGCCTGGCTCAAAGGCCCGCACCCCCCTGCTGAGGGCCTGTTCAATATCAATGGTGCCGCAGAGGCGGTCTTCCGTGGCCCCCAACGGCAGATCCACCATGGGCACCTGTCGTTGCTCGGTGGGCAGGGATTCCCCCTGCTCCAGCCGTTGCAACACCTCAGTGCTCATCAGGTCCGGATCCTGGGAGCTGCTGTTGTAGGGATCACCAGCCACCACGGTAATCTCCGGCAACAGGGCCGCCAGGGCCCGGATGGCGGTGGATTTCCCTGTGCCCCGATCACCCATGATCATCACCCCGCCAATGCGGGGATCCACCACATTGAGGAGCAGGGCCAGCTTCATCTCCTCCTGCCCCACGATGGCGGTGAAGGGGAAGATGGGTCGACGGGTGTCGCTCACGGACAGGTTATGCTACGGTAATTCCGGATTCTTTCACAGGGCCTGCTCCTCTCATCCCATGGCATCTGTCTATGGGGTGCTGGTTGGTCTGCCTCCAGGTGGATCACCACAGCCGCTCCTGTCATGCTCCATGGGGTGCAGGGGTGCAGGGGTGCAGGGGTGCAGGGGTGGGAGCTGCCTCTGGCCCTGATCCGACATGGCGCCAGTGTGACGAATGTAAAGAAATGTAACAATGGGCGCCCCCCCCCCCCCCCCCACACCCAGAAAAAAAAAAAATAAAATAAAAGATAAAAAAAAAAAAAAAAAAAAAAAAAAAAAAAAAAAAAAAAAAAAAAAAATAAAAAAAAAAAAAAAAAAAAAAAAATAAAAAAAAAAAAATATAAAAAGATGTTAGCAAAACACCATTCCGTTGTTGAGATATCTTTACTTCTTCAAAAAAGTCGCCATTTTGCCTTCTTCAAGCAACGAAAATTTTCATTTTGCCTTGTAGTAAGTAAACCGTTAAGCCTATTGAGTTATAGTATAGCTTAAAAGAATCGCTGTTTTGTATGGAATAAAATAGCCTTTGAATTAAATTTGTATGACCTAGCACTCGAAAGTTATGGTCTGTTTTCTATTGACACACAAAACCACATGAAATCGATGTCAGTGCCATGGTGACAGACTGCTAGAAATGGTCACTTAATTACGTGCGTGTTTATCCAAGTGAATTCTAATAAAGATCAAATGATTCTTTAAACTCAAGCGAATGAACTTATATAATTTTGTTACAAGAGGAGCCCGAAATGGAGGAATTGCAGCTCCACCTACATGGTGCACACGAAGCTGACCGTGAAAAGCCCGCAGAAACATTCACAGCAGGTTAGAGAAACACATCGTGATTGATTTATAAAGGATTATGTTATAGGGAAAATACTAAACATTCAGCCACGTATTAGAGCTTAAATGAATCGCTGTTCTATATGGAATAGATTGGTGTCTGTTTTGAGTCTGTGGCTGTAGCTATTCAAAAGTTATGACCCTTTTTCCAGAGTCATGCATGAAGAAAGGAAAATGGTGACCGGTAACTAAAAGCTAAATTTTGTAGGCATTATTATTCTTTAATTAATGAATGCCTTGTGTATCTTCATATGAAAATGCTGAAAGCACCATGAAGATTGGAGTGTTTGTGCCACATGAGTAAGCATTGCATATTGACTGGGCAGAGAAAAGTGGTAAGGCTCATATCATACTTGTCATACCTGTTGCTATGTCCTTGATGTAAAACAAATGTTTTTTGTGTGCAATTTAAACAAACCTTCTTCCTTCAATTTCACAATAATGATTTCATGAATGTGTATAATAATAATAATAATAACATATATACTGCAGTCTGGAAATAATTCGTTGCTAAAAAAATTATTGTGGGCAATGAAATCCACGAAAAATTATTACACGAATAATTTTTAACAAGCTAATAAATAGCTAATAATATAGCTAAACAATAGAGCTAAACAATGTGCACAGCAAAGTTTTTATTTATGGCCACTGATTTGAAAATGGATGGCTATCTATGTTGGTTTCCAAAGGCAGAGTGAATTTTACTAGATGCAAAAGGTTCTACCGCTGTCTATTTCTGTTGCTTTTTGAGTGATAACTAACTAGCTACTGCCGAGCAACTGGCGACTGCTGCATGCTATAATAATTGAGAAAGTGAAGGCGAATTTTCTCGACCACTGATTTAGCGGGTCTATCATAAGGCTCGCTCATTACTACTAGCTATATGCTAAACATCATGTTGACTCTTTGTATATAAGGGACATGTCACTACGCCAGACACTGCTAACCGGTAGCTATAAGCGCTATAGCTAGCTACATAACTTTGCAAACTGCAATTGTTCTCAAACGATTCCAACTCAAAGCTACCAAAGTGTCACATTTGTAATACATAGCCGGCTAGCTATGTAAGCGCCTGCATCATAGATATGATTAATTATAGCTATCGAATCCTGG
>JAJDUS010000109.1 GCA_022826535.1 Prochlorococcaceae cyanobacterium jk18x1bzbins.87
CGTTAAGAGGATTGCGAGTGCCCCAGGAGATCCTGGAAGTCCCTGGGGGGAATCATGGGAGTTCCATGCTCATTTTACTCACCTATTCCTATAGCTACTTTCTCTTCTTGATTCCTTATCTTGCCTTTTCTCGTGGTGCCCGCTTGCTGTGCCCATATGCGATAATTGGGAACTCTCCCGAGCTCTTCTTTAAGCTTTCCTCCCACCACCAGCTTTCCCTTGCCGCTGTTGAGCCACCGAAAGAATCCCTTCCCTGCTTCACTAGCGGGGTTCTGATTGCTCCCAAACACCTCATGGGCAGCGTTTGCATCAACAATAGCGCACATTGATCAAGCCTCCACCCCGGAGCGTTCTGGCCATAGGGACCGGCTCATTTCATCCATAAAGAATTGGCGGTAGCCATCAGGAGCATCCAACACATTCCCCTCCTTATCAATCCGAAGGGAATGGATCCGGACATCCAGGCCACAGCGCTCGAAGAAAAGAATAGACACATTCTCTGGCTTGAAGCCAGAGACGCCATCCCGTGCATCCATGCGCACGCGATCCATCAGATGATCGCTGTGGGTCTCCACGATCAACTGGCGTTTGGGGCCAGCCACCTGGCAGAAGAGACTTCCCAGGGCTGCCTGGGCGCTGGGATGGAGATGCACCTCCGGTTGTTGCAGGAGAAATTGGCGTGGATACGGGGTTTCGGGGTTCTGTTGGTCAGGGTTTTCACGGAGCAGTTCCGTGATGATCGGGAGCGCTTGGCTAACGCCATAGCCAACATCAATGATGTTACGCCATGGTCCCTTGGTCCCCCTCGTCCCGGACTTCTTCACCTGCACTTGAAAGGGACCGCCATGGATCTTGTCAAGATGTCGTATTCTGATTTTGTCAAAGAGGCCAGAGCTGCGTCCAAAGCTTTCGAGGAGCTTCTGCAGTTTGTCCCACACTTCAGGTTGCTGTGAAGACAATTCCGCAAGAAGCATGGGAACGTAATGACCCTCGGGGTCAGAGTCGGAGCGTGCGGGATCATAGGTCCGGCGGAGTTGGGATCGAACGGGTGCGCTGGCAAAGACATGGGGCAAATGATCTCTCTCAAATACTTCGCGCTGAAGAGAGTGTAAGTCCTGTATATCCTCTCCTGTTATGCCAGGGCTACCGTCTTCTGGCTTGTACATGTTAATGAACTGAGAAAGATTTCCAGAAGTGAAAAGAACAATCATGATAAAGATGGGCGAAGGCATCGTACTGTGCTGCAACATGCTGTCCTGGAAATGGTGGTTCTTGGACACGTCCCACATCCCTCGCTTTGTGCCAATCTTGATGGACTGAGACTCGAAGTCAACCGCGATCCGGGTACCCTCCTTCTCCCCCTTGTCACCCAGAGAAACGCGGTGGTAGACAGGCATAGGGGCAGTTCCCTTTGTATCTTTGGCAAACCGGACAGCAAGTTTCCACTCGTCTTTACTGCCAGGAATGACTGGCAAGGCAGCAACTTCTGCGCTGAACGCTTCTTCTCTACCACCCCGGCCACCCTGGCCACCCCGGCCACCCCGGTAATGGACAATCTCGTCAAAGCTACCCAGGTCATAGGGTGGCCGCTTGAAGTCGGGAATGGCGTTATGGTTAAGGGCATCCAGCGCCCTGAGGAGAGCAAGGAAGGAGGTTTTGCCGGTGCTGTTCTCGCCTACAAGGAGGGTAAGCGGTGCCAAGCGGGCCGCCTGCTTCTCCCGAAAGCAGCGGAAATTCTTGATGGTTACGGTGTGCATGGCGGTTCCATGGAGACTGCTGGGGCAAAAGGCCACCATAGGATATGGCGGTCTCCGCTCAGTGGTGGGGGGTGGCGCACAGAGGCGGGCGAAGGAGGCCCCATGGTTGCCGCGCCACCTTTGCAACAGTGGATTGGCCTTCCCTTGCTTCCCCCACCGCCCCTGGCGCCATCCATCCAGCGGCGGTGGGATCGGCGTATGGGCTTGGCTCTTGTTGTCTGGCGCCAGGATGCTAGGGTCGGGATTGTGTGTGGTCTGAGGGCTGATGGATCCTGGTCTGAGCCCGTTCCAGCCTGGGCAGCTTGCACCGGTGGAGTGCTTTGTGGGGCGGCAGGATGAAATTGAGCGCTTGTATCAGATGGCCCGGGCCAGCACCCGGGGCAGATTGGCGGTTGGGTTCATTGCTGGAGAGCGGGGCATTGGCAAAAGCTCCCTGGCCTCCTTTGTTCGCAGTCTCTGCGAGCGGGAAGGGGCCATGGCGGGTTGTCATGTTTTCCTGGGCGGTGCGCAAAACCTTAATGAGATGATGAAGAAGATCTTCAATAAGTTATTGAAAGAGAGCATTGATAAACCTTGGTATAGGAAGGCAACTAAGTTCTTTGGCAACAGGATTCGCAGTGTCGGTTTATTTGGAATTAACGTTGAGCTGGATCTTCAAGAGCAGGATCTGTCTACCCTGGCCAACGACTTTGGCCCATCCATTCGAGAATTTATTAAGCAGACGGGTAAGCAGGGGTTGTTGCTCATCCTGGACGACATTAACGGCTTGGCAGGTTCAGCTCAGGTTGCCAACTGGCTCAAAAGCACGGTAGATGAATTATCCATATCCCAGGCAGACATTCATCTCTGTATTTTGATTGTTGGCCTGGAGGAGCGTCGCCAGGCCCTGATTCAACAACAGCAGTCATTGGCTCGCATTTTTAGCCCGTTTAATATAGATGCTTGGTCCAGGGAAGAGACATGTGAGTTTTACAAGAAAACATTTGACTCTGCAGGGGCAGGGATTTCCACTAGAGGCTTAGAGCTTCTTGTCAATTATACTGGTGGATTGCCAGTCTTTGCCCATGAGTTGGGAGATTCAGTGTGGCGCATGGCCAAAACATTAGAGATTGATAGGGATGCAGTAATCGAAGGAGTTATTGACGCTACTGAAATTATCGGACGGAAATTTCTGGATCAGCAAGTATTCAATGCAATTCGCAGTGAAAAATATCATTCAATTCTCATGAAAATGATGAACAAAGTAATACGCAATAAACCAATTGATCGTTTTCGTCGTTCAGACGTAACCAAGGATCTAACCGAAGAAGAAACCAAGGTTTTCGATAACTTCTTGCAGCGGATGAAAAAACTCGGCACCCTGATCCAAGACTCATCCGTTCGTGGTGGCTACCAGTTTCCTAATCAACTCTACGCCCTCTATTTTGTTCTATACTCCTCCAGGAAAGTCCAACAGGATCTTAACAAGGGCACCTCAAAAAGCCACCTCCTCATGGATTAGAAAGTTCTGCTGGTCCATGTGGCCCCTCTCCACAACTAGTCCCTTCAGGGTGGGTGGGCATCCCGCAGGAGAGAGGCACTCGATTTTTGGAGGTGCCCTTCAGTCAACATCACGATGGTTCAAACAACTCCACTGAAACCAGAACCAGATTGGTCTGCTTCTCCCGAAAGCAGCGGAAATTCTCGATGGTTATGGTGTGCATGGCGGTTCCATGGAGACTGCTGGGGCAAAAGGCGGCCATAGCATATGGCGGTCTCCGCTCAGTGGCGGGGAGTGGCACACAGACGCCGGCCAAGGAGGCCCATGGTTGCCATGCCACCTTTTGCAGCAGGGGATTGCCTTCCCCTGCTTCCTCCGCCACCCCTGATGCCCATCCGGCGACGGTGGGATCAACGTATGGGCTTGGCTCCTGTTGCCTGGCGCCAGGATGCTAGTGTCCCGTCGCGGAAGAAGGGAATACAATAAAGAGAGTGAGCCAGGGAAGGAGAAGACTCATGTCAGGAAGCCGTCCAACAACTCCCATCAGGCTTGATGGCCAAGGGAAAGACCATTTGCGCAGCATTGTCCGTTCCCGATCAGAGCCTCATGGGATGGTGGAGCGTGGGGGGATTGTGTTGGCTTGTGGTGAAGGGGAGTCTCATGTTTCCATTGGGAGTCGGCTGGGGATCAGCACGATGACAGTCGGCAAATGGCGGCGGCGCTATCTGGAGCAAGAATCGAAGGCTTGCGGGAGAAAGAGCGCCCCGGTGGTCCCCGCACCCATGATGACGAGAGGGTGGCCGAAGTGGGCAATACCGCCCTGCACAGCAAGCCTCCCCAGGGAACGCATTGGAGTGTCTGCACCATGGGCGAGCATAGGGGCATCTCCAAATCGACGGTGTATTGGTGGTTCAAGATGTTTGGTGGGCGACTGCATCGGCAGCGTCACTTCAAAATTGCAAACGATCCTTTCTTTGTGGAGAAAGTGCATGACATTGTGGGTCTGTACATGAGTTCTCCTGATCATACCGTGGTGCTATGTGTAGACGAGAAAACGCAAATACAGGTATTGGAGCGGACTCAGCCACTGTTACCTTTGGGAGTAGATTATGTGAAGTGTGTCACCCATGATCATATCAGTCATGGGACAACAATGTTATTTGCAGTGCCTAATGTGGCAACCATTAAGGTTCTAACAGAATGTAAAGAGCGTCATCGTCACCAGGAGTTCCTCGCTTTTCTAAAACATATTGAAGCAAACGTGACTGATTTTCTTGATATCCACCTTATTGTGGACAACTAATGTAGCCATAAACATGCCAAGGTAAAGGACTGGCTTGCTGTCCGGCCGCGGTTTCAGGTGGATTATACCCCCACTTAGGCATCCTGGATCAACCAGATGGAAGGCTGGTTTAGACTGATTATCCAGCAAGCCATTCGACGTGGCTCCTTCCCCAACATCAAGGCACTGATCAGTAAGATCAACAGTTTTGTTGAACACTACAATGGCAAGACTAGCTCCTTTGCATGGGTCGCCAGCGCTGAATCCATCCTGGCCAAGATCCCACGGCCCTGTAAACCTATTTTGGGGACCGAACACTAGATTACTGAGGTTGAGAAGAGCGGGACACAATGTGTTCGCAAGATGGACACCAACGCATAGGGCGCTCTCCCCTTGCCAGCTTGGGTAGGACGGCCTGATCTGCTCCAGCAGACGCCTCCAGGGAAGCAACATCTCCATCTGCTCCGGGACACCTCCCTCCCCATCTTCCGCTTCTTGCTCTCCTACTCAAGGTCCACAATGCTCCTCTCCATGCTCTTTGTGACAGCAAAGCTCCAATCATGGCTCCATTATACCACTCCCAGGAGACTTGCTCAGTGGTGTCTTTAGTTGTTAATAATGTCTTTATGGGCAAGGTCAATGGCAGTGCGCTGTTGGGTGGTTAGCACAGGATAGGATAAGTTCATTCCTTCCAAGGCTTCAATAATGATCTTCATTACCACCAAACGACCAAATCTTTTTTGATTCATAGGAATGCAGTACCATGGTGCATGAAGGCTTGAAGTCTTACACAGCATCTTTTCAAATGCCTTTTGATATGCATCCCAGGAATCGCGTTCCTTTAAATCCGATGGGGAAAATTTCCAATTTCTGGATGGTTGATTTAATCGCTTGAGGAATCGTCTCCGTTGCTCCGCCTTGGAAATATTCAAGAAGAATTTAACAGAAAGAATGCCATTGTTTGTCAGGTGTCGCTCAAAGGCATTGATGTCATCATAGCGCAGCTTCCATAGATCATTACCCAGGAGCTCTGGGGGAAGGTGTTGTTGGTCAACAAGGTTACGCACTTTCACCACCAACACCTCTTCATAGTATGAACGATTGAAAATACCAATGAAACCACGTGCGGGAACACGGGAGGAGTAACGCCATAACCAATTATGACTCAACTCTTCTGCAGAAGGTTGCTTAAAGCTATAGACTTTAACCCCTTGAGGATTCACTCCACTCATGACATGTTTGATGGTGCTGTCTTTCCCGGCTGCATCAGTGGCCTGAAATAAAATCAACAAACCATGGCGACCCTCTGCATAAAGTACATTTTGAAGCTTAGCCAAACGCTCAACGCCTTCACGGGTCAACTGCTCAGCCTCCAGCTTGCTTAGCCCATTGTCCTTGGGATCTGGACTCTGAGCTGACAAGTCGAATTGGCCATTGGTGGGCACACGGTAAGCTCCCGTATCAATCCAGTCCATTGCTGTGGATGAAAGCAGAGTTAGCCAACCCTACAACACACCGCTCAGGAATGGGTGGGCGTTCAGCAAGCGGTGACAGATGGCTGCTGGCCGCCATCCTTCCATGGGAGCTGCAGCCCGCTGGTGCATGGGCCCCGGAGGCGCTCAACGCCACTTTAGCCAATAGACCTGACACCGGAAAATGGAAGGGAAGCGCCTTGAAGCTGCTGCTTGCTGCCCAGGAAAGGGGACGGGCGGAAATGGCGTTTCCGGGAAAGGACGCACTGGTACTGTGCTCTTGGTTAGCGCGAGACCATGGCCAGCGGGACAGGATCCTGCGTTGATTGCCTCAAAAGCCATCTGGCTGGTCTATGACGCTTGCAGGCCGCTGCGGATATTAATGAACCTCTGAACAAGTCCCATGGAGTGATACAATAAAGCCCTGACTGGAGTTTTGCTGGCATGAAGGGCATGGAGAGGAGCTTTACGGATCGCGAGTACAAGAGGAAGATGCGGCGGGAGCTATTTCTGGAGCAGATGATGGATGGGCTGATTCCCTGGGATTGTCTGGTGGAGGGGATCAGTCCGTATGACCCCAAGCTAGTAAGGGGAGAGTTCACTATCCGTTGGCGTCGATACTGCGGCTACATTGCGTCCAACTCTCCTACAATTTGAGGGAATTGCTGGAGAACCGGGTAAATCAGGAGGGTGATCAGTGGACCCGCTCTCCTTTCTCTCTAAAGGAGCGTTTTGAGAATCAAAACACTGTATGTTGCCCTTGGGATGGCCCCTCTTGGGCTTGGTGCAGCCCCAGGACAGTCGGTTGATACACTGCTCCTAACGTTGCCATGGCTAATAATTTCTTCCGCCTCAGGAATCAGTTGGTCAGGATGGCCAGTACCGTCAGCTGACGGTGATTTTTGGACAGTCCCCGCAGCCTGGTTTCCTGGAATCCAAACTGTTGCTTGAGCACCCGGAAGCGGTACTCCACCACCCTGGCTCTACCATGGGCCTTGGCCTGCTCCATCCCTGGTGTACTGTCCCTCCTCCATCTTCAGGTCAGCGGTGGCGCTCCCCTGGCCCCACGGCAATGGGACAGTCCATAATCTCGTCCTGCCATCTGCTCCCGCCTCTGAAGGCCTTGGTAGCCCGGATTCCCATGGACCACCTTCTCCTCTCCATGCAATAGCTTGCTGCCACCCCCTCATCACTGACGTTAGCTGCGGTGATGGCCACGGAGTGGATCAAGCCGGAGTCCTTGCCTAGCCCAGCAGTACCTTAACGTGCCAAAGAACCACTGGCTCCCTTTACGAGTTTGATGCATTTCCGGTTCCCGTTCCCTCATTCCCATTCTTCGTGAAAGTGGGGGCATGGGTGATGGACATCGGGAATGGGATCTTTCGCAAGGTCAATCCCGGCAAAGCGGCAGGTGCCGATGCTGTGAATCAGGGCATCTTCCATGGCTTTACCACTCAGGGACCACCCACCAGTTCTGCATCAAGTGAATCCGCACCATGGTCTCCAGTTCATAAGGAGGCCTTTCCCCTTGAGGATAGAGAGGTTCCAGCGCCTTCACCAGCGCTGAGAAAGGCAGCACCGCCTTCATCTCCCAGGGGGACTTCTCTTTTCTGGTCTGCCTCTCCAATTCAACCCCACTCTGAAATCCCTGCAGAACACAGGACGGATTCCAGGGTTTTTTAAACAAACTCATGCGTCCTGAACAAACGCCTCCGCCCAAGCCAGGGTGGTGCGCACCTGTTCCAGGGTGGGGGCCTCACAATAGAGGCGCAGCAGCGGCTCCGTCCCCGAGAAACGCAACATCAGCCAGTGGCCCAGCCCCTTCCCCAACCGCAGTTTGATCCCATCCCGGTGGCTCACGTCCGTCACAGGTTTACCGGCAACGGTTTGGGGTGGCTGCTGTTCCAACGCTCTCAGCAGGCGGTTGCGGGTGGTCAGGTCCCTCAGATGCAGATCCAGGCGGTCGTAGTGGAGTTGCAGGCCGGAGCGCTGCTGTACCGCCGCCAAACACTGGCCGAGGGGCTGTTCCGCCGTCACCAGGGCCTCCAGCACCAGCAGGGCGGCCAAGAGGCCGTCCCGCTCTGGCATGTGGTGTCCAAATCCCACGCCACCGGACTCCTCTCCCCCCAGCAGCACCGCCTCCTGGCGCATCATGGCTGTAATGTGCTTAAAGCCGACAGCCGTCTCCACCACCCGTCGGCCATGGCTTTCAGCCACGGTGGTCATCAGATCCGAGCCGCTGACGGTCTTCACCACCATGCCAGGACGGGTGGAGTCACGACCTAGATGGTCGATGAGCAGGGGAATCAACTGTTGGGTGCTGCAGAACGCACCGGTTTCGTCCACAGCGGCCAGGCGGTCCCCGTCCCCGTCAAAGGCCAGCCCCACCATGGTCATCTCGCCCGCGGCCAACATCTTGATCCTGGTGGTCAGGCCCCGCAGATTGGGGGCCAGGGGCTCCGGCGCATGCCCCCCAAACAATGGATCCCGTTCACTGCGCAGTTCCCCCACTGGAATCCCCGCCAGCAGCCGGGGCAGTCCCCCTGCTGCGGCCCCGTGCATGGCATCCACCAGCACCCGCAAACCCATCTCCTGGAGGCGCTGCCCCACCATGCGGCAATCCACCAGTTGGGATAAGGCCTCCAGGTAGGGGGTCCAGGCGTCAAGACGGGGAATGGGACCATGGCCAGGGGAAACCACGGAACCAGCGCGCAAGCGGCGCTCCACCCGGGCCGTAAACCCGGAGTCCACCGATCCACCAAAGGGACCCTTGATCTTGAGGCCCAGCCATTCGGGGGGATTGTGGCTGGCGGTGATGACCAATGCCCCCAGGGCCTGCCGGTGTCGCACCCACCAACTCATTGTGGGGGTGGGGGTGGGACCAGCGGCCAGCAGCGGCAGCAGGTGACAGCCCTGCACCGCCGCCGCCGCCACCTCCGCCAGTTCCGGGGCCAGAAAGCGACGATCAAAACCAATGAGCACCTCCTGGCTCTTGAGGCCCTCCGGGGCGGTGGCTGCCAGCTCCTGGGCCGCCGCCACCGCCACCTGGGACACGGTTGCAGCCGTCATATCAACACCCAGCACGCCGCGCCAGCCATCGGTCCCGAAGCGGATGGGCCCAGCAGCCTGGATCAGGGGAAGGAGAGACATCACAGCAGATCAGGAAAGGGTCAATGGGTAGCAGCGGCCTGGTTCCGGATCCAGCAGCCGGGTGTGGGGGGCGCGGTGGTTGAGCAGGGCCGTTGCCGTGGCGATGCTGCCGCGACGCCAGAGCAGCTTGGGGAGCAATCCGGAGTCTTGCGTCTGCCCCCCAGCTGTGCTGGCCAGCACCCAGCAGGGCTGGAACCGCTCCAACAACTGGGGCAACACCGCCTGCCCCCGCACAAAGGCCCCCACCAGGGGCAGGCCAAGATCCACCACGGGGGTGATCACTGCATCCAGCTTCTGGGGGGGCAGGGTTTGATCCAGAAAGCCATGGGGCTCCACATACAGGCGACCATCAGGATGCTGGAGCAGAAAGCCATTCTCCTGCCCCGGCACGGTGGCCCCTGCCGTGGCGGTGATGGTGAGTTGGGTGACAGTGTTGCTGGTATGGTGGTGGCTCTGGCCAGGGGCCAGGGCTGTTACCTGGGTGAACCCCAGGGTCCGGGCCACTTCCGCCGCCGCCACGGACCCCACCACCGGGATGGAACGGTCCAACTGCTTCAAGGTGGGGGGATGGGCATGGTCCGCCAGGCCCTGGGTGAGCAGCACCAGATCAATGGCCGCTGGGATGGGCCAATCCTGGAGGAAGCGGGAGGTAAAAAACCAGGGACTGTTGCCAAAGCAGAGGGGACCCACCAACCAGGGATCCAGCAACAGGTTCAGCTCCGCAAAGCCCAACTGCCAGCCATTGGCGCCGAAGTAGGTGGCCCGCATGGGATGGTCCTGAAACACCATGCAGCCTAAGATCAGGGCCCACCATGGAAGGAGTGGCCCTCTCACCAGAGGGGGACCCCCAAGAGAGCACCAGGAGGATGGGTGATGGCCCGGTTGTTTTGGCTAAGGGAGGGGCAGGTTGCACGCATCCGCCCCTTCTTCGGTCAGGAGCAGGGTGTGAAACGGGTAGATGACCGCGAGGTGTTGAGCGGCATCATCCATGGGACCCGGAGGGGTCTGTGCCGGGTGAATGCCCCAGCTGCCGATGGTCCCCACACAACCCTCTACAACTGTTTCCGCCGCTGGTCAGACAAGGGTGTCTTTGATCTGATCTTTTCTGAGTTGTCAGCATCCGATGCCACAGAACCATCTGATGCCGCAGCGTCAGCGGTGCTGAGAATTGACGCCACCCATCGCAAAGCCCATCCCACGCCATCCGGTCTCAACAAGGGGGCTGACCCCCGCCTGATTGGTGGGGGCATGACCAGCAGGCTCCATGGGGCCTGCCGCAGCAAAGGCTGTCCCCGACGGTGTACCTGCGTGAGGGGCAATGCAGTGACTTCCCCGGTGCTGATGGGGTGTTGAAGGATTTGCCGCCTGCGGCCACGGTGGTTGGGGATCAAGATATGACAGGGACAAAAACAGAGAGCTGTACCGAATGGGTCACAAAGTCGGGACGCTCTTTTCCCGACAGAAGAACTGGCGGCCCATTACAACCCGCTACGACCGCTGTGCCCCCACCTTCCGCTCTGCCATCCTCCTGGCTGCTATGGCCCTCTTCTGGTGATGGGTCCTGACCCTCGGTCAGACTGTCCCTCAGGTGGCAGGTGACCATGGGGTATCAGCCCATCTGAACGTTGTGTGCTGAAGCGCTCAGCGGAGACGGAATCTCTGCCCTTCAGAGCAGGGGGGAGGTCAACAGCCAAGTTGTGCTTGGGCTCCATGAGCCGGTGGAGACCCAGCAGGGTCTCATCGGTTCCCATATTGCCTGGTACACAGATCACGGGAAAATCAGCCTGGCCTTTGCCCACGGGAGGCTGCACCAGCGAGATCCCCGGCATCACCTGACCGTGGAGCACCACCCGATCCAGGCCGAGCCCATGGCGCAGCAATGTGTCGCTGGTGCTTCCCCCTTTGCTGATCCCATAGCCCAAGCTGGAGCACAGGGGGGCTAATAGGGTCTCCTGGAGTTGGGCAATGGCCCTGGCCAGGGCCAGTTGTCCCGCCTCATCGCCCCGCAGGCGTTCGCCGCGGCTGGTGTAGAGCACCACTGTGCGGCGCTCATCTTGCAGGGCATGTCCCAGCGCCACCGCCAGGGATGTGGCCAGATGGGTGGGAATCCCATTGTGCCCCAGATGGTCCAGAGGGATCTCCAGGCCTTTCACGGAAGGGGCAGTGAGAAGTTTTGCCACTTGGCTGTCAGCGCTGGGCTGGTGGGAGCCCACCAAAATGATGCCCGGCTGAGGTTGCCCCCATGGATCCCGCCGCCGCAGGCCCGGCAAATCCCCATGGCTCAGAAGCTGGGGACCAGGATCAACCAGGGCGTTAATCAGACTGGCCGCTCCCCAGCACAGATCCCGATACCCCTGCTGACGCCGTCGCTCCATCAACTGACCAAAGCAGTGGAGGTGCTCCGGCTCACTGGCGTCTACGGTCACCACAGCACCCTGGGGGAGGGCCGCCAGACGGCGCAAGAGGTGGTCGGGATTGGCGGTTTCCTCCCAGTGAATGCCTGTGACCGCTGTTTGTGGGATGCGGCCGGCGCTCTTCTGCTTCACCCATGCCACCAGCTCGCTGGTGGTGTAGCCAAAGCGGCTGTCCTGGGCATAGCTGCTGAGATGGACTGGCCGGCCATGGAGAAGGTGATGGCCGCCAACCGTGGTGCGACCACCCGGCAGGAACGCCGGCAAGAGAAACCACGCCGCAAATGGCCCCAACTCCTGGCTGAGCACCTGGGCATCCAGCGGGAAATGGCCGCGCAACGTGGAATCTCCCCGGCTCACCAACTGCCAATCCTTCAGATTCAGCTGCTTCAATGCCAAGCGCAGGTTGCGGCAGATGGCGCGAAGACGAACCGCCGCGTCCTGGGGGGGCAAAGCACGGGTGTTGGCCAGGATGAAGAGCACATTGGCGGGGTGCTGGAGCCCTTCCACCAACGTTTCCACACGCCAACTTAACAAGAGTAGGCAGCTATGAACCGTCTGGGAACCTGTTGGGTCATCATCAATGATGATCAACTTGGTCATTGGCGCTGGGACGTGAGATGGGAACGGGCACAATCACCCGTGGATGGCTGCGGCCCACGCTGCAGGAGGTTCCTGATCTTCTGCGCCAACTCAATGGGGCCCGTCAGCCCTGGCGCCCTGCCGGGCTTGGGGGGCATTTCCACTGGTGTCAGCCTGTGCCGTGGGACGGCCAGGTTGTCTCTGTCGCCGACAACAATAGGATCCTCCACCATAGTGTGGAAGATTTCACCGTTGAAGTGGAAGCAGGGCTTCCCTTGGCCTGGCTACAGGCTGCCCTGGCGGAACAGGGGCAATGGCTGGCGGTGGACCCTCCACCGGCCACCAGTCCGGGCACGATGGGTGGACTGGTGGCCCGTGGTCTCTCCGCGGGTCTGCGCCACCGCTACCTGGGTATCCGGGATCAACTCATCGGGGTGGGCTTTGTGCGCGCCGATGGGGTGGCAGCCAAGGCGGGGGGGCGGGTGGTGAAGAATGTGGCGGGCTATGACCTCATGCGACTGCTCTGCGGCTCCTGGGGCTCCCTTGCGCTGCTGACCCGTCTGACCCTGCGCACCTATCCCATGCCCCCCCAGCGGCGTCATCTTCTCCTTCATGGCGCCCAGGGACCCATGCTGCAACTCCGCCAGTGGCTGCTGCGCTCCTTTCTCACACCGGAGCGGATAGACTGGTGGAGCCCGGCCATGGCAAGACGATTGGGCTGTGGAGGCGCTCCGGAGGGTGAGCTGTACCTGGTGATGAGTTTGAGCAGCATTTCCCAGGACGCCATTAAGGCCCAGGAGCAGGCCCTGGCCACACAACTGGGGGACGCCATCCGGATGCAACCCCTGCCCAACTGGCCCCAGGTGGCCTTTGCGCGGACGCCGGAGCCTGGTGAGTGGCTTTTGCATCTAGGCTGTCCTCCTGCTTCCATGTCCCAACTCATGCTAGGGACAAGCCCGGGGCTGGGTTGGCATGGTGGGCTCACCACCGGATTGGGTTATGCCATCGGTGCGCTCACCGTTGACCAGGTGCTCCACCTACGGAACCGCCTCACGGCCCATGGTGGGTTCCTGACGATTCTGGTGCAGCCCCACGCCCCTATCCCATCGCCGCTTCCGCCATGGCAGCGGCAACCCGCTGCGGATGTGATGCTGGCCATCAAACAAGCCCTGGACCCCTATGGAATGGTGAGCGCTGGCGGCGCGCCAGGGGTTTGAACAGGGGCACGGGTCAATTCGAGGCTCCATCTCCGGGAGAGAATGTCCAGCCACTGGATTGTGATGGGATCACCGTCCTGGCGAGCTTCCGCCAGCAATTGTTGAGCCGCCTCAAGGTCTCCATTGTCCTGACGGAGCATGGCCTGAGCAATGAGGGGGCGTGGATCCGGCCGCCTGCCCTTCGAGCGGTCAATCATTTGCTCCAGCAGTTGATCTGCTGCACCGACCTTGCCCTGGGAACGGTGTATATCCGCCAACAGCAAGCCATAGGGCACGGCATCCATACCCGTCATGTCCGGATTCTGAGCCCGCTGCCAAGCAGCGTTTGCCATGGCCTCTGCCCGGGCGGCCTCTCCCCGCTCCAGCAGGATGCGGCAATGGAGTCGCAACAGGGGGAGATTGTCAGGGTCTACGGCAAGAAGCTGTTGAACCTGCTGTTGGGCGGCAGCCAACTCCCCACTGGAGCGCAGCAACTCGGCGGCAAGCAATCCCAACCGCCAGCGTTGAGGATGCTGCTGGTGCAGGGTTTGCAAGTGGTCATAGGCGGCCTGTAGATCCCCTTGCTGAAGCTGGGTGGTGATCAACTCCAGCAGCAGATCCGGATCATCCGGCAACTTGTCCAGCTTCCTTCGGAGCTTGAGGGCCTTTTGTTGCTCAGCTGTGCTGGCGGAGGCGGTGGCCACCTCAGCGGGTGTGTTGCTGGCCACCCACCAGCCCAGGGCAAACACACCGGCATAGCTGCCACCAAGCAACACACCCCGGAGCAACAGAATGACGGCGCGTAGCACGGTGGGTGGTTTTAACGGTCTGGCAAGGATTAAACTGGGTCATAGGGTAGAAATCCAGGCTGGGAATGAGAAAACAACCCATTTCACCGGTGACGGACCCTCTGCAATTCCGAGCCATCGGACTTGTGCGGGGCGCCTATCGTCCGGAAAGCCCGGACGTCTTGACCACTGGGGTGATCCATGCGGTGGACGGCACCCAACTGGAGGCCGTTCTTCTCGGCCGCATGATCCATTTGGTGCGGCGGTATGTGGACTTGGACCAGCCCCATCTCTGGGTGTGCTATCCACGCAATCGGGATAAGGAGAAGGGCAAGCTTCACCTGCAGGTGATGGGCATTTGGGAGCCCAGCCTGTTGGATCGCGCCGATGATGATCCACAGGATGGGATACCACAAGGTCCCCAGGCGCCGCAGGGTCCCCAGCCGTCCGATGGCTATTTCTCCGTGCGGGGCGAATTGATGTTTACAGACCCCGAGGCACAACAGCTTTTGGTCAAGATCCGCCAGCAGCCGCGGGTCAACACCACCAAGCGGCGGTCCCGCAGCTTCAAGTTGATGCTCCATGGGGTTGTGCCGCCCCGGGTTTTGCGCCACTTTCTTGACCTGGACCTGAAACGCCATGGCCAGAGTCTGCATGTGGAACACTATGACGTGATTCAGCCCATGACGCGGGGACGGCTTGGTCGCGGGAGGATGCCCCACAGCAGAAGGCCAATGAGATCCATGGGCCGCCCCTCCGAGCCGGGGGGATCTGTGGGTCCAGGTCGTCCACGACCAGGTGTTCTAAAACGCGCTAATCCTGAGAGGTGATCTGCTTCTGCCGCCTCAGGGCAGGCAGGCCATGGGATGGCGCTGCTCAACACCCAAGGCCTTGGCCACAGCCGGGTGGCAGATGGAGCCATCAACCGTGTTCAAGCCCCCCAGGAGTTCCGGCTTCTCCGTCACCGCTTCCCGCAATCCCCATCCGGCGATGGCCTGGATATAAGGAAGGGTGACGCTCACCAGGGCCTGGGTGGCGGTGCGGGGAACAGCGCCGGGCATGTTGCCCACGGCATAGTGCCCCACCCCATGGACAGTGCGCACCGGGTCCGCATGGACCGTTTCCTTGCTGGTGGCGACACAACCACCCTGATCAATGGCCACATCCACAATGACGGAGCCAGGGGCCATGGACTGAACCAGGTGTTCATCCACCAGTGTGGGGGCGCGACCGCCGGGGGTCAGCACAGCGCCGATGAGCAGGTCTGCCGTGGGCACCAGGTGCTCGATGGTGGTCTGGCTGCTCACCAGGCTCACGATCCGACCACGGCGTTCCGCCTCCAACTGGCGGAGTCGGGCCGGAGAGCGATCCAATAGAAACACTTCGGCATCCATGGCCGCCGCAATACGGGCTGCGCTCCAGCCCACAGTGCCGGCCCCCAACACCACCACCCGAGCTGGTTGAACTCCTGTGCAGCCTCCCATCAGGATCCCGGGGCCCCCATGGGGTTTCTCCAGCAGATTGGCGCCCACCTGGGTGGCCAGACGGCCGGCAATCTCACTCATGGGAGATAACAGGGGCAGGCTGCCGTCTTGCAACTGCACGGTTTCATAGGCAACGGTGGTGACCTTTGCCTCCATCAGGGCCTGAGCCACCGGTGGATAGCCTGCCAAGTGCAGGTAGGTGAACAGCACCAGGTCTTCCCGTAGAAACGGGTACTCCTGGGGTTGGGGCTCTTTCACCTTGACCACCAGATTGGCTGCCCAGGCGGTGGGGGCGTCAACCATGACCGCCCCGGCCGCGGCAAAGTCCTCATCCGGGAGCCCTGCTCCTTTTCCAGCCCCCTGCTCTACCCACACTTCCAAACCCTGGCGGACGAGTTCCCTGGCGGCGTCCGGAGTGAGGGCCACACGGCTCTCGTCCCGCTTCACCTCCCGTGGAATGCCCACACTGGCAGTTGACGACATGGCCATGGGCTGTTCAACACTGGCTCCAGGTTGGCGCGCCAGGACGACTTTGGCCTGAACCATGGGACGGACTCTCAAATGTTCTTACCACCTCGACCCAGCAGGGGGTAGCCCATGGCCTCCCGCTCCCCTTGCCAGGCTTGGGCCACCGCCGCCGCCAGCTTGCGAATCCGCAGGATGGTGTGCTGGCGCTCCGTGACGGAGATCACACCCCGGGCATCCAGCAGGTTGAAGCAATGGCTGCACTTGAGTACCCAGTCCAGGGCCGGGACAGCCAGGCCTTGGGCAGCCAATTGACCGGCTTCCGCTTCGTAGAGACGGAACAGCTTGAAAAGACGCTGGGGATCACTGGCAACAAAGTTGTAGCGGCACTGCTGCCGTTCCTGCTCCAACCAGATCTGGCCATAGCGCAGGTGGTGATTCCAGCGCAGGTCCCAGAGGTTGTCCACCTCCTGCAGGTACATGGCCAGCCGCTCCAGCCCATAGGTAATTTCCACGGAAACGGGACAGCAGTCCAGCCCACCGCACTGCTGGAAGTAAGTGAACTGGGTGATCTCCATCCCATCCAGCCACACCTCCCAGCCCACACCCCAAGCCCCCAGGGTCGGAGATTCCCAGTTATCTTCCACAAAGCGAATATCATGGCGCTCGGACGCAACGCCCAAGGCCTCCAGGGAGCGGAGATAGGTTTCCTGGATGCCGGCGGGAGAGGGTTTGACCAACACCTGGTATTGAAAATAGTGCTGGGCCCGATTGGGATTGTCCCCATAACGCCCGTCCCCGGGTCGTCGGCAGGGCTCCGGATAGGCCACGGCCCAGGGCTCGGGACCCAGGGCCCGCAAAAAGGTGTGGGGGCTCATGGTGCCAGCCCCTTTTTCCGTGTCATAGGGCTGGAGCAGGACACAGCCCTGTTCTGCCCAAAAGCCATTGAGGGTGGTGATGATCTGCTGGAAGGTTTGGGGGCTGGACATGGAAGAAGGGGTCTCCAAGGGGACAGCTTGAATGGATGTAATCACCATGGTCTCAAGCTGGGAGAAAAGCCTGTAAGCTGGCAATAACCCTTGCAAGCATCAGGCATGATCGGCCTTAGTCCGTTGGTGATGATGGATAGCGGAGTCATTGCGCTCAGAGGTCCGTCATCCCCACTCCAACCACGGGAAAACCAACTGAAGAGCGGGCTGGTCACCACCATGGCCTGGGCCTTGGCGCTGTTGGAATTGGCTGTGGCCATTGCGCTGGCCCTGGGCCAGGCCATGGTGATCGCCATGATTCTCGTGGCCCCCCTTGATTCCTCTTCCGAGCAGGGGGATCCAGGCAACAGCTAGCCCCCAGGGTTTGAACAGCCCGTCTGGCCGCTGGTAAGCTGGCAGCGGAATCATCAATTTTTCGTGCGTCAGGCTTTCATTGCGGGGAACTGGAAGATGCACATGACCTGTGCAGCCGCCCTGCGTTTTCTTGAAGATTTCCTCCCCCAGGTCACGGACACCCCCACGGACCGGACCGTCATCCTGATCCCCCCCTTTACGGCCCTTTCCAGCCTCAGCAGCGCCATGCATGGAGGCCGCATTCGCCTGGGCGCTCAGAATGTGCATTGGGATGGGGATGGGGCCTACACCGGCGAGATCTCTGCCCCCATGTTGACGGAGCATGGGGTGCGCTATGTGATTGTGGGCCATAGCGAGCCCCGCAAGTATTGGTGTGAAACCGACGAGGCGGTCAATCGCCGGGCCCATGCGGCGCAGAAGGAGGGGCTGACACCCATTCTCTGCCTTGGGGAAAGCCCGGAGCAACGCCAGTCCGGTGAAACCGATGCGGTCATTCATCACCAGGTGGAAGCCGGGCTGGACGGCCTGGAGTTGGATTCCCTGGTGGTGGCCTATGAACCCCTCTGGGCCATTGGCACAGGGCAGACCTGTGGTGCGCCAGAGGCCAACCGCATTTGCGGGCTGATCCGCCAATGGTCAGGCAATCCGGAGTTGACCATCCAATATGGCGGTTCCGTGAAACCCGGCACCATTGATGAACTGATGCATCAGTCCCACATTGACGGGGTACTGGTGGGTGGCGCCTCCCTCGACCCTGACGCCTTTGCCCGCATCGTCAACTATCAATCCTTATGAACCGGCTGTTCTACGGGGACTGCCTTACCGTCATGGGGGATGAGCTTAGGGTCAATTCCGTGGATCTGATTTACCTGGATCCGCCGTTCAACTCGAACCGAGCCTACAATGCCATCTATAAGGACGAGACCGGCAGACCGCTACCCGACCAGATTGAGGCGTTCTGTGATCTGTGGACGCTGGACGAAGCACGAGAGCGGGAGATCAGGCACATGCCCATCCTGCTTCGGGACTACGGCATCGACGACGACATCGTGGGCTTTTGGCAGCTTTGGATGAACGCGCTGCGGCGCACCGACCCGAAGATGCTGGCCTATCTCGCTTACATGGTGCAGCGCCTGGTTGTGATGCGCACGTTACTGCGGCCCACCGGCTCGATCTACTTCCACTGCGACCCCACGGCAAGCCATTACATCAAGGTCGTGATGGACGGCATCTTCGGACGCCAAAACTTCCGTAACGAAATCATCTGGTTCTACCCGAACCGGCAACCGGCAAAGGCCAACAAGTTCCAAGGGATGCACGATGTTCTGTTGGTCTATTCGGCTGGCGAAAACCCCAAGTTCAACACGGTAGAGGTTCCCGCTCCCCGCGCTCAGAAAGACATTAAGAAGGGCTGGGGAACCGACAGGTTGAACGGTCAGCGGCGCTTGAGAATCTACAACCAGGAAAAGGTTGATGCTGCGGTCTCCCAAGGGCGGCTGAACCTGGAATCGTTTGATGGAACTGTGGACCAGACACAGAAGACCGGAACGAGGCCGTGCCCGGATGTCTGGGACCTTAACTTTCTAAACCCTCGCGCCCGGGAGCGAATGGGATACGCGACCCAGAAGCCAATGGCGTTGCTGGAGCGCGTCATTGAAGCCAGCACCGACGAAGGTGATATTGTGCTGGACCCATTCTGCGGTTGCGCAACGACCCTTGAAGCGGCCCACAGGCTCAGGCGGCGGTGGGTGGGCATTGACATCGCCATACACGCCATCAAGCGCGTGGCGGCCATCAGGCTTGGTGAGAGGTGCAGGCTGAACGAAGGGGCAGACTTCACGGTTTCCGGGATTCCTCGAACGCTGGAGGGGGGACAGGACCTATGGGATCGTGACCCCTACCAATTTCAAAAGTGGATCGTCGAGGAGGTGGACGGCTTCGTTACCGCCAAGCGCACTGCCGATGGCGGGATCGACGGGCGCCTGTATTTCGACTGCCCCGGCCAGCCGCACCTGCAAAGCATGGTCATCGAAGCGAAGGGGGGCAGAAACGTCGCCATTGCCGAGCTAAGGGCGCTGCGTGGCGTCCTGGAGCGCGAGGAGGCGCTAATGGCCGGGTTGATCGTCATGGAGCCCCTGGGCAACCGCAAGATGCTTAACTTCCAACAGGAGATGGCCCGCGCTGGAAGCTTGGACATTGAGGGCGTGGC
The DNA here is from genome assembly GCA_022826535.1 of Prochlorococcaceae cyanobacterium jk18x1bzbins.87. Taxonomy (GTDB): domain Bacteria; phylum Cyanobacteriota; class Cyanobacteriia; order PCC-6307; family Cyanobiaceae; genus Synechococcus_B. Next base: position 19,620 of record JAJDUS010000109.1, read on the forward strand.
CCGCCACTACCCTCGAATGCAGTTGCTTTCAGTGCCTGAGATCCTCGCTGGCAAGCGGTTCGATACACCTACTGTTATGGGCAGGGCCCAGAGTTCGCAGCAGCGTCTTCAAGTTTGACCGGACCCAAGCCCATCACCCATGCGCCTTCAACCCCCCATTGCATCACACTAGACTCCCTGTGTCCACTGGCCCCAGGTCGCCTGCCATGGAGAGGGGGATCCCAGGCTTGGCGCCGGGACGGACCGCAGTGATGGCGGTGGTGAACATCACGCCCGACAGCTTCAGTGATGGGGGACGGATCACCAGCGTGGCCCAGGCTGTGGAGACCTGTGGAGCATCCCTCAAGGCGGGTGCCCACATTCTGGATATTGGCGGCCAGAGCACCCGCCCTGGCGCTGTGGAGGTGGGGCCTGCTGGGGAAATGGAGCGGGTGATGCCCGTGATTCAGGCCATTCGCCGACAGTTGGGATCTGAACCCGTGCTCTCCATCGACACGTTTTGGGCCGAGGTGGCCGAGGCGGCCCTGCAAGAGGGGGCGAACTGGGTGAATGACGTGAGCGGCGGCAGCCATGATCCAGCCATGCTGCCGTTGGTGGCCCGTTGGCGTTGTCCCTATGTGCTCATGCACCGCCGGGGCGATAGCCGCACCATGGACAGCCTGGCCCAGTACAAGGATGTGGTGGGGGAGGTGGAGGCTGCTCTGCTGCGCCAAGCGGCCACGGCCCAGGCCGTTGGTGTGGAACCCTGGCAACTCCTCTGGGATCCTGGCTTGGGATTTGCCAAAACCACCCACCACAATCTTACCCTTCTCCGCCACCTGTCCCGCCTGTCCCGCCACGGCTATCCGCTGCTGGTGGGGCCTTCCCGTAAACGGTTTATCGGTGCGGTTCTTGCCCAGCCCGACCCCTGCCGGCGCATCTGGGGAACGGCGGCAACGGTCTGCAAGGCCATTGCCGGTGGCGCTGCTGTGGTGCGGGTCCATGATGTGGAGGCCATGGCGCAGGTGGCCACCATGGCGGATACACTCTGGCGTTCCCCCCGTATTGGCTCCCCACCGGATGGGGATCTTAACCCCGGTGGTCCAGTTGACGGCGGCACAGGTTCACCAAAAGATCCCGACGCAGATAGGGGTAGCGACCAACCCACAGATTCTGCTGGGGCAGCCAGGCATCGCTGAAGGCCATAACGGGGGAAAAATCCCGACGGTTGGCCATGGCCAGACAGCAAACCGTGTCGCCTCGACGAATACTCTGGTGCCTCTGCTCCAGAGGGAACGCCAAGGTGCCCAGGAACCCATCCTCATCAGCCAGTTCCAGATTGAGCCAGGGGCGCCTGCTCTCTACCAGCTCCAGTCGTCCTTTGGCGTTGACGTCTTCCCGTCGCGCCGCCACCCGTTCTTCCGTAAACAACGCCTCCACCTGGGCCAGGGCCAGGGCCGCATGGGAAAATCGGCGCAGCCGGCCATTGCGCTGGGCCGCCACGGCCACAGGGCCCCATAACCAGGTGAGGCCGAAGACAATACCAGTGACCAGACATAAGGAGCCCCAGGGATTGGCAAAACCGAAAGCCTGGCCAAGGAGCAAGCTGACCAGGCCCCCAACCACGGAAATCATCACCCGCTGGAGCAACACCTGGGGGCCGCCCCAGCAGGCACTGAACTGGGGGCCGGTGGCCACCTTGGGGAGCAGTTGGTCCCGCTCCGCACCACTGAGGGGAATCAACATGGCGCCATCGTGATCCTGCTGACTGCTTGTTGCCAATCCGGATCAGAGAAGATGTTCCAGCCCATAGATCAGCCCCTCCAACGCCCCCACCTGACGGATGACCCTTAACACCCCAGGCATGTAGGCGCTGCGGTCGACGGTGTCGTGCCGCAGGGTGTAGGTCTCCCCAGGGCCGCCAAACACCACCTCCTGATGGGCCACCAGCCCGGGGAGTCGCAGGGCATGGAGCCGCAGACCGCTGGGGCGCTGGCCACCACGGCTACCCAAAAGGCTTTCCTTCTCCTCCACTGCGGGCGGGTTGTAGGACTTCCCAATAGCTTCCAACAACTCTGCTGTTTTGATGCAGGTGCCGCTGGGGGCATCCGCCTTGCCGTTGTGGTGCAGTTCAATCAGCTCCGCATGGTCGTAGAAGCGGGCTGCGGCCACGGCGGCCTGTTGCAATAACACCATACCCACGGAAAAATTGGGAATTACCGCAGCACCCACAGACGCCTTGCGGCTGAAATCCGCCAGGTCCCCCAGTTGTTCAGGAGAAAGACCTGTGGTGCCAATCACCGGGTGAACCCCATAGGCAATGGCCGCCCGGGTGTGGTCATATACCACGGCAGGGTGGGTGAAATCCACCATCACAGCGCCACGATGCTGCTGGCTGATGAGGCAAAGGTGCCCCTCCAGATCCTGGCTCACCACCACATCCAGAGCATCCAAACCCAGCAGGGTGCCAATATCCTCACCTTGGGCGGCTGCCGTTGTGTCAATGGCGGCCACCAGATCGAGATCCGCCGCTGCCGTGACGGCCCGCACCACATGGGAGCCCATACGCCCCAGGGCGCCAACCACAAGAACGGGAATGGTTGAGACAGGGGCGGGGGGGGAGCCTTGATCGGTGAGGGGCATGGAAGCAGACAGAGCAGTCTACGGGTACCCAAACCATATAATGCAGAACAGGCTCCACCTTCCCCTCCCCCCTGGCAGGGCAAGCTGGGGGAGCCTTTCAGGTGCGCCGCCAGCCCACAACATCCGCCGTCTTTCAGGCCGTGATCTGCACCTGCAGGGTAATCAGAGCTTTTCCCCCGGCAGCAACGTGGTGATGCAACGGGATGTCACCCGCATATTGTGTCCATGGGTGACCGTGAACGCCGAGAAATCATTAACGAACTGGCGAGTGTGGCGCTGTTTGACCAGCGCATTGAGCAGTGTCGCGGCAAACTCACGGATGTGCGGGAGCATGAGGAGCGCTGCCATATTGTGGAGTCGGAACTCCAGAGCAGCCGTCAGAGGATCGAGAGGGACTGCGAGAAGGCGCGCCGCCATCAGCAGTTGCGCCATGAACTTCACCAGGCTCGCCAACAGGAGTTGGTGTT
>JAJDUS010000005.1 GCA_022826535.1 Prochlorococcaceae cyanobacterium jk18x1bzbins.87
CCAACACCGGTCTCACCAACTTCGGCGGCGTCACCCAGACCGATAGCCTGGCCCCATTCACCATTGCCGATGTGACCCCGGCCGGTGTGAGCATCACCGAGTCGGGCGGTTCCACTTCGGTGACCGAGGCGGCAGGGCCAAGGAACACCGACACCTATACGGTGGTGCTCAAGAGCCAGCCAACGGCAACTGTGACCATCGCAGTCACTTCGGATGATCCGGGAGCAGCGACGGTGAGCCCCGCCACCTTGATCTTCGCCCCCACCAACTGGGGCACGGCGCAGACAGTGACAGTCACCGGCGTGGATGACGACGTAGACCAGACTGGCAACCGCAGCGTGATCATCAGCCACTGGTCCACCTCAACCGATGCCAAGTACAACGGCAACACCATCAGCATCCCCAGTGTCACAGCCACGGTGGTGGATGATGACAACACTGGACCGTCTGCACTGCCAGCAGTGGAGTTCGCCGCTGCCGCCTACAGTGGGGGCGAGGCCTCGGGCAATCGCACAATCAATGTGGCCCTGAGCGCCACCCCCGCCTTCACTGCGGCCACCGAAGTCTCCTACCGTGTGAGCGGCACGGCCACCGCAGGTGAAGACTTCACCCCCCTCCCCGGCACGGTATCCATGACAGGTGGGGCGGGAACCATTCCCATCACCATCCTGCAGGATCAGATGGATGATGACGGTGAGACCATCGTCCTCACCTTGATTGCCGCCAATGGCTATACGGTGGGAACTCAGGGGAGCGCCACCATCACCATCACCGATGATGACGGCACCACCCCGCCACCATCAACCATGCCGGTGGTGAGCATCACCGGTAGCGGTGGTGTCAGCGAGGGCGAAGAGGCCAGCTTCACCGTGACCGCCACACCTGCACCTGCACCAGGGACCACCATCAGCGTCAACGTGAGGATCAGCGCCAGCGGCGACTTCGCCAGCAGTGGCCAGACCGGCTCACGCTCCGTCACCATCGATGCCAGTGGCAGGGCCAGCTTCACCGTCACCACTGAAGACGACACCACCCAGGAAGAGGACGGCCGCATCACGGCTACGGTGCAACGAGGAAGTGGCTACACGCCCCACGGCACCACCGCTTCGGCATCAGTGACGGTGACAGATGATGAGGTGGTGAGATTGTCCCACTCCCGTCTGAGGGTGACCGCAGGGGGCAGCGCCTCCTACCAGGTGGCACTGGATGCCCAGCCCACGGCTGATGTGACCGTGACCATCCGTGTCGGCGGTGTGAATGGTGAAGGGGGCGCCGCCCCGTCTCCCAATCTCTTCCCTCTGGGAACCAGCCCATTGGGTGATGCCAACGCCATGGAGGGGGGAGCAGCCATCCGTGTCCACCCCGCAACGCTCACCTTCACCCCAGCGAACTGGGATCGTGAGCAGCCTGTCACCCTCACAGTGGCGGAGGAGGGAGATCTGATTGGCACCGCCATCACCCTGACCCATACCGCCACTGGCGGCGGCCATGTAGAAGTCAGCACCACCATGAGACTCACCGTGGTGGCTGCCCACGCCAGCGAAGAGACGAAGGCGTGGCATTTGCGGTTGGGCCGCACCCTTGCCCACCAGGTGGTGACTGCCCTGGAAGAACGCTGGAGCGCCCCACCCGTTACCGGGCTGCAACTCACTGTTGCCGGAGAGACTGTCCCCAGCACCACAGCATTGGCGGAGCATGAAGGGTTACTCACCAAAGCCCTGGGTTTTGAGACGGTCACCCCCCAGGCGTTGCTGGAGGGCTCCTCCTTCAGCCTGGCGCCAGAGCCAGAGGGAGGAGCACCCCGCCTGGCCTTCTGGGGACAGGGCGCCTTCTCCTCCTTTAGTGGAGAACAGGAGGACCTCTCCCTGGATGGGGATGTGACCACCCTCCTGTTGGGGACGGACTGGACTGGGCAGCATTGGCAGGCTGGTGCTGCACTCTCCCAGTCCTGGGGGAGCGGCTCCTATGACGGAGAGAACGGCGCTGATGGGGAGATCACCAGCACCGTAACAGGCCTATTCCCCTATGGCCGCTATGCCCTCGCCCCACGGCTGGGCCTCTGGGCCGTCGCCGGCTATGGATGGGGTGAACTTTCCCTCAACCCAGATGGCCCCGGTGATGACGCCACCCCCAACACCACCCTGGTCATGGCTGCTGTCGGACTGGATGGGGTGCTCCTCCATGGGGGCAGCGAGGGCATCACCCTCACCACCACCGCTGATGTGCTCACCCTGAAGACCACCTCAGCAGAAGTGGACGGGCTGGACTCTTCAGAAGGCAGCCTCTCCCGCCGCCGGGTGGGGCTGGAAGCCGTCAGACCTTTCCCCTTGTCAAATGGGGCCTCCTTCCTCCCCTCCATGGCGCTGGCCATTCGGCACGACAGTGGAGATGCTGAAGCCGGCTACGGCCTGGATCTGGGCACTGCCATCCGCTGGAAGGCTCCAAAGCAGGGCATCAGCGGTGAACCGAAGGGCCACACCCTTCTCAGCCATACAGAAGAGAGCTTACAGGAACAAGGAGGCCCTTCGCGGTCCCTCCCTCTCCCTGAGCCATGCCATGGGCGCCACCGCAGCAGACGACATGGATACCCTGCTGCACCCCACCACCATGGAGGGGTTGGACACCACCCCCAGCAACGGGCAACGATTTACGGCAGAGCTGGCCTATGGCTTCCCCGCCCACAATGACCACATCACCCTCACCCCGGCAGTGGCGCTGGCATTCTCCCCCACCAGCAGGAACTACGGCCTCCTCTGGTCGGTGGCGCCCTACGCTGAACAACTCCAGGGGGAACCATGGGAACTCTCCCTGACGGGCCAGCGCCAGGAGCAGAACACCGCCACGTCACCGGTGGAGCATTCCCTCAAGCTGCGCTTTCCCTGCTCTTCTGATCCTTACCCTTCCGCAGGCAAGGGGTGGCCCATGGGTAGGGTCTCCACTCCCCATGCAGGGGTTCCCCCACAGCAATGGCTGACCCCTTTGTCCTGGTGGACTGATCCAGAACGGGGGTCAAGATGAGTGATAGGATTTCTCCTCAATGATCTCGGAACCATAGTACCGATTAATCATTTTCTTAATGGCTGCCCGCCTGTCGTTCTGTAGATAGACAGACCGGGCCAACTGGATGAAGGCTTCGCCAAAGTCCTGGTTTGTCTCATGGCTTCGGATGTCCTCTTCGATTTGCCAGAGGGATTGATTCACAGTCTTCAGCTGATGATGATGGTCCGGAAGCAGTTCCACACCGGACTGTGCTAGTATCTTCTGCAAAAGCTGCAGCTCATGGGCAACATTGTACCGCCGCTCACCTGTGAACTTCTCTGACTTGATTTCCAGAATTGTGATTTTGTCAATCAGTTCTGCAAAGGCGATAGGCGCCATAAAAGATGAGCTGTTTCTGGGTGAGGGGGTCTTGGCCATGGTGGGCAACTATGATGGATGGTTGGAGGGGAAGGTCTTCAGAGCCATGGCCACAGGATGAATCACCTCTTGCCAGTTGCCCTGCTCCCGCTGGCGAAAGAGGCGCATGGATGGATACCAAAAGGTGGTGTCCCCTTCCATGCCCCAACGCCAATCAGGGATATGGTGGAGCAACACCCAGGTGGGTTTTCCCAGCCCACCTGCCAGATGGGCCATAACAGTGTCCACAGTAATAATGAGATCACAGTTCATCACCATGGCAGCGTTCTCCACGAAATCCCAGGTCTGGTTGATCTCCTCCTGGCAGCCAACAAACCGATCAAAGAACCTGCACGTTGCCAACTGCTCGGCCCCCGGACCCTTCTGCAAAGACAGGAAACTGGCATCGATAGCTTCAGCGATAGGTGCAAGGATTTCCAGGGAGGGAAGAGATCGGCCCCTCAGCATGCCTTTCTCAGCTTCCATGTTGCCCTGCCAGTTAATGGCGATGATGGGCCTCTTCTCGTAAGATAACTTCTGTTTCCAGTATAAAATCTTCTCTTCGGGCACCTTGATATAAGGTTTGTTCACCAGCACATGATTGGGCCTAATTTTTAGATGTTTTGGTAAGGATAGAAGTGGTAGCCATTCTCCTGTGGCCAGTTGACAGACCTCCTCAGGGCTGTAGATTTCTGTGGCGATTCCTGAAGTACGAATGAGACCATGAAGTTTAGTCAATGTACAAAGGACCACATCCATTCCTCTTTTAGCTATGGAAGGAACGTAGCGCATGAATTGCAAGATATCCCCCAGCCCTTGTTCACCAACAAGAACCAATCTGTTGTTTGAAGGGGTATTATAACCATCCCACCGCTTCAGTTGGGGCTGGCCATGTCCTTGAACTTTCTCACAAAGTCTCCATTCATATTCTTCCCAACCATTTTCATAATCACCAGAGAATAATAAGCCTAATGAGAGATTAAAGTGTGCAGGCGAAAAGTCTTGCTTCAAGGAGATAACCTTCCGATAGATGGCAATGGCTTCTTGTAATTTCCATTGTTCTGTCAAGGCAGCGCCTAAGTTGGTGAGGGCTTCCGGGTAGTCTGGTTTGGTGGCCAGGGCTTGCCGATAGCAGGCAATGGCTTCTTGTAATTCTCCTTGCTCCTTCAGCGCAGTACCCAAGTTGTTGAGGGCTCTTGGGTAATCGGGTTTGATGGCCAAGGCCTTTCGATGGCAAGCAATGGCTTCTTGTAATTCTCCTTGCTCCTTCAACGTGGTGCCCAGGTTGTTGAGGGCGTCCAGGTCATTGGGTTTGATGGCCAGGACTTTCCGGTAGCAGGCAATGGCCTCCTGCAGTTCCCCTTGCCCCTTTACCACACTGCCCAGGTTATTGAGAGCTCCTGGGTCGTTGGGTTTGATGGCCAGGGCTTGCCGATAACAGGCAATGGCCTCCTGCAATTTTCCTTCCTCCTCCAGCACAATGCCCAGATTGTTGAGGGCATCTGGGGAATTGGGATTTATGGTGAGGGCTTGCCGATAGCAAGCAATGGCCTCTTGTAATTCTCCTTGCTCCTTCAGCGCAACGCCTAGATTATTGAGGGCTCCTGGGTAGTCGGGTTTGATGGCCAGGGCTTGCCGGTAGGAATCAACGGCCTCCTGCAAGTCTCCCTGCTTCTCCAGGGCAATGCCTAGATTATTGAGGGCCTCCGGGTAATCGGGTTTGATGGTGAGGGCTTTCCCATAGCAATCAACAGCCTCCTGTAATTCTCCCTGCTCCTCCAGGGCAATGCCCAGGTTATTGAGAACTTCCGGGATATCGGGATTGATGGCCAGGGCTTGCCGGTAGCAAGTAATGGCCTCCTGCAATTTTCCTTGTTCCTTCAGCGCACTGGTTAGATTGTTGAGGACTTCCAGGGAATTAGGCCTGATGGTCAGAATTTTCCGATAGCAAGCAATGGCCTCCTGCAATTCTCCCTGTCCCTTCAGCACAGTGGCCAGATTGTTGAGGGCTTCCGGATAATTGGGTTTGACAGCCAGGGCTTGCCGATAGAGATCAATAGCCTCCTGCAGTTTCCCCTGCTCCTTCAGCGCAATGCCCAGGTTATTGAGGGCTTCCGGGTAGTTGGGTTTGATTTCAAGGGCTTTTCTCAAAAATGTTATCATCTCTTCAGTGTCATGATTCATATAACAGATTACCGCTAGATTACCGAAGACAATATAATTTTCAGTTCCTTTCTCGATAAGTTTTCTGTAGATAGCTTCTGCGTTCTCATGGTTTCCCTGTTGCATGAAAGCCAAAGCCTGTTGTAACTTTTCCTGTTCAGGGCTCCTGGTTTTTTCGTGCCTTTTGTAGGGCGATGATTTTCCGGTCTTTCTCAACTCCGAAAACCCTTTGGCCATGAACCTTGCTCCAGTCCAGAAATGTCTTTGGTTGTGGGGCTGATTTTAGCTGTTGTCCATGGGCCTGTCAAGGGGATTGGAACTCATGCCCCACACCGTCCTGGGGGCTGGGCAATAGGGTAGTGCTGAGCCCGTGGTGACCCGTTTGCGCATTCGTCGGCTTCCCTCCCTGAAGGATAATCTCGTTCCCCTGTTGGAGCACCCCCAACAACGGCAAGCCGCGGTGGTGGATCCAGCGGATGCCGGGCCCGTTATCACGGCGTTGGACCAGGGGGAAATGGAGTTGGTGGCGGTACTGTACACCCATCACCACTGGGATCATATCGGCGGAACCCCGGAACTGCTGCGGTGCTGGCCTCAGGCCATGGTGGTGGGCCACCAGAAAGATGAGCACCGCCTGCCGCCCCTCTCCCATCCGGTGACAGACGGGGATCGCTTTGTGCTGCTGGGTCGCTCCGTAGAGGTGCTGGCCATGCCGGGGCACACCATTGGCCACGTTGCCTATCTCTTGCCGGGCTGTCCGGTGGATGGCCAAAGGCAGCCGCCGGAGTTGTTTTGTGGAGACACCCTCTTCTCCTGCGGGTGCGGCCGGTTGTTTGAGGGAACACCGACCCAAATGCTCGCTTCATTGGAGCGCCTGGCCGCCCTGCCTCCTGACACACGCATCTGGTGTGCCCATGAGTACACCGCCAAGAATGTGGCCTTTGCCCTGAGCCAGGATCCCCACAACCCGGCCCTGCAAGCCTTTGCCCGGCATGTGGAGCAGTTGCGCCAAGCCCGACTGCCAACCATCCCGTCACGCCTGGATGTGGAACTGCAGGTCAACCCTTTTCTACGCTGCCATACCCCTGCCTTGCAGGCCGCCACGGGCAAGATGGATCCCGTGGAGGTGTTGGCGGAACTGCGGCAACGGCGCAACCGGATCTAGGGTCAGGACTCATCACCAGAAGAGGACAGTGGCGGCCAGGAGGATGGCAGAACGGAAGACCTGGGTGCAGCCAGCGGTCGTAGCGGGTTGCAATGCGCCGCCAGTCCTTCCGTCGGGAAAAGAGATTCTCGATTTTGTGACGCTTGCGATACGGCCTCTTGCTGTAATGGACTGGTTTCTTGCGGCAGCGACGGGGTGGAATGCAAGGCGTGATGCCCTGCTCCGCCAGCATCTTACAGATTTTGTCACTGTCATACCCTTGATCCCCGATCACCATGGCCGCAGGCGGCAGGTCTTTGAGCAACACATCAGCACCGGTGAAGTCACTCCATTGCCCCTCATCAGGTGCAGCCGCCGGGGGCGACCTTTGCTGTCGCAGATCCCATGGAGCTTGCTGGTCATGCCCCCTTGTTGATATTGGATGCGGTGCGATGGGCTTTGAGATTGGTGGCGTCAATCATCAGTGCCTCTGGCTCTATGGCGTCGGATGGTTCTGTGGCATCGGATGCTGACAGCTCGGAAAAGATCCGATCAAAAACACCCTTGTCTGACCAGCGGCGGCAAGGGTTGTAGAGGGGTTTGTGGGGTCCATCGGTAGTAGGGGCATGCACCCGGCACAGGCTGCTCCGGGTCACAGGGATGATGCCGCTGAACACCTTTCTGTCATCGACCCGCTTCACACCCCGTTCCTTGGGGAACAAGGGGCAGATGCGTGCAACCTGCTCCTGGCTCAGCCCAAGCAACTGGGCCATCTCCCATCGTCCTGATGTTCTCTTGGGCGTCCCCCTCTGGAGAGAGGGTGTCTCCTTCCATGATGAGTCCTGACCCTAGAGATCTCCTTCCGTTTCAATGGGCTCAATGACCGGCTCCACGATTGCCGTAACACCCTCCTGGCCATCGGAACCGATGACCTCTGTTTCCAGTTCAATGGGGATGGGCTGTTCTTCAACGGCTTCAACGTCTGCAGCGTCCCCTGGCGATTCCTCCGAATCCGGAACCCGAAAGCCCTCCGGCACAGGGGGGAGGACGCCCAAGCCCACAAGGGCCGTGGTGAGAGCCAGGCCCCCCAGAGGTGCCACAAGCCGCCGCCTCAGGGGGAGACGATTGCGCAACTCCCGTCCCCGCAGGCCCTCCATGGGTGGGGCCGTGATGCCTAGCTGGAAACGGGGGTCATGGACCACGGCATCCAGGCAACGCACCATATTGGCCAACTCCCCATCGTCCAACTGCACGTCGTAGTCGTTCCCTGGGCTGCCGTCCTCTTTCCGGAATCGCAGGCGATGGCCCCGGTGCCATGGGGTAATGGAAGCCGTCCCGTCAGCGCTAATGCACTCCCTGGGCTGGCCACTGATGATGTGGCGGGCATAGGGGAGCAGGGTGTCCACCAGTGCTTTCAGATGGGGTCGGCCGCCTGCGAAGCGCACATGCTCCTCCAGGTCCAGGGTGAATTGCTTCAGCTCTGTGATGGTGCTTTTGTCCCCTTCCTCAGCCCCCTGACCCAGCAGGCTGAGACGGCAGCCCAAAAGCGCGTATTGAATCGAGTGCATGGCCAGTAACGTGAGCGTGGCATCCCATCCTGGAGGCTGGCTAGGAGCCGCTGTTCGCCCCCAGGCCCTGCAGAGAATACCAGGGCGCGGACCATCTGCTTGGCCATGGCAAGGGCGTACCCATGGTCGGCAAACTTCTCCATGGTGGCGCGCCTGGGATTCATGCGTTGCTGGAGGAGGTCCTGTAACCGCTTTGTCAATTGGGTCCAGCGGGCTTCAGCCAGGGACGGATCCTCCCGCACTGAGACCAACTGGTACAGCACAGGGTAAAAGCGGGCGGCCGTGTCACACACCAGGCTCACCATGGCCATGACCTGCGCCTGCTTGAGTTGGGTGCGTCGCATGGTGCGCCGCAGGGGGTTTGTGGTGCGCCACTTCCAGAATTCCACCCGGTCAACGGCCACTTTGGCGGCATCCTTCTGCTGCAGACTGGCCACCATCACCTCACTGCCCCTGAAGTCCAGGGCTTCAAGGGTGGTCATCAGCAAGTCCAACTGTTGCAGGCCGTGGCGGCCAATCACCCTGGGGCCCGGCCTGTCCGGGAAGCCTTCATCCTCCTGCTGGGGCGGGATGGAGGCCTCAGGGGACAGGCCGGCGCCATGGTCTGGCCCAGCTTCAAGCTGGGCAGAGGGCGCGGGAGCGTGATCATCAGCCACAGTCGGGGCTGAGTCCGGATGGGGTTGGGCCTTCACGTTGATGGGAAAACGTTCAAGGTTGAGGGGCGCAAGAAACAGGGGGTGACGCCAGCAAAAGCACCATTGCCATGGTGCCATTACGCTGGTGCCCTGCCAACTCTCCCATGTTGACTCCTCCCCTGTCCCTTGCCGAACTGCGTCAGTTGGTGCGCGTTGTGCCTGACTTTCCGAAGCCCGGCATTGCCTTTCGGGATCTTACGCCCCTTTGGGGAGACTGCACAGCGTTGCGGAGCCTGGTGGACGCCCTGGCTGAGCGCTGCCGCCCCATGGCCTGTCAAGCCATTGTCGGCGTTGAGGCCCGTGGCTTTTTGGTGGGGACGGCTCTAGCCTACGTCATGGGTGTGGGATTTCTCCCGGCACGGAAGCCTGGCAAGCTTCCCAGGCCAACCCATGGCGTGGACTACACCTTGGAATATGGCATGGACCGCCTGGAAATCCATCGGGATGACCTGCAGCCGGGCCAAGCGGTGTTGATTGTGGATGATCTTCTGGCGACGGGGGGTACGGCCGCAGCCTGCACAACATTGGTGGAAACGGCAGGGGTTCGGGTGTGTGGCTACGGTTTCATTGCCGAACTCCAGCACCTGGCCGGTCGTCAGCGGCTTCGCGCCGGTGTGGCCTGCGAGAGTTTGCTGGTGTATTCCTGAGGCATGCCGCGGCGCCGCCATGGCCCCCAGCCGTAGGCCATGGCCTGCAGCACCAGGGAGCGCAGCGGTCCCCACCTGTTGAGGAGCGCCAGGGAAAAACGTTGCAAGGGGACCAGCAACCACCGGCGACGGGTCAAGGGGCCCGGCGTAAAGAGCCGTAGCAGTCCATCGGTGACCAACAGGGTGGCCACGGTGTCCACCCACCGCTGGCGGCCATAGCGGCGCAGAAGCCAGCCAATGGACCGTTGCCTTTGCCCGACCCTGCAGGCCAGGGCATGGAGGCAGCCCACATCACGCCAGCACAGATTGAGCCCCTGTCCCCCCAGGGGATGGCAACAGTGGGCGGCTTCCCCCAGCAGAATCACGTTTCCCTGCTGAAGACGCTGGGCCAACTGCAGACCAACGGGAAATGCCTGGGGAGCATTGCGCACCGTGATGAGTGTCACCGCCTTGGGCAGCACCGCCGCCAATGCCCGGGAAAACGACGGGGGGTCCATGGCCATCAGCCTGGCGGCGCGGGCGCGGGACGTGGACCAGACGATTTGAGATCGGCCTTGGCCCATGGGCAGCACCGCCAGGGGGCCTTCATCACGAAACATCTCCCAGGCCCTGGCGGAATCCTCCCCATGGAGATGCACCTGCACCGTGATGCAACTCTGGTCATAGCGCCATCCCCAGCAGCGCACCCCCATGGTTTGACGGGCCATGCTCCTGTGGCCGTCAGCCGCCACAACCAAATCCCAGTTGCCGTCCCCAGCCTCACCGGCAAGCCCAGGGAAGGAGGATGGGGCCACCCCCAATTTCAGGGTGACCGCCGATGTCTGGTCCAGGTGGCGCAGCAGGGTGGCCATCACCGGGCGGTGCTCCGCAATCCAGCCAATGGCAGGCGGGGCATCCCGGGGTAGATCGGTGCAGTGGATACGGGCTTGGGCACGCCCCCGGTTGGCTGCAAGGGTGAGTTGGTCAAAGCCCTGAAGGTGGGACGCCAGAGCGGAAGCCAGTCCCAGTTGCTGGAGCAGGGCCAGGCTGGACTGGCTAAGGGCATAGGCCCGCTGGCGGCTGAGAAGGGTCTCCCGTTGGAGGGGATCCACCAGCACCACCACCCAACCGGCACGGGCCAGGGCCAAGGCGGCCAGGCAGCCGGTCAATCCCGCCCCGGCCACCAGGGCCCGGGATGGTGATGGGCTGACGGGGAGTGTTTGCGACACGATGCAGAAGAGAAGCGGCGGCCTTGGCCCTGGTGAAGGTGCAGGCCTGATGACCCTAGGGTCGGGACTCGTCATGGAGGGAGTGACCCTCTCACCAGAGAGGGACCCCCAAGAGAGCATGTGGATGCCCCGGCTGCCGATGGACCCCACAAAACCCTCTACAACCGTTGCCGGCGCTGGTGAGACAAGGGTGTCTTTGATCTGATCTTTTCCGAGTTGTCAGCATCCGATGCCACACCTGATTGGTGGCACTAAGGGGGGCATGACCAGCAAGCTCCATGGGGTCTGCGCCAGCAAAGGTCGTCCCCGACGGCTGCACCTGAGTGAGGGGCAATGCAGTGACTTCGCTGGCGCTGACGTGGTGCTGAAGGATTTGCCCCCTGTGGCCGCGCTGATTGAGGATCAAGGGATTGTCCTCTTCTGGTGATCCCCGTCCTGACCCCGGGGCACTGGCTGGCTACACTTGGACAATGTCCTTTGGCAACGGATGGAGATGAAGCAACCCGGAACCTGGCAACGCCGTCTTGCCATGGTGCTCCTTCCCGTTCTGGTAGTAGCCCTGGTGGTGCTTTCCCTGCCCCAGCCCGCCGCTGCCGCCCGGGGCGGCCGGGTGGGTGGTGGCAGCTTTGCGCCCCGCTCCTTGCCCAGCCGTGGGGGCAGTTTCAGGGGGAACAGCATCCCCAGCGGCGGCGGGTTTCGCGGCGGCGGGTTTGGCTTCCCCTTCATTATCCCCTTCTTCGGCTTTGGCGGTGGCGGCCTGTTGGGGATGCTCATGCTGTTTGCAGTGGTGGGCCTACTGATCAATGGCTTCCGGAGCGCCATGGGCGGTGCTGGACCCACGGGGGGGAGCAGTGACGTCGTGGAGCGGGATGGTCCTGTCACCCTTGCCCAGGTGCAGATTGGCCTGCTGGCCAGCGCCCGGCAGTTGCAGCAAGACCTGCGCCAACTGGCCGCTACCGCCGACAGCGGCACCGGCACCGGTCTCCAGCGCCTGTTGCAAGATGTCACCCTGGCCCTGCTGCGTAATCCTGAATACTGGGCCTATGGCAACGGGGAGGTGGGCCAAGTGGGCTTCCGTGCGGCTGAGGCCACCTTCAATCGCCTCTCCATGACAGAGCGCAGCAAGCTGGATGGGGAGACCACCACCAATGTGGCGGGCCAGCGCAGCCAGGGGGATGCTGGCCAGTCTGCCGCCGCCAATGAATACATCGCGGTCACCCTGCTTGTGGCCAGCCGCTGCCCCATCAAGCTCCCCAAGCCCACCACCACCGATGATTTGCGCACAGCCCTGCGGTTGCTGGGTTCCATTCCGTCCGGGGATTTACTCCGCCTGGAGGTGATCTGGCAACCTGACGGCAACGAGGACGTACTCACCTCCACCGACCTGGTTACCCTCTATCCCGAGTTGCAGGCCCTTTAGGAAAAGCCTGGAAAACCCCGAAGCGCTTTCATAGAAGACTCTCACTCCTCCCTTACAGTAAGGCTTTTGAAAAACCGACTGCGCTAGAAAGGGAGGTTCCTTGGGGAACCACCGGGAAACCCCTCCAATGTTCCGGAGGGATGACTGAGAGTGAATTGGCTGGGGAAGAATGGAAGTGAAGGAGGAGCAGTTGGACTTCAGCGACTGGGAGCACAGCCGCGTGAAGAAGCAGACCAGAAAGGAGAAGTTTCTCTGGCAGGTGGAGGCAGGCTACCCTTCTCAAACTGCTGGTGAAGGTGCTGGAGCCTTTCTATCCCCAAGTGGAACCCCAAGGAGGAAGGCCGCCTTGGCAACTGGAACCATGGTGCGGATTCACTGGATGCAGAACTGGTGCTCCCTGAGCGATGCAACCATGGAAGATGCTCTGATTGACGCGCCATCCGCCGCTTTGCCGGAACTGATCTTGCGAAAGATCCCATTCCCCATGCCACCACCATCTTGGCGTTCCGCCATGGTGTGGAGCGATATCAGTTGGCAGAGGAGATCTTCAAGACAGTGGAGCAGTACTTGAGAGAGAAGGGTTTGCTACTACGGGAGGGCACGGTGGTGGATTCCACCATCATCCATGCCCCCACCTCCACGGAGAATGGGAAGAGGGAACCGGAACCAGAGATGCACCAAACCCGTAAAGGAAACCAGTGGTTTTTTGGCATGAAAGGGCATCTTGGGGTGGACAAGGATTCCGGTTTGATCCACTCTGTGGCCACCACGGCGGCTCACGTCAGTGATTGGCAGCAGAGCTATTCCATGGAGAAGAGAGCATGGTTTATGGGGATGCATTCAGAGGCGAGAGTAGATGACAGGGAACAGAGGTGGACTGTCGTATTGCCATGAGACCAGGGAAGCGCCGCCGCTGACCTGACGATGGAGAAGGGACAGTACACAGTGGGTGGAGCAGGCCAAGGCCCATATCAGAGCCAAGGTGAGCACCCCTTTCCCTGTGCTCAAGCAACAGTTTGGATTCTAGAAAGCCAGACTCCGCGGTTTGGCCAAAAACCACAGCAAGGTGACGGTATTAGCCGCCCTGACCAACTGAAGGGCACCACGAAAATGCCTCCTTCCTCCCCTCGAAAAGCTTGCTGGCCTAGGCAATCCCGCTCCAGGACTGATTTTACAACATCCGGGAGAGGGAAGCTGCCCAATTTTTCCT
Organism: Prochlorococcaceae cyanobacterium jk18x1bzbins.87; assembly: GCA_022826535.1. Taxonomy (GTDB): domain Bacteria; phylum Cyanobacteriota; class Cyanobacteriia; order PCC-6307; family Cyanobiaceae; genus Synechococcus_B. Next base: position 13,452 of record JAJDUS010000005.1, read on the forward strand.
GCTGCCCTGAATTCTTGGGAAGGAAGAAGTGATTGGCCATGGCACCATGGGAGGAGTGTATCAGCCCACTGCCCTGGGGCTGCCATCAAGGCCAATAAAGGGCCACCCCAAGGGCAACATACAGTGGTTTAACACTCAAAACGCTCCCTTAGAGAACAACTAGGGTCAGGACTCATCACCAGAAAAGACCAATGGCAGCCAGGAGGATGGCGGAACGGAAGACGTGGGCGCAGCCATCGTAGCGGGTTATAAGACGCCGCCAGTCCTTCAGTCGGGAAAAGAGAGTCTCGATTTTGTGACCCTTACGATCCAGCCTCTTGCTCTAATGGAGCTGGTTTCTTGCGGCAGCGACGGGGTGGGACACAAGGCGTGATGCCCTGCCAGACCAGCATCTTACGGATCTTGTCGCTGTCATATCCTTGATCCCCCATCACCGTGGCCGCAGGTGGCAGGTCTTTGAGTAACCATCAGCACCAGTGAGGTCACTGCATGCCCCTCACGCAGGTGGAGTCCCAGGGGATCACCTTTACTGTGGCAGACCCCGGTCATGCCCCCCTTGGCGCCACCAATCAGGCAGGGGCACCCCCCTTGTTGAGGCTGGACGCCGTGGGATGGGCAAGGTCAGATCAAAAACACCCTTGTCTCACCAGCGGCGGCAACGGTTGTAGAGGGTTGTGTGGGGACCATTAGGCGGCCCGGGGCACCCATCCAGCGCAGCCCCTTCTGAATGACATGGATGATGCCGCTTAACACCTTCCTGTCGTCCACCCGCATCCACCCCGTTCCTTGAGGAACAAGGGGCGGATGCGGGCAACCTGCTCCTTGCTGAGCCCCAACAACTGGGTCATCACCCATCTCCTCCTGGTGCTCTCTTGGGGCTCCCTCTCTGCTGAGAGGATCATTCCTCACATTATGAGTCCTGATCCTAGACCAGTTCCACTGATTACCCTCCTGACTCACATGACTCTCCAGCAGTTCCTGAAGCATCAGACCTTCAACTGACTCTCAGACTCTCCTCTCATCCATAAGCTGGACCCCTCTCAAGCCTTTTGCTTCAGCCCCTTAATTGCCTCAGCCGCAAAGTGGCTAAAGTGAAAATTCAGAGAGGGCCAACACAGGCATCATGGTTGAAACAAGTCTATGTAAGTCCCTTCAGGAAAGATGCGTACCCCAAGCCGATGGATCTTGCCAGCTTCCTGCCCAGGATCATGGTCCATGACCGCGAATCCAATGGACGTGGCGTCGCGTCGAAGCCAAACAACAATGCCATGCAGCAAACCCTTGCGTAAGCTGGGAGAGAATGCCATTATCACCCACGTAGCAAACTGAGAAGTGGTCTCTGAATTGATCGGCTGCAAGCTGCTGCTTTTCCCAGCAAAATAACTTTTTGGGTGGGCTCGGCATCCCCAAGGTCAACCACTGGTTCCTAACCTCTCACTCCAGGGCGAGGGGTTGTTACATCAGGCCGTTGGCGTGGTTCAGCCTGGACCCTGCATCCAGGCCACGGCACTGTCAGCCCCCGATGCCCTCCGGTGGTGGAGTACTGGCACAGGCAGGAAAAACACCACCAACGGAAGAGGAATTTCTACGCGATTTTATTGGGTGGCTTTCCAATGCCTTCTCAATCTCCACAGCCGCCATCTAACCACCAGCCACAGCCGGAACAATGGACACCTCATCCCCCTCTTTCAACGGTGTGGCTTGATTGTCAAGAAAACGGATGTCTTCGCTATTGACGTAGATATTCAGAAAGCGGCGCAGCTTGCCGGAGTCATCACAAAGACGGGCCTTGAAGCCGGGGAAGCGTTCATCAAGCCTGTGGATCAGTTGGTTCACATCCGCGGCATCCAGCTTGAGAACTGCTTCATTGGCGGTGAACTGTTGCAGCGGGGTGGGAATCAAAACTTGAATGGGCATGGGATCTTCAGTGGGGTGAATTGTGGGTGGGTCCGGGCCCAGGGCAAGCCCCTAAGCGACTGGGGACATCCCGGTTGTGGCCAGGTCACAAGCCTGGGCCCAGGCTTGATTGAAGCTGTCCAGGCGAGCGTCAATCTGGAGCGGGGCGCCAATGACGTTGCTCACGGCCTCGGCTGTTTTGAGGCCGTTGCCGGTGATGTAGGCCACGGTGGTTTCATCGGGATGGATCTTGCCGGATTCCGCCAGCTTTTTGAGCACGGCAACAGTGGTGCCCCCCGCAGTCTCTGTAAAAATCCCCTCCGTTTCCGCCAGCAGCTTGATGGCGGAAACGATCTCGGCATCGCTCACGGCGGTGATGCTGCCGCCGCTTTGTCGGGCCACATCCAGCGCATAGGGGCCATCGGCAGGATTCCCGATGGCAATGGATTTGGCGATGGTGTTGGGTTTAACCGGGGCAATGAAATCCCGTCCCTCCGCAAACGCCTGGGCAATCGGTGAACACCCCTCCGCCTGTGCCCCACTGAAGCGCACGGGTTTTTCCTCCACCAGGCCTGCCGCCGCAAATTCACGGAAGCCTTTGCAGATCTTGGTGTAAAGAGATCCTGATGCCAGAGGGGCCACCACGTGATCCGGCAGGCGCCAGCCCAACTGCTCGGCCACCTCAAAGGCCAGGGTTTTGGAGCCCTCGGAGTAGTAGGGGCGCAGATTGATATTCACAAAACCCCAGCCATGGGAGTTGGCCACCTCGCAGCAGAGGCGGTTCACCTGGTCATAGTTGCCCTTGACCGCCATCAGGGTGGGGTTATAGATGAGGGTGCCCAGCACTTTCCCGGCTTCCAGATCCGCGGGAATGAACACACAGCACCGCAGGCCGGCATGGGAGGCGATGGCGGCGGTAGAATTGGCCAGGTTACCGGTGGATGCGCAGCTCACGGTGGTGAAGCCCAACTCACGGGCACGGGTCAAGGCGACGGACACCACCCGATCCTTGAAGGAGAGGGTGGGCATGTTGACCCCGTCGTTCTTGATGTAGAGATGGTTGAGACCGAGGCGCTGGGCAAGGCGGTTGGTCCGCAACAGGGGCGTCAGGCCCGTGCCCACGTCAATGGGGTCACTGTCGATGGGCAGGAAATCCCGGTAGCGCCAGATGGACAGGGGACCCGCTTCGATGGTGGCACGGCTGACACGGGCCTTGATGCGCTCCATGTCATAGACCACCTCCAGCGGACCAAAACACACCTCCGAACAGACATGTTGCGCGGTGGCTTCATAGGGATGGCCACATTCCCGGCAACGTAACCCGGTGACCGTGGTTTCAGAACTTCGCCGGGGTTGAGTCAGTGTAACTGTCACAACAAGAGGGCTGGAAGGCTGCTGGAAACTCTAGCAACGGAGCACAGCCCATCCCTGAATATCCGACCAGATAAGTCGGATATTCAGGGATGGCTTGGCATCAGTAGCGATTCAGGCTGGGGTCAATCTCTGCAGTCCAGGCATCAATGCCCCCTTCCACATTCACCCCCTCCAGCCCAAAGCGGCGCAGGGCCAGAATGGCTTTTGCGGAGCGTCCCCCCATCTTGCAATGCACGTAGAGGCGGCGCCCGGCCGCCATGGTGCGCACGGTCTCCACCGCAGCCCCGCTTTCAATGGTGTTGAGGGGCACCAGCTTCGCTCCGGGAATGCGGGCAATCTCCGCCTCCTGTGCATTGCGCACATCCAGCAGAACCAAATCCTCAGCACCCTGATCCAGCAGCGTTTTCAACTGCTGTACGGTGATGCTCTCCACTGCCCCCGCTTCCTCCTGGCCAGGGCTGGATCCCGACACGCCACAAAACTGCTGATAATCAATCAAGCCGGTGATCCTGGGCCGCTCCGGGTTGGGGCGTAGCTTGAGTTCCCGGAAGGTCATCTCCAGGGAATTGAACAGCAACAGCCGTCCACTCAGGCTGCGGCCAATGCCCGTGATCAGCTTGATGGATTCCGTGGCCTGGATCAGGCCAATGAGCCCTGGCAGGACACCCACCACACCCCCCTCCGCACAGGAGGGCACCAGGCCCGGCGGCGGCGGTTCCGGATACAGATCCCGGTAGTTGGGTCCATCCCCAAGGTTGAACACTGTGGCCTGGCCCTCAAAGCGGAAGATGGAGCCATAGACATTGGGTTTATTCAGGAGCACGCAGGCGTCATTCACCAGATAGCGGGTGGGGAAGTTATCGGTGCCATCGCAGACCAGGTCATAGGGCTCCATGATCCGGAGGGCGTTCTCAGCAGTGAGGGCCGTGTCGTGGAGATCCACTTGGCAGTGGGGATTGATCTCCTGGATACGGTGCTTGGCAGAGGCAATTTTGGGCTGACCCACCCAACTGGTGCCGTGGATCACTTGGCGTTGCAGATTGCTGTGGTCCACCACATCAAAGTCCACAATGCCGATGCGACCAACACCGGCAGCCGCCAGGTAAAGCAGCAGGGGGGAGCCCAAGCCGCCCGTCCCCACGCACAGCACACTGGCTGCCCGCAGACGCTTCTGGCCCTCCATGCCAATCTCCGGCAGGATCAGGTGGCGGGAAAAGCGGGCGACCTCATCCTGACTGAGGGTCACTGTGCTTGTATCTGGCGGCAACATGGTGGAAACGGCAGACAAAAGACTCGTCTTCTGCAGTATGGCTGCTCTCCGGGGTGTGGTTCCCCGCAATCAGCTCAGACGGTCGGCAAAAGATCAATGCACAGGGGCTGAAGGCAACCTGACCCGCCCACCCACCAGGCGCCCCGGTCCACCTTGGTCAACTGGTGATGCTGGCTGGCAATAGCAGAGATCCACACCACACTGCGGGGCCAGGCGTGGCGTTGATCCATGGCTGAGGGCCGCGGGGCCCCTCGGGGATGGGAATGGGCCACCCCCAACAGGAGAATTTCCTGATGACGGCAGTACTTCTGGGCTGCAATCAGTTCGAGGGGATCCACCACAAACCGATCAGAGCGGCTGTGGGCCAGGCCCAACTCCTCCACCTCCGCTTCATCCTGGGACTCTTGAGATTGATTCATCTTGGACCAGTTGGGGCGCCACACATTCCGGCAGGGCCAAATGCGCTGCAGTTGCAGAGTCTGCCCATGGCGGCTGCCAAGGAGGAGCCCACAACCCTCCTCAGGCCATGCCACAGCAAGACTCCGCTCCAAGGCGCCCAAAAGATGCCGACTAAGCTGGAGCGCCACTGGCGCCTCCCCCATCTCCCCATTATTGTTAGGATGGCTCACCTGCCTGGTCCATGATTGACGCCACCAAAGCCGAAGGCAAAACCGCTAGAACACCATCCATACGCCCGCCAGGCGCCCAGGAGGACCTAACCTTGACCTTCTCCAAACGTTACGATGAGGCTGTTGGCAAGATCAACGCCTCTCTGGAAGAGGTGGACTGGGAGAAGGCGGGCCGCATCGGCACAGTTGTGGGAATTCTTCTGGTCCTCAGCCTGGCGCTGGTGTTGGTGAACACCGTTTTGGCAACCATTCAGCTGATTCCCATTGTACCAGGGCTACTGGAACTCCTGGGCCTGGTGGTGGCCGGCCAATGGTGCTATCGCAACCTTTACACCAAGGACAAACGCCAAGCCCTCGGGGAAAGACTCCACAATCTCCGCAAAGAGTACCTGGGTTAGATGGGGTCCATCTCAGTCAGGGTCCCACCACCTCCTGCCGTAGGGCCTGGGTCTGTCGCAGTGCGCCGCAGAGCTCATCCCAGCGCTCCTCCCGAACCAGCCCCTCCAGGGTGTCCAGGCTATCCCGGTAGTGGTGAAGCGCTTGCCGCAGTGCTGCTCTGTTGCTAGAGGCCATCAAGGCCCCCAACTGGGGATTGCCTCCACCCACACGGGTGGTGTCGGCAAAACCACTGCTGGCCAGACTCTCCGCCAGGTGACGGACGGGCTGATTCTGCTCTCCGGCCACGGTGCGGAGCAATGCCGCGCTCACCAACACAGGCAAGTGGGAAATGAGGGCGACAGCATGGTCATGGTCCTGGGCGGTGCAGTGGATCACACGGGCCCCCAGGACGCGGAGCAGGGCTTCCAGAAGATGGAGATCAGCAGAAGAGGTGGTCTCTGTGGTGGTCAAGGCCCAAGGACGGCCCTGGAAGAGACCAGCCTGCCCCGCATCCACGCCAGCCGCCGTGGTTCCAGCCATGGGGTGCCCCCCGATGAAGCGACCGGGCCAGGCTGCTTGCCATGCGGCCAGAACGGGACCTTTGACAGAGCCCACATCGCTGATGAGGGCCTGTGGGGGCAGGGCTGACAACAGTTGGGGGGTGGGTGCAAGAAGGCGGTCCAGCGGCAGGCAGAGCACCACAAGGCCAGCCTCCCTGAGCACTGCTGGATCCGTGGAGATCCCATCCGCCAGACCCCGCTGCTGGGCCCGCTCAGCCGTCTCGACACGATGCACCAGGGCCACGGTGGGGACCCCCTTGGCTTTGAGGTCAAGGCCAATGGAGCCTCCAATCAACCCCAACCCCACCAAGCCCACCGGCCGTTGCGCCAGACAGGACCACAGAGCTTGCAGCAGGGACTCTGGACACTTCACATCATGCCTTCCAGGGCCAATGGCTGACTCCTCCCCGTCCTGAAGGGCCGAGACTGCTTCTCCGCTGAGAGCTGAAGCACACAATGTTCGGGTGGTTCAAGGCAAGGCTCATGCCTCACTCCCAGATTTTAGCACAGGAAAAAGCCCTCCTGAAGGAGGGGATCCGTGTCCCAGGACAGCCGGTGGTCATTAGCATGGCCCCATGTTGGAGGCCCATGTTCACGAGCAACTCAAGCGGCTGCTCCACCAAGATGGCCGTCCCCTCTGGGCCCATCATCTGAGCCTCTCGCGGCTGGTGGCCCGCAGCCTGCGGCGGCATGACATCACCCTGATCAGCATTGCCCCTGGCAGTGAACCCGGTTGGCGCTTGAGCGCCCTGCTGCCCTGCTGTCTGGCGGGGGAGGCCGTTGCCCTGGTGGTGAGCCGGCAGCTGCATCAGCGCCTCCGGTTGGTGGAATTGCCCCGTCTCCATCGGGCTGGCATTGCAACACCCCTCTGGGAAGGGGACAACTGCCCACAAGAGATTCCCCTATGGCTGCTGAAGCCCGCTGAATTGCTGCGGGCCCACCAGGCAGGACAACTACACGGGCGGCAACTGGTGGTTCTGGACAGTGGGCAACTGGAGAAGGATCTTCAAACCGCAATGGGGGTGACCCTGGAGGCCCAGGACTGGAACCGCCTCCAGCAGGCGCGCCCTGCCCTGGCCCAGGCCATTGCCTCCTGCTTTGATCAGCTCAGCCAGCAAGTGTTTGCCCATCCCGCCAATCCCCTGGGCCGTGTTCCCATCAGTGAGGCAGCGGAAGCTCCCCTGCGGCAGTTGCTTGGGGACCACGGCCCCATGCCGGACCCGTGGCGGCGCTGGCTCCATGCCCGTAGTCCCTGGGTGAGTTGGGCGGAGGTGGATTACCCTCTGCTGCGCTGGAGTTGGCGACGGCAACCCCTGGATCCCCTCCAGTTTTTCCAACCTCTGCTTTCCACCAGGGGCATGGTCCTCTGCGGCAGCCCTGGCCCAGGGAAAACCCTGGAGGACAGCCTCAATGGTCGCCCCATGGTGCGGGTGAAGCTGGGGGATCCACCCCTGCAGGACCCCCTTCCCCTCTATGCCCCCCGTCGTCAGCCCCTGCCCAACGCCCCCATCTTTCCCCGCCACCTCTTGAACCAGTGTTGCCGCCTGGTGTTAGCCCGTTCCGGCCTCACGGCGGTGCTGCTGGATGATGTGCCCCTGCGGCAAGCCCTCACCAGTGCTTTGGCTGCAGAATTTGGCAGTCGAGTGGTCCATGAATGCCTGACGCCTGCAGAAAACGGTGTGCTCTGCACCAGTTGGGGCTGGTGGCAGGAACACCATCACCAACTTCCCTCCCCCAGACAACTGGTGATCGGCTCCCTGCCCCTGCTGAGCCTGGAAGATCCCATCACGGCAGCCAAGGTTCAGCATTGGCGGCGGCAGGGCCGGGACTGGTTCGGTGAGTTGCTCTTGCCCGATGCCCTGACCACCATGCAGCATGGAGTTGCCCCCCTGCGGGGGCAATGCGGCACCCGACTGGCCATTCTGGACGGCCGCATCCACTGTCGCAGTTGGGGGCAGCGGGTGCTGGATGAATTACAACCCTGGATCGCCATCTCCCAGCTTTTACCCGATGAGAACTAGGGTCAGGACTCATCACCAGAAGAGGCCAATGGCGATCAGGAGGATGGCAGAACGGAAGACGTGGGCGCAGCCGTCGTAGCGGGTTGCAAGACACCGCCAGTCCTTCAGTCGGGAAAAGAGGATCTCGACTTTGTGACCCATTCGGTACAGCCTCTTGTTGTCATGGACTGGCTGCTGACGGCGGCGGGGTGGGATGCAAGGCGAGATGCCCTGCTGGGCCAGCACCTTACGGATTTTATCCCTGTCCTACCCTTGATCCCCCATCACCGTGGCCGCAGGGCACCCCATCAGCACCGGTGAAGTCACTGCATTGCCCCTCACGCAGGTGGAGTTGCAGGGAACGGCAGACCCCATGGAGCGTGCTGGTCATGTCCCCCTTGGTGCCACCAATCAGCCAGGGTTCAGACGCCCCTTGTTGAGGCTGGACGCCGTGGGATGGGCTTTGATGTCAGTGGCGTCAAGCATCAGCACCTCTGGCTCCGGGGCATCGGGTGGCTCTGCGGAGTCGGATGCTGACAACTCGGAAAAGACCAGATCAAACACACCCTTGTCTCACCAGTGGCGTCAACGGTTGTAGAGGGTTTTGTGGGGTCCATCGGCGGCCGGGCTATCCACCCAGCCCAGACCCCTCTGGATCCCATGGATGATGCCGTGCAACACCTTGCGGTCATCCACCTGCTTCACACCCCGGTTCCTTGGGAACATCTGAACAAGCCCCCTTGAGGCTCTGAGAGCTTTTGGAAAGCCCAATAGAGACAGGCGAAGCAGGAGCCTGATGGCGGACGACTCTGGCTTGTTCAGATGTTCCCTTGGGAAACAAGGGGCGGATGTGATCAACCTGCCCTCTGCTGAGCCACAACAACTGGGCCATCACCCCTTGCCCCTCACTCGGGTGGAGTCGCAGGCGACCACCTTTACTGTCACAGACCCCATGGAGCCTGCTGGTCATGCCCCCCTTGGTGCCACCAGTCAGGCGGGGGACCCCCCTTTGTTGAGGCTGGACGCCGGGGGATGGGCTTTGACGTCAGTGGCGTCAAGCATCAGCACCTCACCTTGCGGTCATCCACTCGCTTCACACCCCGCTCCTTGGGGAACAAGGGGCGGATGTGATCAACCTGCTCCGGGCTGAGACCAGACAACGGGCCATTACCCATCTCCTCCTGGTACACTCTTGGGGGTTCCTCTCTGGTGAGAGGATCATTCCTCATGTGGTGAGTCCTGACCCTGGGGCTTAAGATGGGGGGAGCAGCCATTGCACAATTCATGGGAGAAGCAAAACGTCGCCGTGACCTGGGCCTGCCACCACGACAGACAGAAGGAAAGCCGCGAGACGCTTCCCCCCGTGTGGTGAGTTGGCTCCCCTTGACCCGGAAACAAGCCCAGAGCTTCATGACCTGGACTGGCCGCGGCGCCTGGGCGGGCATTGGCCTGCTGGTGGTGTTCTGGATTGTGGTGCGCTTCATCGGCCCTGCCCTGGGCTGGTGGACCCTGCAGGGCTGAGAGCGCCCATGCTGGTCTTCCTCCCCTCCGGTCTGATCCAGGTGCTGGCGGTGGGAAGGGTGAGCTATGCTCACCCTGTGTTTTCATCAGGACGGTTTCCCCATGGATGAGCGCGTGGTGCGCTTGGGCGTGACAGGATTAAGCCGTGCTGGGAAAACGGTTTTCATCACATCCCTGGTTGCCAGTCTGAAGCATCGCGAAAACATGCTGGAATTGGGCACCGCACATGAAGGCCGTATTCAATCGGTCCGCATCCAGGACCTCCCGGAAGCCATGATTCCCCGCTTCCCCTTTGAAGATCATCTTCCAGCCCTCATGCCCCCAGACCCAGCCTGGCCTCCGGGGACCACCAGAGTGAACGGGTTGCGGGTCACCCTTCAGGTCAACGTCCCCAAGCCTCTCCATCTGAGGGTTCTGGGGGGGAGGGACACGTATCAGAAAACAGTTCATCTGGATATTATTGACTTCCCAGGTGAGTGGCTAATTGATTTAACTCTGATGAACAAAGACTTTGAACAATGGTCCATTGAACATCTTGAGAAAATAGCTTTTGAAACATTGAGAAAACGACCAGAAGCCATTGCCTATCTTGAGCTACTTCAGACAATCGACACAGAGGGGGAGATCCAGGAGCAGGTTGCCAAGTCTCTGGTCAAGGCATTCACTGCCTATCTAAAGGCATTACAAAAGGATGGCTATTCCAACTGTACACCGGGCCGGTTCCTGTTGCCGGGAGACTTGAAAGACGCCCCAGTCTTGTCGTTTACCCCCTTATATCCACGCCATGGAACAGAAGAAGGTAGCTTATACAAAGAATTTCAAGAACGTTTTACAAGCTATAAATATCAAATAGTGCGTAAAGATTTTTTTGAAAAGTATCTCAAGGAGATTGACCGGCAGGTGGTGCTGGTTGACGTCATGGCAGGCATCCATGACGGCCCAGCCCCTTTTGAAGACCAGCGCAAGGCCATGGAGAACATTTTGAGTGTCTTCAAGCCAGGGAGGAACAACAAATTTCTCGCCTGGCTAGGCGAGAGTAATAATGTGGAGAAAATGCTTTTTGCCGCCACCAAGGCAGATCATTTACATCACTCCAATCATGGCCGCCTGAAAAGTTATATCGAGGAGGTGATTCAGGGAGCACTGACAAGGGCCGAAGGTGCGAGGGCAGACACACAGGCGATGGTCATTGCCGCCCTGAGGGTGACGACAGAAGGCACGGCTAAGGGAAAAGGCGGCAAGAGCCTCTGTTGTGTGCGTGGTCGACTTGAGCTTGGTGAACCTGACGACTCTCATCAGGGAATCCCCCGTCAAGGTTTGTATCCAGGAGACCTGCCCGACATTAATCAGCTACTTGCAGTGGCGAGGAAAGGCGCAAAAGGTGCAATGCAGTGGCCACAAACAATGAATCTCAACTTCAGGAAATTCAAATTCCTACCCGACAGCGAGCTTTTTGATAAGGGACCCGCTCCGCCCCATCTTTATCTTGATCAGGCTTTGGAATTTCTTATTGGAGATTTACTCTGCTAGAGAAAGAGATGAACAACTCCGAAGCCCCGCTCAAAGCCACCCTGTAACTTTCTCTCCTTAGGATGATGCCGATTGACAAGCCTGAATCAAATTCATCTCCCTCAAAGCCGCCAAAATCCTCTACTGAACATTATCAGGGTCCTGAAATCTTTCCTCCTGATCCCTTTTCAGACCCTGATCTGGAGTCAAATCCACAGGGGCCACTGCCCCCTGCGCCCACTGGGGTCTCCCCGCAGTGGTTCCTGTGGTTTTGGGGATTCCCGGCATTCATCATCATCGTCCTGACCGGGATTTCCCTTTGGGACGCCATGAAAGCGCTGTGGGAGCGCTCGGCTGTCCTGGACATGGTTGTGGGCATCGCCCTGGTGGGCTGGGTCCTTGTGACAGTTGTGATTGCCATCCGGGAGTGGCTGGCCATGAAACGATTGGACTGGCTGGGCGAGATCCGCCAACGAGCCTGCCACGCCCTGGAGCCGCCCAGTGGGCTGGATGAACTGGAGTTGGCCAGGGAAGCAATTCGTGATTTGCTGGCCGTCTATCGCAACCGGGAAGACACCCGTCCGAGAAGCCAACTGGTGGAGGAGAAGCTGGAGGACATTTTTCCTGGAGCAAGTCTGATTGATTTTGCCGAGCGGAAAGTGTTGGCAGAGCTTGATGACCGGGCCAAGCAGGTGATCAGGGCCACTGCCCTGAGGGTTGCAACGGAAACAGCGTTTATGCCCTGGCCTTTGGCTGATGTTCTGCTGGTGTTTCTCAGCAGCATACAGATGTTCCGCCGCATTGCGGAGATCTATGGCAGCAGGCCTGGTGTTGTGGCCAGTTGGACATTAAGCCGCAAGGTGCTTGCCCAGTTGGTGGTTGCCGGAGCCCTGGCCAAGGGTGGCCAGTGGGCAGGCAAGGCGGTGGGTAATGGCTTGCCGCTTCTGCTCCAAGGGGTCACCAATGGAGTCCTGCTGGCCCGCTCTGGGGTCACTGCCATGGAACTGTGCCGTCCTCTGCCGTTCCACGCTTGTCAACGCCCCTCTGTCATTGACTTCATCAAGGAGACCTTCTCGGAACTCCGGGAGAAAGCGGGATCACCGCTTCCACAGGAATAGTTGTTGGAGCCCTGTGAATGACGGAAGGCGGTTTCTAAAGCGGCTTCTCAGCCTTGGCGCTTTGCCAGGTCAATCCCCAAAACTGAGCGGACCATGGTTGATGTGTTGTGCCAACGGCTCCGCCCTATTCCCATCCTCAACCAGAGGCAATCCCGGCCGGTTTCCTTCAGGACGCAGGGCCTGGGTCGAGGTGGATGAAGGCGCCGTCACCCACAACACCCGGCTACTGCGCCAGAAGATTGGTCCCCATGGGAAACCCATGGCCATAGGGACGGCGCCCCAGCCAGAACTGCCCGTGCGGGGGGCGTCCTCCCTTGTTGAGGCTGGACGCCATGGGATGGGCTTTGAGATCAGTGGCGTCAATTATCAGGATCTCTGGCTCTGCGGAGTCGGATGCTGACAACCCAGAAAAGATCAGATCAAAAACACCCTTGTCTCAGCAGCGGCGGCAACGGTTGTCGAGGGTCTTGTGGGGGCCGTAGGCCGCCGGGGCGTCCACCCAGCCGCAGACCCTTCTGAATGACATGGATGATGCCGCTCAACACCTTCCTGTCATCCACCCGCTCCCACCCCGTTCCTTGGGAAGCAAGGGGCGGATGCGGGCAACCTGCTCCGCGCTGAGCCCAAACAACTGGGCCATCACCCCTCTCATCCTGGTGCTCTCTTGGGGGTCCCTCTCTGGTGAGAGGATCATTCCTCATATTGATGAGTCCTGACCCTAGTGCAGAGAAGGGCAGCACCTCCTCCATCTCACAGAGGAACTTCTCCTTTCTGGTCTGCTTCCTCACGCGGCCACGCTCCCAGTTGCTGAACCCCAACTGCTGCTCCTTCACTCCCATCCTTTCCATCCCAATTCACACTCAGTTTAACCACCCTCAGACCACTGGGGGGCAGGGGGGCTTTGGGGTTTTCCAGACTTTCCCTAAGGGGGATTTTCCAGGGCCCAAGGTGGTCTCAGGTTTCATCATCAACCGCGGTACAGAACTGTTGCAGATAGGGGGAGATGCTGCCCTCAGTTGTAGTGATTTTCTGTTCCGTGGAATCACGGAATTGACCGAAGATCGCCCGTACAGATAGGCCGAACACATTTAACAAGTAGATTGCACTCTTTCGGGAAGGTTGATTGAACTTCTGAATGAGAGAATTCTTGTCAACTGCGCTGACGGATTCTGGCAGGTTCCGATTAAACATGTCTACAAGCTTCAGAAGTGATTCCTGGAAAGCATCAGGATCCAGAATCCTCAATAATTTGGAAGGCGTTTATCCCCTCACAGCAAGTACGTCTCAAGTCTGAGACGATTTTGATATTTACTTGCTGTAAGAAGACAAACGCCTTATTATTTGAATCAAAAGCAATCAATTCAACCAAGTGCTTGACAACTG
>JAJDUS010000097.1 GCA_022826535.1 Prochlorococcaceae cyanobacterium jk18x1bzbins.87
TCAGATAGATTATAAATACGAATTCCCCCAGATATTCGTATATTTTGGCCCTCAGGTCTGGCAGTTATTCCTCTTGTTGGGTAGGTACGGATAGTGACATTCACGATTCTCACCACTGTCAGCGATACTGATGGAATCACGGTTGATGTGTGGTATTCTGTTGTGGGTGTTATCACTTGGTGGTCGATGGTGGTGAAGCCGCCTATGCTACCTAGGTTCGAAACACCTTTCCTGGCAGTCACCGTAACCGTCTGCGGTGTGAACCAGTCGGAACTGGTGAAGGTGAGGGTGGCGGGGGAGACTGAGACTCTGGCGGTCCGCACCAAGCCTGATCCTAATGCGGCGGAGATCTCCACAGGGCCGCCGGGATCACTCTTCAGTACCACTGTGTAGGTGCCCGTGCCCCCGTTGTTCTTCACCGACAAACTGTTTTTGGACACCACAACTCCATGTGTGGCGTCTGTAGTGGTCACTGCAACCGGATCGATGGAGATGTTGTGGTAAGGATTGCCGGTATCGGCTACAACGGCGTTGTGGGTCAGATTGAACGACTCGTTCGCGGCGTTACCATCGTTCAGCGCCCGCACCGTCACCGTCTGGGGTGTATTCCAGTTGCCGGAATTGCCGTGGGTGAAGGTGAGGATGTCCTTCTTCTGGTTGCCGCTGTCCACTGCCACGGCGCTGCCGTTCCCATTGGTGATGGTGATGGTGACATCCGCGGTGGGGTCCGTGTCCAGCACCACCGTGTAGGTTTTTTCCACATCAGACGCGGCGCCCAACTCCGTCAGTGCCAGGGAGACGGGAGAAACCGTCACACCCACCTGATCATCGTCGGTCACGGTCACGCTGAAGTTGCCAGCCTGGGGGATGACGTAACCGGGATCACTTGAAGTTGCCCCGTGGCTGATGATGGCGGTGCGTTCATCCCCCATGTTGTCGATATCGTCATCCACGCCGGTGACGGTCACCGTCTGGGCTGTGCCGTAGTCGGTGCTGGTGAAGGTCAAGGTGGCAGGGCTCACCGTGGCTACTCCCGTATCGTCGGATTTCGCTGTGAGGATCACGTTGGCTGCGGGGGCACTGTTCAGCGCCACGGTATAGGTATCGGTGTGGCCCGCACCGGCCGCCTCGCTCACCACGGTGGAACCATCAGACTGGATGATGGTGATGGGGTTATCCACCCTCACATCGAACTGATTGCTGGAACTGTGGGGATCAGCGCCACCCCCCACGTTGGTGTCGGTGAAGGAGTCAAAGCCGTTGTCGCCGCTCCCGTCCGGTCCCAGGGCAATGGTGACGGTTTCGGGATTCTCTTCTATGAGGCTATCCGCCGTGGCCGTCCATTCCAGGGTGGCGATCCGGGCCCCTGCGCCGGCAAAGGTGAGTTTCGGGGTGGTGGTGGTTTCACTGGACAGGGTTACGCCCGTATTGAGGGAATCGCCACCCTTGGCGGCAAGGCTCCAATTCCCCGTGGTGACATTCATGCCGCCGATGGAAAGGGGCACATCAATCACCTCCCCTGCCACCAATGCCCGGCCCAGGGTCACTGTGAATTCCACCGTCTCCCCCAACGCCACTGCCCCTGATCCCACCCGCGCCAGGCTCACGATGGTGGGATCGTTGTCGGTGATGGTGTAGCCGAAATCCTCGGTGCCCTGGAGGGCTTGGTACAGGGTGAATCTGAGCCCAATGGTCTCATCGGGTTCATCAATAGCGTCGTCATCGATAGTCAGCCAAGCTCTGAGTGTTGACGATCTTTTTCCGGGGCTTCTCTGGTTGAATCTTAGACCATGAGGACACCTATTACTACTAAGTGCTCGTCTATTGCCTCGAAAAGTACCTATCCCGTAATCCGGACCAGTTCGGCTATAAGTTGCAGTACCTCCATCAGCTCCCGCACGCACGCACCAAAGAACTCCATGGGCCTGACCAGCATTTAGATAGGTCGCTCTCATCTCCATGCTTCCGCCCTCTGCTATGGAGGGCCTTAGGGGCGCAATGGTGATGATCGGCGTCACTCTCACCGACACTGCCGGAATTGTCGTTGTAGTGGGGTAGTCCGTCGTGGCCGTGCTCACTTCGTGGGTGATGCGGTCGGTGCCCCCCGCGTCACCCGTCACCGTCACCGTCTGAGGTGTGTACCAGTCCGAAGAGGTGAACGTCAGGGTGGTGGGGGAAACCGTGATGATTCCCCTCGGTGCTTGTTGTATTGTGGCGGCGATCTCTACGGTGCCGCCCGGGTCGCTCTTCAACGCCACCATGTAGGTGTCGTCTTCGTTCATCATCACGGTCAGGCTCGCTTCGGACACCACCACCCCATGGTCGGCATCCATGGTGGTCACTGCAACCGGGTTGATGATGATGGCGTGATACGGCCCCGTGCTGCCCGTAGTGGTCGCCGTATGGGTGATATTGAAGCTTTCGTTTGCGGCGTCAGCATCGTTCAGGGCCCTTACCGTCACCGTCCGGGCCACGGCCCAGTTGCCGTTCCCCACTCCTGAACCGGAGCCGTCCCCGCCCGCCGTGAAGGTCAGGGTGGTATCCAGGGTGGTGGTGCCAGCGTTGGTGTCCACTGCAACGGCGGTGGGGTCCCCATTGTCCACCGTGATGGTGACATCCGCGGTGGGGTTCGTGTCCAACACCACCGTGTAGGTTTTTTCAATCGTGCTCGATGTCCCCAGCTCTTCCAGGGCTAAAGATGTGGGGGTAATGGTCACACCGTCGGTAGGGGCGGGGCGGGCACCCTCCTTCAGGGTGAAGGTAACATTACCAGCTTCAGTCGAATCCAATTGGAGAACGATTGTTAGATTTTCGTCCCCCTCGGAGGTGTCACTGTCTGCTGTCGCATGGACACGAAAACCTAGGGAGTAGGTGCCGTCATTGTTCTGAACCGGGGAGAGCTCAGTGCCGTCAATACGATCATCGGACCACATTCCATCAGCATCTGCGAAGTACCAGTCGCCGGTGCCGCCACTGGATGTTTGCTGAACCGCAACCGTACCTGAGGCACCTTGGATATTGTCGTCCGTTGCATCCCACGCCATACCCTGTGTACCTGACAGGGTCATCGTGAACTCAAGCGTCTCACCCTCGTAGATTTCCGTCGGGGAGATGGTCGGGTGCGTGGCCTGGGCCTTCGTCCCGGGAGACAGCCCGGCCAGCAGCCACAGGGCAAACAGCACCGGCGACGTCGCTGTCAGGACCACCCAGAAGCGGAGCCACCCCCCCCCCCAGCCTTGTGGGGATCGGTTCTGATGGACCATGGTCTCTTCTTCATTCATGGTCACTGCCTTCTGTCAGTGCATCTTGCCATGGATTCCGTTGGCGTTGGCGTCCATCATTGAGCCCTGGGGCGCGGCTGGCGTCAGGAACATGGGCGCATTTGGCATTTGGCATTTGGGGTCTCCTGGCAACATTAAGCAGCATAGACGCAGGCGTGCGGGGGGGGGGGGGGGAGGCTAGAGCGCAGAGCCAGGCCGCCGTGGGCTGCACACAATTCAGCGGCCCCGGACCCTCGGCCACCACCCATGGGGGCGCGGTGGCAGAACTGCTGGCCAAGGAGGGCATGGGGGCAGAGGCGGGTAAGGAGTCAATAGATTCTAAGCCCATGGCAGCACGTTGGCAAGGTTTCCTGTGGAAACGGCACAGCCATATCAGATGGCGCTACCTTCTCCCCCAGGCCCGCGTGGGCACGGGCTTTGTTCCATGGAGGCTGGGCTGCGGCTCAAGGCTTGGCTGGTGGTGGAAGTCGCAGCGGCTGGATCAGCAGGATCGTGATCTCCTTCACCTTATCAATATGCTTGTTCCCCCTGTCCTCACCAGCGCGCATCTCTTCTTTGCTTTGTTGATGGTCTCGTGGGTCATGGTGGGTTCCGGTTTGGTTATTATGGGGTTCTTCCCTGGGCCGTGTGCAGAATGGTCAGGGTTGTTGGAATGCCCTGCAGCCTTTGCCCGGCCGCCGTACAGATGCCCGGCGCTTCCCCGGAGCAGGGAACATCGGAGCGGAAGCGGAGTGAGAGGGGGTTGTCCCCTGCTGGCGTCAACACCAGCCGCCAGGCATGGGCCGGCCGCCCGAAACCGTTGAGGGGGGCCACCTCCGCCAGCACGCCACCGGAAACCATGATGGAGCCCGTCTCCGGGCCGAAGGCCCGCACCGGGCGGGAGAAGGCCACGGCCACTTCCACCTGGTCCCCGGCGCCCCCATGCCCGGCGGGTGGTCCATCCGGGAGCAGGGCGGCCAGGGGTTCCGGGGGGACCATGGTGACAAATGGCCCCACCGGCAGGGCCCGCACCCCCTGGCCGCCTCCTTCCGCCAAAATCCTGAAGCCCTCCGCGCCAGTGTCGGGATCCACCTGGGTGGCCCCATCCGCCGGTGGGTTGCCGCCGGCCTGCCCCAGGGAGCGGCGGCCACGGCCGCCCCAGCTCACCAGCCAGTCCCCATCCGGCAGGGGTGTCACATGACCGCCGGCGCGGCCCAGCATGTCCCGCCTGCCCCCAAGGGCGTGGTCCCGCACAAACACCGCCTCGCCGTGCTGGAGGTCCAGGGCGTATTCCACCGCCCGGCTGTAGATGCCGGATTCCCGGCCCAGGGGGGTTCCCCCATGGGGATCCACCACACAGGCCACCCCGTTATCAAACAACAGCAGGCGGGGCAAGGGCAATCCCGCCGGTGGCGGCAGCAACTGGGCCGCGTGTTGACCGCAGAACTCCCCTTCCGGATCCCCCACGATCTGCAGCGGCGCAGGCCCCAATCCGCGGGGTTCCCATTCATCAGGAGAAAGATTGGTGGCCCCCAGCCGCCAGACGATCTCCTCTCCCGGTGCGGCAGCGGGGTCGATCATCAGGATGGCCGAGCAACCCCGGAAGGAGGCCAGCACCCCCTGGGCCGTCCAGTCCAGGGAATTGACGTGGGCCCAGTCCCCAGGGAACCAGTGCTGGTTACAGTCCTCCAGCGGCAGCCGGTCCCAGGAGTTCCAGGTCCAGCGCACCGCCCCGTCAGGACCCAGAAGCTGGATGGCCGAATCCTCCATCTTCACCGCCGCGCCGAAGGGTTGGCCGTCCTGGTCTTGAAAGGACAGCCCCCGCAGGTCCCGTTGTGAAGGCTCATAGGTCATCAGCAGGGTGGAGCCGTCCTCCAGCAATCGGAAGTCGTGGCGCCCGGTGGTGGTCAGGGGCAAGGCCGTGTCCACAGATCGCAGGGGATTGAACTCCCGGTCCAGCACTGTCCAGAAACGGTTTTCCGGGCCGCCCCCGCTTCCAAGACCGGCATGGGCCCAGCGCAGGTCAGGGCCGGAGCGGAAGGGGCGCAGGAACATCCCCGCATTGTCCCCCTCCGCCCGGCGGTGGAAGCGGGAGACCCCATGCTCATCCATCACCGACGCCCAAGCCCCCCGCGTCAACGCCAGCAGTCCCTCCAGAGGGCGGGCGGGATCGGGCGCCGTGCGGACGGCCCACAATTCCGACGGCATACAATGAATGGTGTAGGTGGTGGAGACCCCGTCCAGCGCCACCAGGGTCACGGCCGCCCCACTGGTGTGGGTCACAGAGACCGCCGCCCCTTCAGCCCCAGGGGCCGGCTGGATCCCGTTCACGGAAACCCGCACCCCGCCAGGAGCTGCAAAGGAAACTGTCATCACGTCCTGCTCCCCACAGGGGATGCCGTAGTGGGTAATGCGGGGATCAAAGGCCGGCCGCATGGAGACATCATCCGATGCAGCCGCAGAGCGGGCGCTATCGACCTGGGCTGCCAGATCCCACAGCATTGGCCCCACCACCGGGTCGGACACCGCCACCACCCGATTTGCGCCATGGCGGTCCCCATAGGACACCACCGCCCGCAACGGACGGCCCGCATCCGCTGCTGTCGGCCTGTAGCGCAGCCCGGTTGCAGCCGGGATGGGTTCCCACTGCCCAGGGGCCAGCCACCGTTGCCAGGCCACGGAAGGGGGCGTGGGGTGGTCTGTGTGGTCCGGGTCCGTCAGGTTCACGGTGACGGTTTCCCCCACCACCGGATGCCTTGGCCGCACCACAGCCCGGCCCGGCTCGTTGCGGTCCCCCACCTGGATGGTGACAGGAATGGAGGTGGGGCTCCCCCCGCTGCGGTGAAGGGTCACCTGGTAGCGGTTATCCCTGTCCGCATCACCAGGGGTTTCAAAATCCGGCCGTGCAGCAAACCGCAGCGCCCCCGCCTCCACCCGGAAACGCCCCCCATCCGCCCCTGATAGACGCCACTCCCCCGCCGGCAGACTCAAAACACGGATGGCGCCCCCTTCCGGATAGACAATCTCCCCAACGGAACCGACCCCCTCAAAAGAGGGCACAATGTAGGGCATATCCTCGCCCCCCCCCGCCAATGCCGGGGGAAATGCAAAGGGCAGGAGCAGGGCATGGAGAGCACCCAACAGGGCGCGGACGGGAGCAGAACTGAAACGGTTGTCCATCCCGAAAAATCGGCCCAATGCCCAGCCAGATGCCCAACGGTGGATGGCGGAAGTCAGCCAGGGGATTGGGCGCCCCGGCGGCGTGGCCCATGGACCATGGAAGTGCATCACGTCCCGCTTACCCAACAAACGCAGATGGAGTAGACACACTAGTCATCCTAGCATCCAGTTAACGCCAAAGCGTCGTAGAGCGCTGTTTTTAATACATCTCTAAAAATTGCCCCCTACTTCCCGCTTCCCCTCTCAAAAGCCCGCCCCACTCAAAGAACTGCCGCTAAAATTGGTGCTTGCTGTTACCTTACACAAAAGAGACCACTAAAGGCTACACACTAATTCAGCCTGGTGTCAACCCCCTCCGGGGAAGGTTGGTGATGCAGCGGCGGCGATGGCGGGGGCAGGCTAAAATCAAGTCATCCATCCCATGCATCATGTTGCCGTCGCTTCCCCCAGCGCTTGCGGAATGGCTACCCCTCACCGCATGGGGCGTCGTCAGCGTTTTCCAGGGCGTCATCTGGATGGAACTCAAGGCTGTTGAGACCCGGCTCAGAGATGAACTCAAGGCCAGTGAGGCCAGACAGGTGAAGCGCACCGATGAGCTCGAGGCCGACATGAACAGACAAATGGCTGAGTTCAGGGCCGATAACAAGGTCCTGGGGGAGAAGATTGACCGTCTGGTGGAGTTCCTTATGACCACCAGGCAAATCTGAAGCCGTCAGCGTCTCCTGGGGAGTGCAATAACGGCGATGGCATGGGCAGGCTAAAATCAAAGTCACCCACCCCATACATCACGTTGTCGTCGTTGTCGCCAGCCCTGGCGGAATGGTTAACCTTCACCGCATAGGGCATCGTCAGCGTTTTCCAGGGCGTCATCCGGATGGAACTCAAGGCCAGCGACACCAGACAGGTCAAGCGCACCGATGAGCTCGGGGCCGACAACAGAGTCCTTGCAGAGAAGATGGACCGGTCATTGGAGATCGTCGCTACCGTCAAGCAAGCCTGAAGCCGTTCCACCCGCTCCCCTGCCCATACCCAAGCCTTATGGATCTGGCATGGGCAAAGCCAGCCTGTGGCACGGGAATGCCCCTGGGGAATGCAACAACGGCGCTGGCGGGGGTAGGCTGAAGATAGCTACCCCCTTCATTGCGTTGCCATCGTTGCCGTCAGCCGTTGCGGAATGGGTTGCCCCTCACTCCATGGGAAGCCGTCAGGGTTGTCCTGGGGGCATCTGGACGGGAATCAAAGCCAGTGAAGCCAGGCTCAGGGCTGAGATCAAAGAACTCAGGGCCGACAACAGAGCCCTTGGAAAGAAGATGGACCGTTTAGTGGAGATCCTTGTTACCGTCAAGAAAGCTTGAAGTGGCTCCCCCGGTCTGCCCTGCCCCCACCCAAACTTTGGGGATCCGGCATGGGCAAAGCCAGCCTGTGGCACGGGAATGCCCCCGGGGAATGCAACAACGGTGCTGGCGTGGGTAGGCTGAAGATAGCTACTCCCTTCATTGTGTTGCCATCGTTGCCGTCAGCCGTTGCGGAATGGTTGCCCCCCACCGCATGGGGGGCCATCAGCGTTTTCCTGGCCATGAACTGGATGGAAACCAAAGCCAGCGAGGCCAGGCTCAGGGATGAACTCAAGGCCAGCGAGGCCAGGCTCAGGGATGAGCTGAAAGCCAGCGAGGCCAGACTCAGGGACGAGATCAAGCAATTGAGGGCTGATAACAGGGCCCTTGGGGAGAAGATGGACCGGTTATTGGAGGTGCTTGTCACCGTCAAGCAAACCTGAAACCGTAAATGGCTCCTGGGGAGTGCAGCAACGGCGTTGGCGTAGGTCGACAAATTCGCTTCACCATGCTGCCGTCGCCACCCCAGCCGTTGCGGAATGGTTGCCCCTCAACCCATGGGGAGCCATCAGCGTTTTCCTGGGCGTCATCTGTGATGATGCATTGGGTTCGCAAGCAGGGGGGCCAAGTCCCACGATGAACTGCTTGCCAGGATTGATGGGTGGAACAACCACAAGAAGCGCTTCTAACATCGCCAGATTGCCTTGGCGGCGGATGTGATGCCTGAAAAAGGGATACCTGAAAAAGGATAGAGGTGGCGCTCTGAACCAATCAGCCAGAAGGGTGGTTCAAACCGTGCTTTTTGCCGTCTCCGGATGGGGTTGCCTAGCCTTGGGGGTGGTGGTTTTCCTTAGCTTGGGGCTGGCCTGCCATCACCTCCTGGGGGGACCGCCCAGCCCGCCGCTCCTGATCGGGCACACCGTGGGGATCCGTGGCCTTCTTGGGGAGATAGGCCAATTCCCGCAGGGGTTGCACGGAGGGATCCATGGTGACGCTGGTGGGCAGCCGGCCCAGGGCCACGTTGTCAAAATTGAGGCTGTGGCGGTCGAAGGCGGCCAACTCATACTCCTCCGTCATGGAGAGGCAGTTGGTGGGGCAGTATTCCACGCAGTTGCCGCAGAAGATGCAGACGCCAAAGTCGATGGAGTAGTTCTTCAGTTGCTTTTTTCTGGTCTCCTTGTTCATCACCCAGTCCACCACTGGCAGGTTGATGGGGCAGACCCTGACGCACACCTCACAGGCAATGCACTTATCGAATTCAAAATGGATCCGCCCCCGGTAACGCTCGGAGGGGATCAGCTTTTCATAGGGGTACTGAACCGTCACCGGGCGGCGGCGCATGTGGTCAAAGGTGACCGCTAATCCCTGGGTGATGCCCCTGGCCGCGGCGGCAGCCTCGCGACTGTAATCACCCACCTGTTTGAGGAATCCGAACATGGCGACACTGGGGAGAGGAGACACATGGGCCTGACAGCCATCAGGGAGACCGGCAAGGGTCCCTGCACCATCAGCCACCAAAGATTGTAGGAAAAACCAGCTTCAGGGCGGCGGTGAGCAGGAGATTCACCAGGGCAATGGGCAACAGGAATTTCCAGCCGAAGTCCAGGAGTTGGTCAATGCGCACCCGGGGGGTGGTCCACCGCAGCAGGATGGCGAAAAACACCAGCAAAAATCCCTTGAGCACTGTGGTGACAATGCCAACCGACGCCATCACCACTTGCACCAGAGGGGAACCCAAAGGCTGGTGCAACACCGTGGCCAACCATTCCACCGGCAAGGGGAATCCCCACCCCCCCAAGTAAAGGACCGCCACCAACAGGCCGGAGAGCACCAGATTGATGTAGCTGCCCAGGTAGAAGAGGGCAAATTTCATGCCGGCATATTCTGTCTGATACCCGGCCACCAGCTCCTCTTCCGCTTCCGGCAGATCAAAGGGGGCCCGCTCGCATTCGGCGATGACGCAGATCCAGAAAATCAGAAACCCCACCGGCTGGCGCCAGATATTCCAACTCAGTAGACCGGCGCTGTTCTGTTGTTGAACGATCTCCACCGTGCTGAGGGAATTGCTGAGCATGACCACCGCCAGCACCGCCAGGGCCAAGGGCACCTCGTAGCTGATGGACTGGGCCGCCGCCCGCAGACCCCCCAGCAGGGCGTACTTGTTGTTGCTGGAGTAGCCGGACATGAGCAGGCCGATGGGCTGGATGCTGCTCAGGGCAATCCAAAGGAAGATGCCCACCCCCACGTTGCTGATTAGGAGATTCTGGCCAAAGGGAACGATCAGCCAGGAGAGAATCACCGGCACCAGCACCAGCACTGGACCCAACGTGAAGAGGAGGCCATCGGCCCGGGCAGGGATCACGTCCTCCTTCACCAGCAGCTTGAGGCCATCGGCGAGGGGCTGGAGGATGCCCAGGGGACCGGCATATTCCGGGCCAATGCGCTGCTGCATGGCCGCTGACACCTTGCGCTCCATCCAGACACTGGCCAGAACCCCCACGACGGCGGCCACCAGCACCAGCACCATGGGCAGGGGCAGCCAAAGGGCATGGGCCAGGCCAGGACTCACCCCCCACCCCTGAAGAGTAGTCTGAAATCCCCCTGCCAGGTCCATGGCGGTGCCGGCCGTGGTGGCCAAAGGCAGCCATGGTGGTGCCATTGGAATCATTGGTGAGGCGATTGCGGCTCCGGTCAATCTACTCAGACGCCTCCCCCCGTTCCCGGCGCAGTTGCCAGGGGCGCGGCTCCAGGCCCGTGTAAATTTGCGAGGGACGGAAGATGCGGTTGGCGCTGAGCTGTTCCTTCCAATGGGCCAGCCAGCCAGCCACCCGGGCAATGGCAAACACGGGGGTGAACAGGTCTGTGGGAATGCCGAGCCGGCGATAGACCAGGCCTGAATAAAAATCCACGTTGGCGTAGACCCCCTTCCCGGCCAGCCGCTCTTCCACCTTCTGCTCCAGGAGCCGGGCCAGGTCATAGGTGACATCACTGCCGTAGCAGGCGAAAAGCTTTTCCGCCAACTCCTGGAGGATCCTGGCGCGGGGGTCCTTCACCCGATATACCCGATGGCCAAATCCGGCAATGCGCTGCTTCTGGGCCAGGCATTGATCCAGAAAGGGTTCCACCCGGTCGGGACGGCCAATCCTGTCCAACATGGCCAGCACGTCCTCGTTGGCGCCGCCATGGAGCGGCCCCGCTAAGGTTCCCACCGCAGATGCCACCACCGCATAGGGGTCCGTGAGGGTGCTGGCGGTCACCCGGGCACTGAAGGTGCTGGCATTGAGGCTATGTTCCGCATGGAGAATGAGGCAGGCATCCAGGACCCTGGCCGCCAGAGGCTCAGGCTCCTTCTCGCTGAGCATATACAGGAAGTTGGCGGCATAGGAGAGATCATCCCGGGGACGGATGGGGTCCAATCCCTTGCGGATCAACTGAAACGCCGCCACCATGGTGGGAATCTTGGCGACCAGTCGCACCACGGCCTGGCGGATGTAGAGGGGATCATCCAGCACCCGTCGGGAGTAGAATAACCCCAGTGCCGCAGCACTGGCCTGGAGGGCATCCATCGGGTGGCCGCTTTCCGGGAAGCACTTCATCACGTCCCGAATGCGGAACTTGATGCGCCGATGGGTGTACACATCCTGCTTGAAGACCCGCAACTCCTCCTCCCGGGGGAGCTCCCCCCAGATGAGCAGATGGGCTGTTTCCAGGAAATCGCTGTGGCGCACCAGGTCTTCAATGGCATAACCCCGATAACGCAGGGAGCCTGCCCTGCCATCAATGTGGCAAACGGCGGACTGGGTGACGGGGACATCTTCAAGGCCAGGCCGGAACTCCACCACACCACAGCAGACAACTGGGGCAATTGTGAATCATGGGGAGCCGGGCTGCTGGTGGTGACCCCATGGCTTTGATTCGTGAACTCCCGGACGGAACCGGTGTCTCTCGTTACGGAAAATGGTTTCAAGGGTCCTTGGGACTGTCTAAAGTCACCCCAGCGTTCGGCTCCCCTTGGCGCTCCTTAGCCCACGGCAACAGCAGGTGCTCAAGGCCACGGTGCGCCATCACATTGATACGGCGGAGCCCGTCAGCAGCGCCATGCTGGTGCAGCGGTTTCACTTGAATGCCAGTCCGGCCACCGTTCGCCATGCCATGGTCTGGCTGGAGCGCCAGGGCCTGCTGCGTCAGCCCCACACCTCCGCAGGCCGGATTCCCAGCCAGCAAGGCTATCGCCACTATGTGGATGCCCTCCTGTCCCATGGGGGATCCCAGGTGCAGTTACTGCAGCGGGAGTTGAATGGCCTGGGGCTGCAATTCCAGTGGACTGCCCTGGATGACCTGCTGCGCTTTCTGGCCGGTCGTCTGGCCCACCTCACCGGTTTGCTGGCCTTGATTACCCGCCCCACCCCCAAGACGCCACGGCTGCGCACCATGCACCTGGTCTCCAGTGGCGAGCGGCTGGTGCTGATGATGGTGGATTGGGGCGGCAATGTGGTGACGCTCAATATCCGCCATCCCCCCGCCCTGCCCCAGGACGTGCTTCTGCTGGAACACTGGCTGAACCGCCAGGTTCAGGGGGGAGACCAGATTGACTGGCAGGCCCTCCCCCCCCAGCATCAGAGCCTGGGCCGCCCGGTGCAACTGGCCTTTGAAAACCATCTCCGCCAGTCCTCCCTGGCGGTGGACGGGATGGTGGCGGTGGGCATCGGGGGACTCATCGCCCAGCCGGAATTTCACCAGGGCCGCCATCACTTGCGTGACCTGTTGCAATTGGTGGAGGAGCGACCAGAAGAACTGTTGAGGGAGCAACCGCAACAGTGCTCCACGGTGCTGGGGGCGCCGCGACTGCAACATGTGAGCATCGGTCGGGAGCACAAAACCCCCATCCTGGCCGCCTGTGGCCTGGTGAAAGTTCCCTACGGCGGCCACCAGGGAACCCAGGGCTGGGTGGCTGTCCTCGGACCCATGCGGATGGCCTACGACACCATCATCGGCTCAGCCCACAGTGTGGCTGGCGTCCTGGAGCGGCTTCTGGCGTGAATCATCGTCCATGATGAAGAGGTCTGTGTCACCCGGATATGCACCCGCCGCGGTCAGCATGGCGTGAACCTGTCCCCGGTGATGGGTCTGGTGGTTGAAAAAATGCACCACGCAGAGGCTGAACGGCTTCGTGACCTGGCGGTCAAGCCCATGGGACCACCAGCTAAGCTCCCCCTCCAGGTCCGGATCCCTTAGCCCGTCCACCCAGTTGACGATCCGCCCATCCGCTTCCAGCCGCTGGGCTTTCAGGCGGGGCCATTGGGCGATCCAACCAGGGCTTTCCGGAAGGCCGACGACGGGCTTTTCCCATCCATCGAAGCGGCTCATCCACATCATATCGCCCCAGAGCAGATGGGCAATCGTGCCCTGGATCGATGTGAAAAACGCACCCCGGTCACGGGTCAACTCCCCTGGTGAAAGCCTGTCTGCGGCAGCCAGATGGACACCATTCTGCCAACGGTTGTAGCGGGCCATGGTCTGGCAATATCCGGCTGAAATCATTGGTTCTTCCCTGTCTGGACACCATACCCCCTTCTGCAATCCTCGCAAGACCGCAGGTTCAAGACCACAGGCCACGGCCCGGAACTGGCGCCAACTCCACCATCCCCACGGGAAAATGCTTGGCAAGACTCCTCTTTCTGGCTGAAATTTGGGACAATAGGGCACTACGAAAAATTGCCTCCTTCCTCTCCAGGACTGACTTTCTCATGGTGAGACGACATCTCGGAGAGGGAAGCTGCCCAATGTTTCAGTGGCGCCCAATAGCAAGTGCTGCATTTCAGTGATATGAGATTATATTAAGTATGCCCTCTATTGTGGCTCTTCAAATTTTCCACGGAAATACTCTGCAAGATTTAAGAAATCCTCCCTAGGTATATTTTTATTGTTAGATGATTGAAATGCTAATTGTGGTTTCTTTTTTTCTACAATGTGCATACCCCAGTAATATAAAAATTCACTACGATGAATAGCACAAACTCTATTCGGGTCAATTAAGTAGGATTTGTTATCTTCATCAAAATCTATATTGCTTTTAAGTAGATCTAGAAGAAGATTGTTTCTCTTTTCGGTTGTCTTTTTGCTTTTAGTTTCATCATAATAATTAATTAGCACATGCATTTGTGCTTTACTATTCTCAGTACGAATCTGCTCAAACGTCCTCTTGATTACGTCGCTGTTCTTGGCAATGCCCAATGGATTCAATGTTGTCGGAATCACGCAATAATCAAATTCTTTAACTAAATTACTTGCATTCTTTTCAAATGTAGGATTACAATCACAAATTACGATTTTTATATTACTGTGATGATCTTTATCATCTTCCCATTCTTTATCATCCAGAATGGAAATAGTACTTCCCACATGTCCGAGTCGGAGAGATTCAACATATAGTGATGAATCATCCTCATCGTTTTGGAAAAGCTTTTTAAGGTTTCTTTGTGGATCAATGTCAAGCAAAATGACATCATAGCCCATTAAGGCAAAAGCTCCAGCCAAATGGGCAGCTACTGTTGTTTTACCAGTTCCCCCTTTGTTGGTGAAAATGCCGAAATAATAACGTCTATGCGTGTCACTTGGGTGATCTTTAGGGAACCTCTGAATAAGCCCATAAAGATTGACCATGCAAGATATTGGGTTGTGGTGAGTGGGATATATCCCTCAAAGAGGGCTAACCGTCGTCAAAAGTGGTGCTGAACGGTCAGCTTTTTCCCTGATTGCCGTCAATCAGACACAGCTATCCCATGAACATCACACCATCCAGGACTCTGCCCGCAGCAGATTGGCAAATCCAAGCAGCAGGGCTGGCCGATTCTCGTTCTTCGCCAGGCTGCGGTAGCGCACCTTGCCGTAGCCAAACATCTGCTTCACATAGAAAAAGACGTGTTCCACCTTGGCCCTCACACTGGACTTGCACGCTTCCATCAACCGCTCCAGTCCATCTCTGGCTAGTCTCCTGCGCTGTGACGGACCCATGGCAATGTGTGCCATGCCACCTGGCGATCCTTATGGGCCTCACGCTTCTCCATTCCACGGTACCCTGCATCTCCCCAGACACGGACTTCCTCTCCGTGGCTCTTCTGATGCTGTCAGGTCATGCATCTTGGCAGAGGTTGTCGCCAGACTATGGACCAGGCCGCTTTGATCATCCACTCCCACGTGGAGCTTCATGCCGAAGTGCCACTGGTTCCCCTTCCGGGTCTGCCGCATCTCCGGATCCCTTTCTCTTTTCCGGTTCTTCGTCGAGGCGGGCACTTCAATGATGCTGGCATCCACAATCGTCCCTTCCTTCAGCATCAGACCTTCTTCTGCCAGATGGTTCTTGATGTTCTCAAACAACACCTGTCCCAACCCATGACGCTCCAGCAGATGGCGGAAGTTGAGAATTGTCGTCTCGCCCGGCACCTTGCTCAGACTGATACCGGTAAAATGTCGCACCCTCTCAACCTCATACAGCATGTCTTCCATGGCTGGATCACTGAGGTTGTAGAAGAGCTGCACACAATGCACGCGCAACATGGACTCCAACTCATAGGGCACTCTCCCCTTGCCAGCTTTTGGGTCGTATGGCCTGATCTCCTCCAACAGACGCTTCCATCGAACCAGCACCTCCATCTTCATCCAGAAAACGCTCCCTCCGCGTCTTGCGCTTCTTGCTCTCGTACTCAAGGTCCGCAAAGCTCCTCTCCACCCTCTCCATTCCAGCCAAGCTCCAATCAGGGCTCCAATCCTAACACCCCAAGGAGACTTGGTTCAGAGGTGTCTTCACGTTTTCGTGAGGCTGACTCTATCGTGTTCCTCTAAATACTCTGCAAGTGTGAAAAAGTCTGTTCTGGGTGCAGATCTACGGCCATAGAATTGAAATGCTAATTCCGGCTTCTTTCCCTCTATAACATGTAAGCCCCAATACAGCAGTGATTTACTCCAGTGAATAGCACATTCGTCTGGATTAACCAAGTGAGATTTCTCATCTTCATTAAGATAACTTTTTATATCCTCTTTGAGTTTCTTCAAAAGAAGATCATTTCTATCTTTCTCTTGTTTATAATAACAGTTAATCAAAACAAACATCTCTGTTTTGTTATTTTTATTGCGAACAGAGCTAAATGTTCTTATGATTACATCACTGCATTTAGAAATACCCAATGGAGTTAATGATGTTGGAATTATACAGTAGTTAAATTTTTCTATCAAATCAGATGGATTCTCATCTAATACAGGATTACAATCACAAATTACAATGCTTGCACCATTGAAATTACCTTCTTTCCACTGTTCATGGGTCAGGACAGTGATCTTAGCTTTTTGTAGCTCTGTGGCTCTACCTCTTCGGTGGGAGGGACGGGGAGACTCCACCAATAGCTGTGGATCACCTTTACCTTTATTGATATCAAAATTGTTTTGAAAAAGCTTTGTAAGGTTCTTTTGTGGATCGAGGTCAAGTAAAATTACATCGTAACCCGTTAAGGCGAAGGCTCCGGCCAAATGGGCAGCTACTGTTGTTTTGCCAGTTCCACCTTTGTTAGTGAAAATTCCGAAATAACGCCTTTGTTCTTCTGGAATACTGGATGGACTGTCTTTCTTGGGAGCCAATAATGAGCTTTTAGGATTTAGGTGATCCCATTCAATACCGTCTGGATAGACAGTACCAAGCGAAACAATCACTTTTTCATTTTCAGATTCACATCTGAGATTTGCAATAGCCTGGCGAGTAAATCCTGTAGATGAAATAAGTAAGCCTTCATTAAAATAATTACTTGCTATTTCTAATTCCATGAAATTCAGTAATTTTCTGACATATTGAATACCAACATTTCTTGTGAACAGCTTGACTTGGACTGCAATACATTTTCCATCTGTTCTCATTTCAAGATCGTAATCTTTTTGATTATTGGGTGGTTTAATCACTTCACAGTCATATTCCTTTTCAAGGAGACGCTTCACATAATCTTCAAATTCATAGGGATCGTATGGATCCTCGTGGAAAGGACGTCGAGAGGTCATGAACTGTCCAATTTTGATCAGGGCACCAGGATATTACCAGAA
>JAJDUS010000129.1 GCA_022826535.1 Prochlorococcaceae cyanobacterium jk18x1bzbins.87
AGAAACAGCTCCCGCCCCGTCTTCCCCTTCTTGGTCTCCTACTCAAGGTCAGCAAAGCTCTTCTCCATGCTCTTCATGCCAGGGAAGCTCCAACCATCCCTTTATCTTACCACTTGTAGAAACTTGTTCAGAGATGCCTTAGTTATGGATTGGCATTTGTCCATCTTAAACATTTATTCAAATTACCCAGGTTATGGGCGCCTGCTTCCCTGCCCAACATCGATCTTTTGATCACCCTTGTTGAGGCAGAGAAGTGGAAGCCTTCTGTAGTCCCGTTTCTGGATAGGGCCAAGGAGATTAGAGATGGAGACTGGGCCCATGTTGACCTTGGGTTGGCCAGAGTGTAGGGGACCAGACAAGAGAGGATGAAGCCTTCACCATTAACGAATCCACCCGTTCACCGTGTCTGGATTGGCCTCAATCCAAGCCTCGGCAACATCTTGGGGATCTTCGTCGTCCCGTCCAATTTTGAGAATCCATTCATTCACCACATCAGCATCCAGTTTAATCTGTGATAAGAACTTTGCCACTACAGGATTACGCTGTTCAAGGGATTTTGAGTAGGCCACATAAGCCCTCGCATCATTGTACTTGCAGGTGAAGGTGGATGCCTCCAGCCAATCCTCCTGATCCAGCTTAAGATCTTCGCAGCCCTCCGTACGATCAGGTTCCTCCAGGGAGACAAGGTCATAGGCTGCGTGGATCCATTCCGGTGTCCAGTAGTAGAAAAGAATGGGCTCTTCGGCAGCAATCGCAGCCTTCAACTGCGCCTTGAAGGTTGCATCGGAATAAATCTCAGGCTCCCAAAGCTCACTGAGACCATAGCTCTCGAATTTGATCTGCAGAAGCTTCGTAGAACCCCAGTTTGCGTCCCCTGGCCAATATTCGCCTTTACCGTCGCCATCCTTATCAAACAGGGCGGCAATCTCAGGCTTGGCCAGATCCTCAAATGACTTGATCCGATCAGCCATATAGCGGGGAACATATGTTCCCTGGGTGGCTAGATAGGGCTCATTGTGGGCAATGGTTTTCGACTCTACAATGAACTTATCCCAGATGTTCTGGTGGTTGGGCAGCCAACTGTCCGTGAACACATCAATGGAGCCGTCACCCTTGTCCATCCCTTCCGCAATCACCGCAAAATCGCTCAGCCCCGGGATGATTTCCGCCTCGGAATCCAGTGGGCCTTCAATCACCGCCTTAATGACATGGGCGATGGCCTTTGCCCCCGTCCAGTTCAAATCGGAGATGGTGACTTTCTCCTGGGCATGAGCTCCCGTGCCTATGATGGAGAGGGAACCGGCAGCAGCCAGCCCTAGGCAAAAACGCTTCACTAGACTCTTCCTGAAACAGTACAGACCCATCCTAGCAGAGTAGACTTGATGCAAGACGCCAGGGTTACATCCGGTTGACTTTCTGAACCACCCGGTCGATCATCATGGCAATGAGGGCAATGCCGATACCGGCAAGGATCCCACGGCCGACTTGTGTTCGGGCCAGGGCATCCACCACGATGAAGCCCATCCCGCCAGCGCCGATGATGGCGGCAATGACCACCATGGAGAGACTGAGCATCACCACTTGGTTCACGCCGGCCATGATGGAAGGGAGGGCCAGGGGGAGTTCCACTTTCAGCAGAAGCTGCCTCGGGCTGGCGCCGAAGGCAAGGGCAGCTTCCTTGGTGCTGGCTGGCACATGTTGAATCCCCAGGGCGGTAAGGCGCACCATCGGTGGCATGGCAAAGATGACCGTTGCCAGAATGCCCGGTGGCTTGCCAACGGAGAAAAACGCCACCGCCGGCAGGAGGTAGACGAATGACGGAATCGTCTGCATGATGTCCAGCACGGGGGTGACAATGGCGGCGCCCACCTTGGACTTGGCCACCCAAATCCCGAGAGGCAGGCCAGCAACCACACAGATGACCGTTGCAGCCACTGTGAGGGAAACGGTGCTCATGGCCGTTTGCCAGAAGCCGAAGAGCGCCAGATAAAGCAGCACTGCGCCAGTGAAAACCCCCATCCGGGAGCCTGCAAGCTTCACTGCGGCCACAATGAACAGGAGAGATGTGACAATCCAGGGTGTGCCCACAAAGACCGCTTCCACCGCATTGAGCAGAATCCGAATCCAGCGGGTCACCCCGTCAAACAGCCAACCGTAGAAGGCCTTCATGTAGCCGATTCCCTGGTCAATGTGCTCGGAGAGCCAATGGTTCAGATTGACCGGTCGTGTGCTGGAGGGCTCCTTGACAACGATGCTCCGGGTTCCGTCATCGTTGCGGGGGAAGGTGTACTGGGGCGGACGCTGAAGCCAGATGAGGGTGGGGAACTCGGAGATGGTCCAGCAGTCGAATCGGTCTTTCAGGGGAACCTGCTGGCCATCCTGAATCATGCGGGCCAGCTTGATGCAGCTTCGCTCATCAGGGGCGAACTGGGAGGCGCGGTAGATGGTCAAGGGTGCAATGAAGAGGACCACCAGCATCCCGATCCCCAGTCGCCTGATAGCTTGACCCGAGGGCAAGGAGCGGTTGACGCGCCATCGGGCATAGTGGTGATAGTACAAACGATCCGCCAACCATCCCAGCAGCAGCCGACCAGCAACAAACAGAACCAGGGCGGCTTGCAGATGGGCATCACTCCAGCCGTCATAGCGTTGCACCAGAAAATCCTTGCCGTCAGCGGTGGCCTGGACCACAGCCAGGTCGTACTTGTGGACGAGCGCCAGATTGACTGCTGCAACCATGTCAACGGCAAAGCCAATCCAGAACAGGAGCCAATTTCCCCGTAGGGAAGCCCACAGAAAGCCCCCTGCCAGGGCGGACATGTTCAGGTGGAGTCCTGGTAGCTTGGCCTGTTGAATGCGAAGAAATGTTTGGCCATAGTAATCGCCTCTGTGGCCAGCAAACTCCTTGAAGGAATCCAGGGAATCACTGTTTTTTGATGGCGCCATGTCTTCTCTGTCGGGTGGGTGGGCTGTCACGATGATGGTCCCTGAATGCCCTTCAACAGAGCGTCTTTGGTGACAATGCCAGCCAGCTTGTCGTCGTCGCGGATGGCAATGGGGCAGTCTTGTCCAACAATCAGGCTCACAAGGGAGTTAAGGTCAGCTTGGGGATGAGCTTGCGGCCAGGTGTCCACCTCCGCAAGATTGCCGTGGGTCTTGTTATAGGTCTCTGGCTGCTCCATGATCCTGTGGGCAAAGACCAACTTCAGGCGCGATAGACCTTGAACAAAGTCAGCCACGTAGCCATCCTTTGGATGGATAATGATGTCCTCCGGTGTGCCCACCTGCACCATTTCCCCATCCCTCATAATGCCAATGCGGGATCCCATCCTCATGGCTTCATCCAGATCATGGGTGATAAAAACTGTGGTCTTGTTCATCGTCTGGGAGAGGGCCAGAAACTCATCCTGTAGACCACGACGAATCAAGGGATCCAGGGCAGAGAATGGCTCGTCCATGAGCAGGATTGCCGGATCTGCAGCCAAGGCTCTGGCGAGTCCGACACGCTGCTGCATGCCCCCTGAAAGCTCGCTGGGCATGGCGTCGCCATAGCCTTGCAGGCTCACGGTCTCCAGCATCCTGTCTGCCAACTGATGGCGCGTAAAGGGGTCGGTGTTGCGTAGCTCCAAGGCAAATGCGATGTTATCCCGTACAGTGCGGTGCGGCAGCAGGGCCATGTTTTGGAACACCATGCCGATCTGATCGGCTCGCAAGGTGCGTAGCGCCTCTGTGGGCAGGGCGCCGATGTCTTGACCCTTGATCAGGATTTGCCCATCGGTGGGCTGAATCAGTCGGTTGATGTGGCGAACCAGGGTAGACTTCCCTGATCCGGACAGACCCATAATGCAGAAAATCTCCCCCCTCTTGACGGCAAAGCTTACATCCCGCACCGCAACCACGGCGCCAAACCGCTCCAGCACTTTGGTCTTGTGCAGGTTGTCCCGCTGGATAGCCCGCAGCACCTCTTCAGCCCGCTCCCCAAAGATTTTCCATACGTTTCGCACTTCAATGACCATGGGTCTCATGAATGATCATGGTGTTCACGGGTGAGCTCCTTGGTCAGGATATGGCTTCTCGGGTCGGGGATGGTGAATGGACCACCGGCATGGAGCAAATCCCGTGCCGGCGGGAAGCACAAAACAGAAACAGGGGAATCGGCTTGGGGGAAGCCGACGCTCAATGGGGGCGCTGCTCCGAGTCAGTCTTCATAGATGCGACACTCCGGGGCCTCGGGATTGCTGTCGCAGTACACCTCAAGGGTTGAGGGATCGTGGGAATCCTCCGGATGATGCTGCTTGTACTCCTTCAGATCACGGAGCTCCTCCTCCAAGTGCCTGACTTTGCCATCCTTGCCCTCAGCCTTGGCCTTGAGCACTTCGTCCTCATCCTTGCGGATATGGTCGTCGATGGTTTTCATGGGTTGCTTACCAGCGAAGTCTTTTGAAGGTTAGTGATGAACACCCAAATCAGATCATGCCGTTCAGGAAGGAAATCCGAATTCTTTCCCCCACAGACTGGCGGGAAACCGCAATGGTCAGCCAGCGGCAGATTCACTGGTCTCCTGATTGAGCAGGGACTCGGCAATGGCGCGACAGACCACCAGTCTGAACTCCCGCAGTGGAACCCTGGTTCCCAGTTCATAGGGGGCCTTGCTGCTGCGACCAGCTTCACCAAGCATGGTTTCAATGGCATCAGCCGCCTCGGCTCCCAAAGCCTTGACGGTCTGCTTGGGCTTGAAGCGAATCCAGGCCTCCCCCTCGCTGAGGTCCATCAGGATCTGGGTGAGCTGGTCAGGGGACATGCTGTGAACTTGTGGCCAATCCATTGCGACCATGGGGCGTTGCTTCTGGCCACTCTAGGCTGGTCATAAGCTGGGTTCAACCGCCGCCGCTGCCGCGGCGCTCCAACTCCTGAAACACACTCTTATCGCCAATATCGGCCGCAGGATCCAGCCAGAACTTCCCCACAGCCGTCACCAGCAACAGCGTCGCCTCCAGAAGCCACAGCGGGCCTTGCTGCTCCAGCGGGATGATCCCCAACAGGGCCAGCAGCAGCAACAGGGGGACCAGCAAGGTCACGCCCACGGCCTCAAGATGGCGAAAACAGAAGAACTCTTTAAAGCTCAACCCGGTCAATGCAGCGAAGTAGGGACCAATGGCCATGATCCAGAGGGGTTGCGCCAGCAGGGTGCTCCCCATCTGGGCTGGCCCTGCGTGATAGGCCAGAGCAATCCCACCACCAACCCCCAAGAGCCAGAGCAACCGCAGGGCCTGATGGAGTGGGCGCAGGTAAATGTGGATCCAGTGCAGCGCCAATCCCAAGGTAATGGCCATGGACACAAGCCATGGGGCAATCCAGGTGGATCCAACCCAAACCCATTGCACCAGGCAGCCCAGTTGCGCCACAGCCAACGTGAGCAGAGAGATGCGGTAGGCCATCACCTCCCGTCGATCAGCGGCAGTGATGCGATAGGGCCCGAACATCCCCTGGTGAAGCTGGTGGGCGCTGGGGTCTGCTGTGGTGGTGGCGGCCGGACTGGGGGTAGTCATCAGGAATGTGGAGGGCTAAAATCTAGCAAACTGGCCAGGGATGGCGCCTTGGGAACAAGTCCTGAGGGGTTTAAGGGGAAGAGACTGCCGAAGTAGTCCTGCCGCCAGGTCTCGCTCGGGCAGGTTGCCGCCACGTTGGGCAGTTGGTAGAAGCGGCGCCGCCATGCCCACAGGAATGGAAAACTCCACAAGGGACGTAGCCCGCAACCGAAAAGATCCTGGTAGGCTGCCTCCCAGCGGGCCATGGTGGGGAAGAGGCGCACATCCACCATGGTCAACGATTCCCCACAGACCCAGGGACGCCCATCCGCCAGGGCTTGCTCCACAGCGTCCAGCCCGGCAAATAAATCATCCAGCGCCCGCTGATAGGCCTCCTGTGTGCGGGCAAATCCACAACGATAGACCCCGTCATTCACGTCGTTCTGAAGCCATTCGGACCAGGTCTGGATGGATGGAACCAGTTCGAACGGCTGGAGTGTTGTGGTGACCGCATGGGGTCCTGGGGGAAGGATATCAAGTTGTTCAATGATGTCAGCGCTTTCGTTGTTGATGATCCGCTCCTCGTAGCGGTCCCATAGAACAGGGACCGTGGCGCGGGCACTGGGGCCGGCACCGGAATTCCTGTAGAGCTGCGACAACTGCTGGAACCCTTCGAAAGGTTCCTGAAACACCCAGCGGCCTGTCGCGGGATTGGGCCGAACCGCGGAGAGATCAAGGACAGTGCCCAGATCCTTGAGTTGGCGCACCAGCCAGGTGCGGTGTGCCCAGGGGCAGCTTTGTCCAATAATCAGCACATGGCGCGGAACACCCTGATCATGGCCACTGCCCAGCAACTTCTCCCGAAAATCACTGGGCCGGCGGCGAAAACCACCCTTCTCATCGGCTGGAGCAAGGCCGTTCATCAGCGCCAGCCACTGGCAGCGCCAAAGGTGGCGACTCACGGAGACCACCGCTGGGGGGATGGGCATGGGGGGTAAGGGGGGCCAGTGGTAGCCATCTGAGCACGGTCAGTCTATTTTGCTGTTTTGTGTATCGGTTTCGTGCCGCTTCAGTCAACGGGTCCTTCCTGCACGGTGCTGATTCCCCGTGAAGGACGACCAGATGAGCCCCGCGTGGCAGGCAGTCCAGAAACAGCACGCCGCCTCGTGGGCAAGGGCTGCGTCGTGCTGGTGGAGTCCGGGGCCGGTCAGGCCTCCGGATTCAGCGATCATGACTATCGTCAGGCCGGCGCAGAATTGGTGGAAGATGGTTGGGGCCACTGCCATGTGGCCCTCTGTGTCGGGGCGCCGGATCCCGGATGCCTGGACGCCATGGCCACCGGCAGCACCGTGATTGGTCTGCTGGCGCCCTACGGCAATCAGACCCTGGTGCAGCAGTTGAATCGCCGCAAGTTGTCGTCCCTGAGCCTTGAGTTGCTGCCGCGCATCAGTCGGGCCCAGGCCATGGATGCCCTGTCCTCCCAAGCCAATATCGCTGGCTATAAGGCTGTTCTTCTGGCGGCTGCGGCGCTGGATCGCTACTTCCCCATGCTGATGACCGCTGCGGGAACAGTGCAGCCGGCCCGGGTTCTGGTCCTCGGAGCAGGGGTGGCAGGATTACAGGCTGTGGCCACAGCGCGGCGCCTGGGGGCTGTGGTCTACGTTTCAGACATTCGACCTGATGTGAAGGAACAGGTGGAGTCTTTGGGGGGACGTTTCCTTGGCCCACCCCGGATGGCGGAGCAACCTGCCGAGGCCAATGGCTACGCCAAGCAGGCCTCGGCAGCCTTTCTCGCAGCTCAACGTCAGCAACTCTCCGATCAACTGGCCTTGGCAGATGTGGTCATCTGCACAGCCCAGGTGCCGGGTCGTCGTGCTCCCCTCCTTATCAGTGAAGCCATGCTGGATCGCATGCGACCTGGGGCTGTGGTGGTGGACCTGGCCGTCAATGAGGGGGGGAACTGCGCCGCAACCACGCCTGGCCAAACCATCAACCGGAATGGGGTCAAACTCGTTGGCGCCAGTGACCTGCCCTGCACGGTCCCCTATCACGCCAGTTCCCTCTATGGACGCAATCTGGCAGCGCTGCTGGAGCAGTACCTACAGGATGGAGTGCTGCAGTTGGATCCCCAGGATCCCTTACTCAAGGATTGTCTGCTCACCCATAACGGTCATTGCCACCGTGATGACGTCGTCAACGCTTCAAGGTCCACATGATGGAAGGTTTTCAGGAACAGCTCTGGGTGTTGCTCTTGGGCAGCCTGTTGGGGCTTGAATTGATTGGCAAGGTGCCACCTACCCTGCATACACCCCTCATGTCCGGCGCCAATGCCATCAGCGGCATCACGATGCTGGCGGCCCTCACCCTGATCACTAGGGCTGGGGAGAGCCCCCTCCTGTTGAGCCTGGGCTCCGTGTCCCTGGGGTTTGCCCTCTTCAATGTGGTGGGCGGCTTTCTGGTGACGGATCGAATGCTGACCATGTTTCGCAGTGGCCGCAAACGCTCTGGAGGGGGGCAATGAGTTCCGCTGAGCTGTTCCAGGGGGGCCTGGATCTGCTGGCCGTGGCCCTGCTGGCGTTGGGCATCAAGGGCCTGTCAAAAATCCGCTCTGCCCGGGCTGCCAACCAACTGGCAGCCACCGCCATGGCCATGGCGGTGGCGGGTCTCCTGATCAGTGCTCAGCCCACTGGGGTGACCTGGGTCTGGATTGCGGGGGGCGCTGCAGTGGGAGGGGGGCTGGGGGCACTCACCGCCCGGCTGGTTCCCATGACCGCCATGCCGGAGACCGTGGCGCTCTTCAATGGTTGTGGAGGCCTCTCTTCCCTCCTGGTGGCCCTGGGGGTGATTTTGGCCGCCACCAGGCGGGATGGGGTCACCCCGAACCTGTTGGTGCTGATCTCCATTGGCTTTTCCATTGTTGTGGGCGCCGTGACCTGCACAGGCTCGGTGGTGGCCATGGGCAAATTGCAGGGATGGTTGAGCACACCCGGCTGGATGATGAGCCGCTGG
This sequence comes from Prochlorococcaceae cyanobacterium jk18x1bzbins.87, assembly GCA_022826535.1. Classification (GTDB taxonomy): domain Bacteria; phylum Cyanobacteriota; class Cyanobacteriia; order PCC-6307; family Cyanobiaceae; genus Synechococcus_B. The sequence continues at coordinate 8,538 of JAJDUS010000129.1, forward strand.
CGCCACGGCTTCAACATTGTCCTGGCCACTGTGGTGCTTCTGGCCGCCGTGCTGACGGTGGTTGGTTCCAGTGATTCACTATGGCCTTTGGTCCTCAGTGCCAGCCTTCTGGGCATTGGTCTGACGCTCCCCGTTGGTGGAGCGGATATGCCCGTGGTCATCTCACTCCTGAACTCCTATTCAGGTGTGGCGGCAGCAGCGGCTGGTTTTGTTGTGGGCCAACGGCTGTTGATTGTGGCTGGGGCCATGGTGGGCGCCGCGGGCCTGATCCTCACGCAAGTGATGTGCGCCGGCATGAACCGCAGCTTGACATCTGTGCTCTTCGGGGGTGCCCTGGGCCTACCATCCACTGACGGCAAAGGGAGTGGCGAATACACCAACATCACCTCCTGCTCCGCTGAGGAGTGTGCCTTGACCTTGGAGGGGGCGGAGCGGGTTGTGGTCGTTCCCGGCTATGGCCTCGCCGTGGCGCAGGCTCAACACACCCTGCGGGAGGTGGCCCGCCTTCTGGAAAACCATGGGGTGACGGTCACCTACGCCATTCACCCTGTTGCCGGGCGCATGCCGGGGCACATGAATGTGCTCTTGGCGGAGGCCGATGTGCCTTACGAGCACCTGAAGGAGATGGACATCATCAACCCCGAATTCCCTGGGACGGATGTGGTGCTGGTGTTGGGGGCCAATGATGTGGTGAATCCCCAGGCCAAGACTGATCCCGACTCGCCCCTCTATGGGATGCCGGTGCTGAATGTGCAGGCGGCGCGGACCGTATTTGTGGTGAAACGGGGCATGAGTGCCGGTTATTCCGGCATCAAAAATGACCTCTTTGAGTGCGACAATACATCCATGCTCTTTGGGGATGCCAAGCAGGTGCTCAGCACCATTTTGGGCGAGCTGAAGGCTTTGGGCCTTGGACAGTGAGGCTGCCTGAATCACAGGCTGTCCAATTCAGACTGTTGAGTGGAACCGAGGCCCCTGAAACGGAAAACCATGGACCATCAACACGGTCGCCTGTTGCTTGTGGGGGGCACCCACGGCAATGAGCGCACGGCACCTTGGATCTTGCGGCGCTGGGAGGCTCAGCCTGCGCTGCTGAATTCCCCCCTGCCCACCACCACCTGCATCGGCAACCCTGAAGCCTATGGGGCCAATCGCCGCTACATGGAGCGAGACCTGAACCGCTGTTTCACAGAAGCACTGCTGGGGGACCAGAGCTGCGCCATCCGCGAGGTCATGCGGGCCCGGGAGTTGGTGGACACTTACGGACCCCATGGCAAGGATCCCCACAGCCTGGTTCTGGATATGCACACCACCACAGCAGCCATGGGCCCATCAGTGGTGACTTGTGGAGAGCGTCCTGTGGATCTTGCCTTGGCCGCCCTGATGCACCAGGCCGTTGGGATGCCGGTCTACCTCTTCCAGATCAACGAAGATCACCCTGAGGAGTGTGGTTTTCTGGTGCGGCGCTGGCCATGCGGCCTGGTGCTGGAGGTGGGTCCGGTGGCCCAGGGGATTGTGGACATGGGGACTGTCCGGAAAACAACGGCTTGCCTGGAAGGCTTGCTGGACGCACTGGGGAACTGTCTCACTGGCAAGGCTAGGCTGCCAGAGACCCTGGTGGTTCACCGTCATCTGAGCAGCCTGGACTGGCCACGGAACAGTGATGGCCGTCGGATTGCATGTCTGCATCCGGATCGCCCCCAGTGGGATTGGACTGCACTGCATCCGGGAGACCCACTATTCCTCACGGAGACTGGCGAGACCATCCCCTACCAGGGGGAAGAACCCGTCTGGCCGGTGTTTTGCAACGAAGCCTCCTATGAAGAAAAAGGCATTGCCCTGAGTCTGACCAGGCGAGACACCATGACGCCGCCAGCCAATGGGCTGGAGGGTCTGTTGGGTTTACTCAGGTCCTAGACACGTTCTCAAGTGGCGGTGGGCCGTTCCTCAAGTGGTGGCCATGGCCATTAGCAGGGGTGAGGGTGGTGGACCCTTTCACTCCAGTAGACAACCGCACCCTGTGCCTCCAGCTCGCGGCGGCGGTGACGTGCTTCGTGGAAAGCCACGGTTTCGTGGTTTCGATCACCAGAGAGAGACCAACTGATCCGAACCATTGCGCCTCAGAGCGGAAACAACAGTATTCTCATCTTAAAACAGTGACCAGGGACACAATTCCTGGTCACTGGGCCACCAAGCCGCTGACCGGACTTGAACCGACGACCCACGCTTTACGAAAGCGTTGCTCTACCAACTGAGCTACAGCGGCTAACCAATGGAATCCTAATTTAGCGCCAGCCCGAATCACCCATGGCTCCCCCATCCCCCCATCCTCTGGATCCCCAACGCAAAGCCAAGCTTCAACAAGAGTTAAGGACCCCCTGGCGGAGCCTGCGGCGGGCGTTGTGGATTGCATTGGAGGCCTCGGCAGCCCTGGGGCTGGTGATCATGGCATTGCGGCTTGTTGGCGGAGAGGCGGTGCGCCTGAATGATGCCCTCATCCAGGTGGGTGCAGTGGTGCTGTTTGGCTACCTGCTCTGGAAGGACCGTTCTGCAAAAACAGAGGCCAACCCTGGGCAGGCCAGAGACAGCACATCCCGGAAGATGTCCTGACCCTGGGAAACGTCCCATCTCACACACGCAATGTGCGCTTCACCATGACCATGGAGAAGGCTTCCAGTCGGTCCCCCTCCCGCCAATCCGTGAAGCGGCTCACCCCCACGCCACACTCGTAGCCGGCATTCACCTCCTTCACCCCATCCTTGATGCGACGGAGAGAATCCAAGTCCCCCTCATAGACCACTTGACTGCCCCGATGCACCCGTAACCGACAGTTGCGCTGCAACTTGCCTTCCGTGACATAGCAGCCAGCCACGGCGCCATTGCCGATGGAGAAGACGGCACGCACCTCTGCCCAGCCCAGGGATTCTTCCACCAACTCCGGTTCCAGGAGGCCCTCCATGGCCCCCTGGATATCCTCCAGCAGCTTGTAGATGACGTCATAGTTGCGCACATCAACGGATGCGGCTTCCGCGGCCCGCCGTGCGCTGCTGGCCATGGAGGTGTTAAAGCCAATGACCACGGCGCCGGAGGCTGTGGCCAAATCAATGTCGGTTTCCGTGATCTCTCCGGGGGAGGACAACAGGACACGGATCTGCACCTCTTCTTGGGAGAGCTGTTCAAGAGATCCCAGAATGGCTTCCAAAGATCCCTGAACGTCGGTCTTAAGAATGAGATTGAGTTCCTTGAGGTCACCCTCGGCGGCCCGATCCGACATGGCCGTGAGGCTGACGCGACGACTGGCCATCTGTTGGGCCAACCGAGCCGCACGGGCATCGCTGACCCTGTCACTGACCACAGCCCGGGCAGCCTTCTCGTCTTCGAACACCTCGAAGGCATCCCCCGCCGTGGGGACTTCGCTGAAGCCAAGGGCTTCCACGGCAGTAGAGGGGAGAGCCTCCAGGAGCCGCTCACCCCGATCATTGACCATGGCCCGAATCTTGCCCAGAACCGGGCCAGCGGCGATCACATCACCGGGTCGTAGGGTGCCGTTCTGAACCAGCAACGTGGCCACCGGGCCCTTGGCCTTGTCCAAGTGGGCCTCCACCACGGTTCCTCTGGCCAGACGCTGGGGATTGGCTTGCAGGTCCTCCACATCACTCACCAGAAGGATCATCTCCAGCAGCTTGTCAATGTTCTGGCCCTTGAGTGCGCTGACAGGGACCATGACCGTGTCGCCCCCCCACTCCTCACTCATCAAATCGAGGTCAGCCAATTCCTGGCGCACCCGGTCTGGATTGGCCCCCTCCTTATCCATCTTGTTGATGGCCACCACGATGGGCACCTCTGCGGCCCGTGCATGGCTGATGGCCTCAATGGTTTGCGGGCGCACCCCATCATCAGCGGCAACCACCAGGACAGCAATATCAGTCACCTTGGTGCCACGGGCCCGCATTGCTGTGAAGGCCTTGTGACCAGGCGTGTCCAGGAAGGTGATGAGGGAAGCCTTCTCCTCATGGACCACCTCCACCTGGTAAGCGCCAATGTGCTGGGTGATGCCGCCAGCCTCTCCTGCCGCCACACGGGTGCTACGAATGGCGTCCAGAAGACTGGTCTTGCCATGGTCAACATGGCCCATCACCGTCACCACGGGTGGACGACGGCTGAGGTTCTTCAGGTCCTCGTCCTCGATCATGGCAACCGTCTTCTTGGCCGCGGCCTCAACGTCATCCTCCACAACGGGCACCCCAAACTCCTCGGCCACCTTCTCAATGGCAGGCAGGTCCAGGGATTGGGTCACTGTTGCCGAGATGCCTTTGAAGAACAAAGACTTGATGATGTCCGAACTGTCCACACCAAGGGCTTCCGCCAACTCCTGGACGGTCAAGTTGCCTTCCGGAACCACAAGCATTTCGGGGCGCTGCTGCTTGGCCTCCCGGGCTTGGCGCAGTTCCATGGCTCGCCGCCGTTGCCGCTGCCGGGCTGTTTCCTTGGGCTTCTTGCGGCGTTTTGCCTTGATTGCGGGTTGCTCCGTCGCACCCTGGGGCTTGCCGGAAGGACGGGCCAAGGATGCGGAAAGCACCGCAGCAGACCCTTCGCTAGCAAAGCCTTCGCCAGCATTCACATCTTCATCATGGATGCCAATGATGTGAACCTTGGTGCGTTGCTTACTGGCTGTGCCACCACGCCGTAACTGCTCCAGCCGTGCCGAATCATCCCAATCCTGGCGCCTGGACCGCCCACCGGCGCCCGCACGGGAACGGCCATCAGGGGCGCCACTGCGGGGTGGACTCGGTCGTCGCGGTGGCGTTGGGGATTCCGCCGTGGTTTTGGTTTTGGGCTCGTGCTTGGGGCGCGACAGGAGCGGTGTGGTTCCAGACGCCGCCTCCTGGCCCAGGACTTCACTGGGCGCTGCGGGACGTCGCACCCCTGGGGGAAGCCCTCCCTGGAGACGCTCGGATCCGGATCCTCCAGGGCGGCTAATGCCTGGAGGCCCGCCCGGACGGCGGGAAGGACGGCCCACCAGCAACGCTGATGAGCGGGGCTCAGTCGGCTTGGAACGACGCTCACCAGTGGTGGAGCTGGCACGGACCGCTGCGGCGCCACCGGTGGTGCCAGCGCGCTCAAGGCGTCCCACAAATTCCGGACGACTCTGCTGTGGTGGCGCATCGACCCCTCCGGCGCCGGAGCGCTGCGGTGCGTCAGGGTCCCCCACCCTGGGGCTGGGACGGCGGGCCACAATTTGGGGTTGCCGTACGGGCGGCTGTGCCTGGGGCGTGGATTGCGTTGACCGGGCGCCATCAGGATGCCCCCCCAACGCTGATGACCGGGAACGGGGCATCCCGGATGCCACCACGGAGCGGGGAAGTTTTGCGCTAGGACGACGGGGTGGTTGATTCACCACCTTGGCGGCGGGTTGGGAGGGGCGACTGGGACCAGTGGGACCCTCAGGGGCCACAGATAGGGGTGGTTTGGAGGGGGGAACTGCTGCTGACTTGCCCCCTGGACGGGAGCGCCGATCTTTTGCTGGCCTGAGAATCGGTTTGGAGGGTCTGGGAATGGAACTGGTGCGATCCCGTGACTTGCGAACCGGTTTCTCGACAACAGGAGACTTGGGAGCTGCCAGCTTTGGTGGCGCCATGAGCTGGGGCGGCTGCTTGTCCACAGTCGGACTTGCCCCCTTGTCCGGTGACTTGCCCCCCTTCTGACGACGACTGCTGGCCGAGGATGCCTGCGATGTCACCTTTGCCTGCTTTGTGGCCGCGGCAGAGGCTTTTAATGGCTTGTCCACAACAGATGGTGGTCTGGCCACCGCAGGGCTTGCCTTACCCTTAGGTGCTGCTTTGTCTCCGCCAGCGGCTGTGGCTTCAGGGGAGCTTGGTGTGGTGGGCAGTGCAGGCCGCACCGGCTTCTTGGCCTTTTGGGGGGGCTTTGCCTCGGCAGATGGCCGCTTCACCAGCGTAGGGCTTGCCTTGCCCTTGGGCGCTTTGCCCTCGCCAGTGGCTGCGGCTCCAGGGGAGCTTGGTGTGGTGGGCGGTACAGGCCGCACCGGCTTCTTGGCCTTTTGGGGGGGCTTTGCCTCGGCAGATGGCCGCTTCACCAGCGTAGGACCTGCCTTTGTCTTAAGTGCTTTGCCCTCGCCAGCGGCTGCGGCTCCAGGGGAGCCTGGTGCGGTGGACAGGGCAAGGGGCCGCACCGGCTTCTGGGGCTCCCGGGGCGGCTTTGCCTCAGCAGATGGCGGCTTCACCAACGTAGGAGCTGCCTTTGCCTTGGGCGTTGTCCCCTTACCAGCCGTCTTTCTTGTGGCGGGCTGATCCACTGTTCTGGCCTTGATCGCAGTGGGGCGCCGCAGATCCTTCTTGGCTGGTCGGGATGGTTGTCGATGGAGTTTCTGGTCAGCAGGAGACGGCTTGGGGGCCATCCGTGGCTTTGTGGTGGCTTTGCTCTGACCGGTGTCACCCAATGGAGCCGCGCCAGGGGTCGGTTTGCGGGCAGTAGCTTGCGCCGGTGTGGGTCGTGCGGTCAACACCGCCCTGGTCTTTAAACGGACTGTGAACGCCTTGCCGTTCGACTTGGCCTGTTTGGAAGCTGGTTGAGCGTGACCAAGTTTGTCCGATCCAACAACCTTCTCCTTGTGGGCGGCCTTGTTTTTGTAGGTCGCTGCCAAATCTTCAGCCAGATCACCTTCAGCCACAAGGTGGCCAATGATGGTTTCGGCCTGCCCCTCACTGATTGAACTGCTGTGACTCTTGACGGGGATGGAAAGCGTCTCCGCAGCGTCAAAAACAACCTGCCATGACGGAAGGCCAAGGTCGCGCGAAAGCTGATTGATACGGACTTTGCCGCTTTTGGTCATGCGTGCTCCAAACGAGCGATGAGGGTTGCCCCCATCGAGCCCTCCTTATGCAAGGGCTGTTGACATCCTGCCCCAGGGAAGGCGAGTCCTGCTGGAGAATCTCACCAAAACCTTGGCTCTGCAAGGCCTTCGTTCAGAAAAGCTTGCAGACGAGAACCACTTGAGCCTACAGGACAGAAGCCCTGGGGCTTGTAGTATCGGCCTGGAGCGTGAGCATAAGACCAAACTGCGGCGGTAGTTGAGAGCGCTGTCATGCTACAGGAGAGCCTGGGCCTGAAAACGGGATACAAGCCCCCTCCTTCAGGAGGGCTCCATCCACCGGCTTGGACAGCCGAGTGCCCCAGTCTCGGGTGGGCAACCATCTGAGCAACGGGAACCAGCCCCACTGCCGGACCGGCGGCGAGGATAATTATGGACGTGGAGCCCATGGAGGACCACGGGGGTGGCAACGGGCGGTGAAGCGTCAAACCACCTGAATCTTCAATGCTCCGGCATCCAGAGGGGAAGGAATCCTCTCCCCAATGAATGGGGAGGAGCAGTTCAACACGCCGCCTGCTGCCCAGTTCAGCTTTGCTCCTTGTCCAATTCAGCCGCCAATGTGGCATCAATGGCGGGATGGTTGGGCATGCGCAGGCTCTTCTGGATGCGTTTTCGTCGCCGTGCGTCTTGCAAGCAACGCCTGGAACGGCATACATAGGCGGAGCGGCCAAACCCCTGACCCAGGCCAAGCCCCCCGGATGCCAGCCGCACCAGGCGCAACATCCTGGTGCGGTCTTTCAGGCATGCACAGCTAACGCAACGTCTGACAACAGGCTTGTGGGTAGTGCTCATGGCTGTCGCTGCCAAAGCGTTTGACCATCCAGGTCATCATCATCCCGGTGTGGATACAGCTCCCGCAGGCGGGCATCCTCCTCGGCGCGCCTGGCCTGTTCCGCCTTGATGCGCGCCTCGGCTTCGACTTGCGCTTTTTCCTCCTTCTGCCGCTGGGCGATGAGCTTGGCCACAATGGCTTCCTCCTGCCGCTGGTCGTACTCGGCGGAATTTTTAATATCAATCTTCCAACCCGTGAGTCGTGCGGCCAGGCGTACATTTTGTCCCTGGCGGCCGATGGCCAGGCTGAGTTGATCTGGGGGAACCAGCACATGGGCATGGTGGGCTTCAGGGTCCACCAGCCGCACCAGCCCCACCTTGGCGGGGCTTAAGGAATGGGCAATATATTGGGCCGGATCCGCTGACCAGCGAATCACATCAATTTTCTCCCCCCGGAGCTCGTTGACCACCTGTTGGATCCGGGAGCCACGTGCTCCAATACAGGCGCCCACAGGGTCCACTTCCCGCTCCGTGCTGTCTACGGACACCTTGGTTCGTGTCCCGACAGAGCGGGAGGGTGGGTTGGCTTCCCGGGCTACAGCCACAATGCGCACAGATCCCTCCTGGATTTCAGGCACCTCGTTCTCGAACAGGTAGACCACCAGTCCCGCATTGGCACGGGAGACAAACAGCTGAGGTCCTCGCCGCGGCACCTCCGACACCTCCTTGAGAAACACCCGGAAGGTGGCATTGGCGCGATAGTTGTCATTGGGAAGCTGATCTCGCCGTGGAAGCTCCGCCTCCACCTCTGGTCGTCCAAGACCGGAGCTCACAGCCATGATCACACTCTGGCGCTCAAAGCGCAGGACACGGGCAGTGAGCACAGGGTCATCCAGGTCCGCAAACTCTTCCTGGATCATGTGACGCTGATGGTCCCGTAGCCGCTGGGCCAACGTCTGCTTTGTCTGTGTGGCGGCCATGCGGCCGAAGTCATCCCGATCCGGTGTGACATCCAGCACCACCGTGTCGCCAATCTGGGCATCCTCCGCCACCTGCTGCACATCGGCCAGAGCAATCTGATGATCTTCACTATCCACCTGGTCGACGATGATCTTGCTGGCCAGAACCCGGAAGCCTTCCTCGTCAAGGCTGAGGGAGACGTCAAAATTCGCGAAATACTCCCCATCAAACGGATCTTCGCCACTGCCCAGCATCTGGGTGCGCCGGTACTTTTCATACCCCTTGAGAAGGGATTCCCGCAGAGCTTGCTCAACCGTACTGGAGGGTAGCTTCTTCTCTTCGCTGATGTTCTCGATTAGGGCCGCCAAGCCCGGAAGCATTACGAGCGCCATGGATGGTTAGGTGTGGATAACGAAAGGGTGGTTGCTAGCCGAACTCGCCGGTGGTTAGTCGGACCTGAAGCACATCGCCACGAGGAACACGGATGATGCGGCCCTTGCAGTTCAGCCGGACCACGTTCTCATCCCGGCCCATCAAGGTGCCATGAATAACATCATGATGTCCCTGCCGCTGGCAGTGGAGTTCCACAGGGAACCCACGAAAGCTCTGGAAATCACGATCATTGGCCAGATTCTCGCTGAGGCCGGGGCTGGACACCTCCAGGACAAAGGCCGTCGTGAACAGTTCAGCGTCGTCAAGGAGGGCCCCCAGGCGATGGCTGAGGGTTTCACAGTCAACGATGGACACATCACCTCCATCCAGGCGGCGGATTGCGACAATCACCACCAGGGGTTGACGGTGGGCCTGAATGGCCACATCAGACACAACCAGGGCAAGGGGTCCAGCGGCTGCCTCGGCATGACTGCGGATTGTGGGGATTAAGGCATGAGCCAAGGCACTGGACCGGACAGATTCCCAGGACCAACTGAGGGGAACACTCCTTGCGCAGCCTTCGTGGCTTCAAAGTGCTCAAGACATGGGCACGGACACCATGACAATTGAACTGACCCAGTGGCAATGTTAGGCAAAACTAGCAACCTTTGGGACCATTGGCACATCCCACAGCATGGACAGTGGCTCAGTTGACGGACCCCCACCTGCTGGCTGACCCCAGGGGACACTACCGTGGCATCAACAGCTATGCCCAGTTCCAGAGTTGTCTGCGCTCCGTGCAGAGCGTAGACTCTGACCTCATTCTGCTGACAGGTGACCTGAGCCAGGATGAAACCTGGGCAGCTTATGGCTTGCTTCGGGATCAACTGGCCACCTGTGGTCGTCCTGCTCTGGTCATGGCGGGCAACCATGACCACCCCCATTTGCTGAGAAGTTGTCTGGGGCGACACGCTTCGGTTGCACCCTGTGGGGTGGCCCTGGGCAACTGGCTGGTGATCGGTCTGGATTCCCATAGGGCCGGCTGCAAAGGCGGCTGTCTCTCCACAGGGCAACTGGACTGGCTGGCGAGCAACCTGCGGGCCCATCCAGGCCCCTGCCTGGTGGCCCTCCACCACCCACCCACGGTCATTGGTTGCCCGCGGATGGATCCCATCGCCCTGGAGACCCCTGAGCATCTTCTGGGCCTCCTACAGGATTTCCCCCAGGTGAAGGGCGTCGTGTTTGGCCATGTGCATCAAGCCTGGCAGCGTCAGACCCCTCTACCGCTCATGGCATGCCCATCCACAGCAACGCAGATTCCACCAGTCCAGCCCAGTTTCCAGTCCGACGCACCGGGCTGGCGTCTTCTGCGGTTGGCAGCCGACGGCCAGTTTCACACCCAGGTGGTGCGGATCGTCAACGGGGAAGCCAGGCCAGAGGAACCCCTGTCCCATGGTTCACCTGGCTGGTTTGCGCCCCACCAAGACGTTGCAAGGTGTTGAGCGGCACTATCCCTATGACCCGGAGGGGTCTGCGCTGGGTGGATGCCCCTGCCCCCACAAAACCCTCTACAACCGCTTCCGCCGCTGGTCAGACAAGGGTGTTTCTGATCTGACCTTTTCTGAGTTGTCAGCATCCGATCCCACAGAGCCATCCGATCCCACAGAGCCAGAGGTCCTGATCATTGACGCCACTGATCTCAAAGCCCATCCCACGGCGTCCAGCCTCAACAGGGGGGTGCCCCCGCCTGACGGGTGGCACCAAGGGGGGCATGACCAGCAAGCTCCATGGGGTCTGCGACAGCAAAGGTGGTCCCCTGCGGCTCCACCTGCATGAGGGGCAATGCAGTGACTTCACTGGTGCTGATGGGGTGCTCAAGGACCTGCCGCCTGCTGCTGCGGTGGTGGGGGAAAGGGGTATGAGAGGGACAAAATCCGCAAGATGCTGGCCCAGCAGGGCATCCGGCTTTGCGTCCCGCCTCGTTGCTGCCGCAAGAAACCAGTCCATGACCACAAGAGGCTGGATCGCAGGCGTCACAAAATCGAGACGCTCTTTTCCCGGCTGAAGGACTGGCGGCGTCTTGCAACCCGCTACCGGCCGCTGCACCCAGGTCTTCTGCTCTGCCATCCTCCTGGCCGCCACCGTCCTCTTCTGGTGATGAGTCCTGACCCTAGGATTGAAAGTCAAAGTTCATCACCATGGCTCAGTTGCTATTGCGAAGATGGGGCTCGGCCCTGGCGACTGCCGCAACCTTTGCCCTGGCCTTGGTGCTGACCTTGACCCAGCCCCTCCTGGCCCAGGCTGATGATGGCTTGACCACGACGGAGACGTCAGGGCCAGCCCCTTCCCAAGCCCATGGCCATAGTTTTGTTGCCATGGCTGTACGGCGTGTGGCGCCGGCCGTTGTTCGCATTGATACGGAGCGCCGTGTTCAAGGTTCCGATCTCAATCTGCTGCTGGACCCCCTGCTGCTGGACCCCCTGGGGGATCTGCCCAGCACCCATCAGCATGGTCAGGGCTCAGGCGTGGTGATTTCCACGAACCTGGAGAAGAACCGTGCCCTGGTCCTCACCAATGCCCATGTGGTGGACGGGGTTGACCGTGTGGAGGTGAGGTTGACGGATGGGCGTTCCTTCACCGGCACTGTCAGTGGCAGTGATTCCATCACTGACCTGGCCTTGGTGACGCTGCCCAGTGGCGACCACCCCATCCAGGTGGCACAACTGGGGGATTCAGCAAGCCTTGAGGTGGGGGACTGGGCCATTGCCTTGGGCAATCCCTATGGACTGGATAGCACTGTCACCCTGGGCATCATCAGCAACTTGCACCGCAGCATTGCCAGCCTGGGATTCGCTGACAAACGCCTGGAACTCATCCAGACCGATGCCGCCATTAATCCCGGAAACTCTGGTGGCCCCCTAGTCAATGCCGCCGGCGAGGTCATCGGGATCAACACCCTGGTGCGCAGTGGACCTGGGGCTGGACTGGGGTTTGCCATTCCCATCAATCTGGCCCGGCACGTGGCCATGCTCCTGGAAAACCAGGGGGAGATCACCCATCCCTATCTGGGAATTCAGATGGTGCCCCTCACCCAGCGACGTGCTCGGCAGCACAATGCTGATCCCAACACGCTCCTGAAACTTCCTGAACGGGATGGGGCCTTGGTCCAGAAGGTGGTTGAGGCCAGTCCAGCGGAGCGGGCCGGATTGCGCCGGGGTGACCTGGTGGTGGGGGCAGATCACCGAACTGTTGATGAACCAGAGGAGTTGCTGGCCCTTGTGGAGGCATCCCGGGTGGGTCAGCCCCTGCAGCTCCACATTCAGAGGGGGGAGCAGGAATTTCAGTTGGAGGTGACGCCTGAGGCCATGCCCAGTTGACCACGGGGCAACGGCAGTCCCCTGCTAGAGTGTGCCCCTCCGTATGTGGGGCATGGGCAACCTGCAGAGCCGCATCAAACAGGCCGTGGCTGAGGCGGCAGTGGAGCAAATCCGCAGCGGCATGGTGCTGGGCCTGGGATCAGGGTCAACAGCCGCTCTCATGATTCAAGCCTTGGGAGAGAAGCTGCGCGAAGGGCAACTGGAGAAGATCACGGCGGTGCCCACCTCCTTTCAGAGCCAGGTGCTGGCCAGCAAGCTGGCCATTCCCCTGGTGGATCTCAACCAGGTGGAGGCCATTGACCTGGCCATTGATGGCGCTGATGAGGTGGATCCCGGGTTTCAGCTGATCAAAGGCGGGGGCGCCTGCCATGTCCAGGAAAAACTGGTGGCTTCGGCAGCACGCCGCTTCGTGGTGGTGGTGGATGCCAGCAAGCTGGTGAACCGGCTGAACCTGGGCTTTCTCCTGCCAGTGGAGGTGCTTCCTGGTGCTTGGACCCTGGTGCATCGCCGTCTTCGGTCCATGGGGGCTGAATGTGAACTGCGGATTGCGGAACGGAAGGCCGGTCCAGTGGTCACGGATCAGGGCAATCTGGTTCTGGATGCCCGCTTCCCAGGGGGCATTGGTGATGGCGCAGAGCTGGAGCGTCAGCTCAATTCAATTCCTGGTGTGGTGGAAAACGGCCTGTTTATCCATTTGGTGGACCAGGTGCTGGTTGGAGAAGCTGGGGAGCAGGGCATTCAGGTGCGTACCCTGACATGCCCTGGTGGCCCGTCATTCACTTCTTCTTGCCGCTAACCCTTTTGCAGGCGCCGCCGCACGGATTCCCCATGGCTGTGGAGCCCCTCGCTGGCGGCCATGGCCATCACCTGTTGGCCTGTGGCCGCCAGCGCCTGATGAGTGTAGTGGATCAGGCTCATGTTGGTCATAAAAGTTTCTACGCCGAGGGCGCCAGCAAAGCGAGCCGTACCGCTTGTGGGGAGTGTGTGGTTGGGGCCAGCCAGGTAGTCCCCCACGGCCTCGGGTGTCTCGGAGCCCACAAAGACGGCTCCAGCATGGCGGATGCCGGGCAACAGTGCATCGGGCTGGGCCACCAGGAGTTCCAGATGTTCCGGCGCAAAGTCATTGGCTAGCTCAACGGCCTCCGCCAAGGTGTCCACCTTGGCTGCCAGGCCCCAGTCCCGGAGTGATCGGGTGCTGGTGGCCGGGTTGGGGTGTTCTTCCAGTTGCTGGGCCAGACAGGAGGGGAGTTGAGACAACAGGTGATCGCTGGTGGTGAGAACAATGGCGGCAGCCAGGGGGTCATGCTCGGCCTGGGCCAGCAGATCGGCTGCCACCAATGCAGGGGAGGCCGTCTCATCGGCAATCACCAGCACCTCACTGGGACCAGCCAGGGCATCAATGGCCACGGCGCCATACACCGCTTTCTTGGCCATGGTTACGTAGACATTTCCCGGCCCCGTGATCACATCCACGGCAGGGATGGTCTCCGTGCCATAGGCCATGGCAGCAATGGCCTGGGCCCCTCCCACCCGGTAGATCCGGTCCACACCCGCCAGGGCTGCGGCTGCCAGCACCACCGGATTGACTGAACCATCCTTGGAGGGTGGGGTCACCATGACCACCTGCTCCACCCCGGCCACCTTGGCAGGGACGGCATTCATCAGGACGGTGCTGGGATAGGCGGCTCGGCCACCGGGAATGTAAAGTCCCGCCCGTGCCATGGGTCGCCATCGGCGTTGCAATCGTTCTCCATAGGGGCCGGTCATGTCAATGTCCGAGGGACGTTGTTGGCGGTGGAACGCCTCAATACGGCCATGGGCGGTTTCCAAAGCCAGGCGCAGCTCCGATGGCAAGCTGACCAGGGCCTTGGCGATAGCCTCCGGGGGCACCATCAACTCCTGGGCGGCAAAGCGTTGCCCATCAAAACGGGCTGTAAAGTCCAGCAGGGCAGCGTCCCCTTGATCCCGCACGGCAGCAAGGATTGTCTCCACTTGCCGGGTGTGTTGCCGGTTGCTGTCGAGGCGTGCTGCAATCTGCCGCAGACGCAATCGGGCATCTTGCCCTGTCTGCAGAATTGTCAGGTCGGACAATGCCGTTGTTGCGGCACCCATTGCAGAGACGTGGCCAGGGGGATAAGCTTAGGATAAAATCAAACCCCTTACAAAACGGTTCAGCCACCTTTGGCCAACATCAAATCGGCACAAAAACGTATTGCCATTGCTGAGCGCAACCGGCTGCGCAACCGCATGTACAAGGCCGGGGTGCGAACCCTGGTGAAGAAATGTCTTGGGGCCTGCACCACCTATGGCGCCCATCCCGATGAGACGGGCCGGGAACTGGTGACCACCAGTGTTCGCGTCGCCTTCAGTCGGATTGATCGGGCGGTGAAGCGGGGTGTGCTCCACAAAAACGCCGCAGCGCACCAGAAGTCCCGCCTTAGTCGCGCTGTTCGGCACGCCCTGGAGCCGGCAGCGCCGGTGCCCGCCGCCAATGGGTAAGGTTGGCGCTCCGCAACCACCCGTCAGGGCCGCCCCCTTGGTGGATAGCCACTGCCATGTGGTCTTTGCGGATTTTCAAGAGGATCTGGACCTGGTGGCCCAGCGTTGGCGGGAGCAGGGGGTTTGCGCCCTGGTCCATGCCTGCGTGACCCCTGGGGAGATCCCCGCCATCCGCCAGTTGGCAGATCGGTTTCCGGAGTTGCGGTATGCCGTTGGCCTTCACCCGCTGGAGGCAGGGCGTTGGCATGAAACCATGCCGGACCTGTTCCTGAAAGCCTGCCGTCGTGATGAACGGGTGGTGGCTGTGGGGGAGTTGGGCCTGGATCTTTATAAAGCCACCAATGTGGAGCAACAGGTCAATGTCCTTGAAGCCCAGTTGGATGTGGCCTGGGAGGTGGACCTGCCGGTGATTATCCACTGCAGGGATGCCGCCATGGTTCTGCGGGACATTCTTGTGGCGCGACGCCAGTCGGGACGACCTGTGCGGGGGGTCATGCACTGTTGGGCCGGCACGCCGCAAGAGATGGACTGGTTCCTGGAGCTGGGTTTAATCATCAGCTTCAGTGGAATTGTCACCTTCAAGAACGCCAAGGCTGTCCATGCCTGTGCCCAACAGGTGCCCGAGGACCGCTATATGGTGGAGACAGATTGCCCTTTTCTGGCCCCAACGCCCCATCGGGGCCAACGCAACGAGCCCGCATTTGTGGCCCATGTGGCCGAGAAAATGGCGGCTTTGCGCCACTGCTCTGTTGCGAGGGTCCGGCATGGAAGCAGCCAGGCAGCGGCCCGCCTCTTTGGCTTGCAGCCATTGGTGGGGGAGCCACCGACAGTGGCGGAGCAATTCCTTCCACCCCCCGCACCGGCCACAAGCACCCCCCACACGTTATAGAGTAGAATTTTAGACTGGACTTGGGATGCCCTGTGGCAGACTGAGTCAGATTACCCCACAAGGCACTTGTCCAAGATTGAGGAATTTCACCATCAGGTCTTGAGCGACTGAGCAGATCAAGGCGCCATCCTCCTTGCGGGACCGCGCCCCTGCTGTTGTCTTCCATGGGACTGCCCCCTCTCCCCATCTCGATCACCTCCCACCTCCAACGTCTTTGTCATTTCTTCAACAGGGACACCACCCTATGAGCAGCGCCATTCAGGTCGCCAGAGCCGCCACCCATCTTCCTGACCTCGTGGAGGTTCAGCGGAGTAGCTTCAAGTGGTTTCTGGAGAAGGGGCTGATTGAGGAGTTGAACAGCTTCTCCCCCATCACTGATTACACAGGAAAGCTTGAGCTCCACTTCATCGGTGATCAGTACCGACTGAAGCATCCTCGCCATGATGTGGAGGAGGCCAAACGCTGTGATGCCACCTACGCCTCACAGATGTACGTCACCTGTCGCCTGGTGAACCGGGAGAGCGGCGAGATCAAGGAGCAGGATGTGTTTATCGGAGAGCTGCCGCTGATGACCGAGCGGGGCACATTCATTATCAACGGAGCAGAGCGGGTCATTATCAACCAGATTGTACGTAGCCCTGGCGTCTACTTTAAGGATGATCAGGATAAGAATGGTCGTCGTACCTACAATGCCAGCATGATTCCCAATCGTGGGGCTTGGCTCAAGTTTGAAACGGATAAAAATGGCCTTCTCCATGTTCGGGTGGATAAGACCCGCAAGATCAACGGCCACGTGATGATGCGTGCCATTGGTCTATCCGATACGGATGTGCTGGACAAACTTCGCCACCCTGAGTACTACAGAAAAACCATTGAGGCCAGCGTGGAGGAGGGAATCTCCTCTGAAGACCAGGCCCTGGTGGCGCTCTACAAGAAGCTGCGGCCCGGTGAACCCCCCTCCGTCAGTGGTGGTCAGCAGTTGTTACAAAGCCGCTTCTTTGATCCAAAGCGCTATGACCTGGGCCGTGTTGGACGCTACAAGGTCAATAAGAAGCTGCGACTCACAATTCCTGACTCAGTGCGCATCCTCACCCCAGAGGACGTTCTCTCCACCTTGGATTACCTCATCAATCTGGAGCTGGATGTGGGGGGGATCAGCCTGGATGATATTGATCACCTGGGGAACCGCCGCATCCGCTCAGTGGGTGAGTTGCTACAGAACCAGATGCGGGTTGGCCTCAGCCGATTGGAGCGCATCATCCGTGAGCGCATGACCGTCGGCGAAGCCGATACTCTGACCCCTGCCCAGTTGGTGAACCCCAAGCCGTTGGTGGCTGCTGTTAAAGAATTTTTTGGCTCCAGTCAACTGAGCCAGTTCATGGACCAGACCAACCCTTTGGCGGAACTCACCCACAAGCGGCGCATTTCAGCCCTGGGTCCTGGTGGCCTCACCCGGGAACGGGCCGGCTTTGCCGTGCGGGATATTCATCCTTCCCACTATGGGCGGATCTGCCCCATTGAAACTCCCGAAGGTCCAAACGCCGGTCTGATTGGCTCCCTGGCCACCCATGCCCGGGTGAATGAGTACGGCTTCATTGAGACCCCCTTTTGGAAATGCGAAAACGGCCGCGTGATCAAGGAGGGGGATCCCATCTATCTGGCCGCTGATGTGGAGGATGAATGTCGTGTGGCCCCCGGTGATGTGGCCACGGATAGCGAGGGCTACATCCGGACCGAACTGGTGCCGGTGCGCTACCGCCAGGACTTTGAGAAGGTGCCTCCCGATCAGGTGGATTACGTCCAACTCTCGCCGGTGCAAATTATCTCCATTGCCACCTCCTTGATTCCCTTCCTGGAGCATGATGACGCCAACCGGGCCCTGATGGGCTCCAACATGCAGCGCCAGGCTGTACCACTGCTGCGCCCCACCCGGCCCCTTGTGGGAACAGGGCTGGAGCCCCAGTTGACCCGCGATTCCGGCATGGTACCCATTACGCGGGTGGATGGCGTTGTCAGTTTTGTGGACTCCGCCACCATTGTGGTCACCACAGAGAACGGAGGGAAGCACGTTCACTACCTTCAGAAGTACCAACGTTCCAACCAGGACACCTGCCTCAACCATCGCCCCATTGTGCAGGTGGGGGACAATGTTATCCGTGGCCAGGTCTTGGCGGATGGTTCCGCTTGCCAGGGGGGAGAACTGGCCCTGGGGCAAAACCTCACTGTGGCCTACATGCCTTGGGAAGGCTACAATTACGAAGATGCCATTTTGATCAGCGAGCGGCTGGTCCTCGATGATCTCTACACCTCAATCCACATTGAGAAGTATGAGATTGAGTCCCGCCAAACAAAACTGGGACCGGAGGAAATCACTCGGGAGATCCCCAACATTGCTGAAGAAGCCCTCGCCAATCTGGATGAAAACGGAATTGTTCGCATTGGAGCCTTTGTCACCGCTGGAGACGTGCTTGTGGGGAAGGTAACCCCCAAGGGTGAATCGGACCAGCCCCCTGAAGAAAAGCTGCTGCGGGCCATTTTTGGGGAGAAGGCCAGGGATGTGCGGGACAATTCCTTGCGGGTACCCTTCAAGGAGAAAGGGCGAGTGGTGGATGTGCGTGTCTACACCCGGGAGCAGGGGGACGAGTTGCCCCCGGGCGCCAACATGGTGGTCCGGGTTTATGTGGGTGTACGACGCAAGATCCAAGTGGGGGACAAAATAGCGGGTCGCCATGGGAACAAAGGCATTATTAGCCGTATCCTGCCCCGACAGGACATGCCCTACTTACCGGACGGAACCCCTGTGGACATTGTTCTCAACCCCTTGGGGGTTCCCAGTCGCATGAACGTGGGCCAGGTCTTCGAGTGTCTGATGGGATGGGCCGCTGAGCACCTGGGGATCAGGGTCAAAATTATCCCCTTTGACGAGATGCATCAGCCGGAGATGTCCAAGAAAACCGTCACAAGTTTTCTGGAACAGGCCGCAGCCCAGGAGGGCAAGGAGTGGGTCTACAATCCCAAGCACCCCGGCAAAATCCAGCTGATGGATGGCCGCACAGGGGAACCTTTTGATCAGCCGGTCACCGTCGGCAAGGCCCACATCCTGAAGCTGGTTCATATGGCTGACGATAAGATCCACGCACGGTCCACAGGCCCCTACTCCTTGGTGACGCAACAACCTCTGGGCGGGAAGGCCCAGCAGGGGGGCCAGCGGCTTGGGGAGATGGAGGTGTGGGCCCTGGAGGCCTATGGTGCCGCCTACACACTCCAGGAACTGCTCACGGTCAAGTCTGATGATATGCAGGGTCGCAATGAGGCCTTGAACGCCATTGTCAAAGGCAAACCCATCCCGCGACCGGGAACACCGGAGTCATTCAAGGTGTTAATGCGGGAGCTGCAGTCCCTGGGTTTGGACATTGCCGCCTACAAAGAGAACGGCATGGAAGTGGACCTCATGCAGGACGTGAATCCCCGCCGCAGCACCCCCAGCCGCCCCACCTACGAATCCTTGGGCATTCCTGACTACGACGATTAACGTCACCCCATCATTCCTTTTCTCACCCACCACTGACTCTGATCCTCCAAGGCCATGTCCACCAGCAACATCCGCTCCGAGAACCACTTTGACTACGTCAGGATTACCCTGGCCTCTCCAGAACGGATCCGTTCCTGGGGACAGCGCACGCTGCCCAATGGTCATGTGGTGGGTGAAGTCACAAAACCGGAAACCATTAATTATCGCACATTGAAGCCGGAAATGGATGGCCTCTTTTGCGAAAAGATCTTCGGCCCGGCTAAAGACTGGGAGTGCCATTGTGGCAAATACAAGCGGGTGCGCCATCGGGGAATTGTTTGCGAGCGCTGTGGTGTGGAGGTGACCGAAAGCCGGGTCCGTCGCCATCGTATGGGCTACATCAAGTTAGCGGCGCCTGTCTCCCACGTATGGTATTTGAAAGGGATTCCAAGTTATGTGGCGATCATCCTGGATATGTCCCTGCGGGATGTGGAGCAAATTGTCTATTTCAACTGTTATGTTGTACTGACGGAAAATGAGGAATATAATTCAATGGTGGACCAGTTCTTCAATGTTGCCACTTATTCAATAGCCTTAAGCAAATTGCCAAGTTCCGATGTAATTGTTAATCTTAGTGTTAGAGATAGTAATTCTGCCGCTGCAAAAATTAATCCAGATAAGCTGATTTTTAATACAACTAATTGGAATGTTCCACAGAAAGTAAAAGTCATTGGCACTAACAATAAAAATAAGCAACGAAATCTCACTATAAGTTATTCAGTTTCCAGTCAAGACAGCAGATATAAAAACGAATATGTTTCAATCAATGAAGCTAGCATTAACGCAACTGATGAAGATGTCAAGAATGTTGTGATTACGCCTGGAGTGAATCCCACTGAGCCAGGAACTTACAACATCAGGCTGAGTACTGCCCCCAGTGCTGAGGTCCAAGTGACCGCCAGTCCCATTATCGATGGGGAGCCACGCTACCCGATTGGCAAGGAAGCTCTAACCCTGACAAGTGAAACCCTCAACACAAAAACAAACAAAGAACTAAAAGATCTTTGTAAGCTGTATGGTCTCAAAGGATCTGGGACAAAAGCCCAACTTTGTCAAAGACTTGAACAAGCCAGCATGGCACAGTCACCCACAGAGAATCAGTCACCCTCATCAAAAAGCTCTAATCTGGCAGTCAGTCCCCAGACGTTGATCTTTAACTCTGAAAACTGGGATGAGCCACAAAAAATCATCATTACAAGTACCGACAAAGATAATCCCCAGACTAATGTAGATATTGGTTATCTTCTTTCCAGTGATGATATGAAATACAATGGCAGAGCAAAAATTGAGACCAATGAAGATAATGACATGGAATTAATAACAATTTCACCGGAAAGCAATGAAACTTCAGTAATACTTATGGATTCTGAGAAGTATAAGTTAAATTACAAGCAGCTTCTGACTGAAGATGAATGGCTTGAGATTGAAGATTTTATTTATACTGTAGATTTTGACATTAAGCAGGAGCCAGAGGTAAACATCGGAGCTGAGGCACTGAAACAGCTCTTGAAAGACTTGGATTTACAAACCATCGCAGAAGAGATGCGGGAGGAAGTGGCCAAGAGTAGGGGGCAAAAGAGGGCCAGACTTATTAAACGGCTGCGGGTGATCGACAACTTTATTGCCACAAAGTCGCGGCCGGAGTGGATGGTACTGGACAATTTACCCGTCATTCCACCGGATCTGCGTCCTATGGTGCAACTGGATGGCGGTCGTTTTGCCACCAGTGATCTGAATGACCTCTATCGACGAGTGATTAACCGTAATAACCGTCTCGCCAGACTGCAAGAAATTCTTGCTCCAGAGATCATCATTCGCAACGAAAAGCGCATGCTCCAGGAGGCTGTGGATGCCCTAATCGACAATGGACGACGGGGCCGCGTTGTTGTGGGTGCCAACAACCGCGCCTTTAAATCCCTCAGCGATATTATTGAGGGCAAGCAAGGGCGCTTCCGTCAGAACCTTCTGGGGAAGCGGGTGGACTACTCAGGACGTTCCGTGATTGTGGTGGGACCCAGCCTCAAAATCCATCAGTGCGGTTTGCCCAAAGAAATGGCCATTGAGCTGTTTCAGCCCTTTGTGATTCATCGTCTAATCCGCCAGAATATTGTCAATAACATTAAGTCCGCCAAGAAAATGATCCAGCGCAATAGTGATGAGGTGATGCTTGTTCTTCAGGAGGTCATTGATGGCCATCCCATTTTATTGAACCGCGCTCCCACATTGCACCGTTTAGGGATTCAGGCCTTTGAGCCCAAGTTGGTGGATGGCCGTGCAATTCAATTGCATCCTCTCGTCTGTCCAGCATACAACGCGGACTTCGATGGAGACCAGATGGCCGTCCATGTACCCCTGGCCCTGGAGGCCCAGGCTGAAGCTCGGCTATTAATGTTAGCCAGCAACAACGTGCTCTCCCCTGCCACAGGCACCCCCATCATCACCCCATCGCAAGACATGGTTCTGGGGGCATACTACCTGACCGCTGAGCCTCCCCGCTCCAGGAAGCCATCCTACGGCAGCCACCGCCACACCTATGCCTCCCTGGCGGATGTGAACAGCGCCTATCATCAAGGGCTACTCCGTCTGCACGATTGGGTGTGGGTCCGCTTCCATGGGGAGGTGGACAATCCTGATGAGGGGGATCGCCCCCACCGCGTGGAGACCTTTAAGGATGGAACCCGACTTGAGCACTGGAAGTTTCGCTGCGACCGCTTCGACAGCGGTGGTCGTCTGTTCAGCCGCATGATCTTGACCACAGTGGGGCGCACTGTGATGAACCACACCATTAATACGGTGATCAGCACCCATGGGGTTAAACCTCAGCCACCCGATTCCACCTTCACCGCCGCTTAACTCACACTCCACACCCTTCTTCCAGCAGCCTGTTCCACGTCCTCCCACCACCCATGACCCTTAGCAACGTCTCCGAGTCCACCACTTCCATGACCAGCTCAACCACTCCTGGCTCGAGTACAGAGACTCCTCTGATCCACAGGGGAGAGCAAAAGACAAATCGCCTTGTCTTTCGCAATTGTATCATTGACAAGAAAGGTCTGCGCAACCTCATTGCTTGGGCCTACAAAGAGTTTGGCACTTCGGCCACAACAGCCATTGCTGATGAGCTAAAAGATCTGGGATTTCACTATGCGACCCAAGCCGCTGTTTCCATCTCTGTGGATGACTTAAGAATTCCTGAAGACAAGAAAGTTCTTCTCAACGAAGCTGAGGAGGAGATTATGCACACAGAGGAGCGCTACCGGCTGGGAGAGATTACAGAGGTGGAGCGACATACAAAGGTGATTGATACATGGACAGAGACCAATGAGCGTCTTGTTGAGGCTGTTAAGAGAACATTTACAGAACAGGATCCACTGAACTCTGTCTGGATGATGGCAAACTCTGGTGCCAGGGGAAACATGTCTCAAGTGCGGCAGCTCGTGGGAATGCGTGGATTGATGGCCAATCCCCAAGGGGAAATTATTGACCTGCCCATTCGGACAAACTTTCGCGAAGGCTTGACAGTTACAGAATATGTGATCTCCTCCTACGGGGCCCGCAAGGGTCTGGTGGACACAGCTCTACGTACAGCAGATTCCGGTTATCTTACTCGTCGTCTGGTGGATGTTGCCCAGGATATGATTGTGCGTGATGAAGATTGTGGCACTCAGCGAGGCGTAATTATCAATGCTGATGAGAAAGGACGCTACCAAAGCAAGTTGGTGGGACGTCTGACGGCTGAGGATATTACAGAAACAGTCAAAGTAACCCACGTCACAATTCTTGGTGGTGAGCTACACCCCTGTAATGATAAGACCATCTTGAAGCGTTTTGACAAAGCCATTTTGATTCAGCCAGGAGACGAGCTACAAGAAGAACTGAAGAGCTCATCACTGGCTCTCGTGCAAGCCGTGAAAGTTGAACAACGTTCCGCATTGCTGGTGAGCCAGCTTTCCCAGAAGACGTGGGAAGTCAGGCCTGGGGATTCCCTTAAGGTTGCTGATGGTAGCTGGGTTGAGGCGGCAACGATGTTAAGTGAAGAAATCGTCAGTGTCAACAGTGGGCTGATCATCGTGAATGAGAGCAACGGAATCCCATATGTTAGCCTCTTGAAAGGCTCGCTGCATCCCTGCAAAGACAAAAAAGCCTTAAAGCGATTTGAAAAAGGCTCATTAGCAAAGCCAGGAGATACTTTAACCAAAAACCTGACGGTCAGCCGATATATGTATGTACGATCAGTCGTCTCTGATCAGGACAGCTCTTTATTCCTTAGCGAATTTCATTCTCAGGATGATTATATTATTAATACAAATACCTTACCCCTCCTTGTTAAGAAGAATCAGTGGGTTGAGTCCAATGCTGAGCTCTCCAATGGTGTGTTGAGTTCAATCGCGGGAGTTATTAATACTTATCCCACCAAGAAAAAACATCTTCTGCTGCCTCGCAATGCGGAGATTAGCGCTGAGGTCAGTGCTCAGCTTGAAGCCTATCATGTCAAGGCAGTGAAGGTCCGCTCGCCCCTCACCTGTGAGACACCAAAATCCGTCTGTCGCCATTGCTATGGTTGGGCCTTGGCCCACAACAAGTTGGTCGATCTGGGAGAAGCTGTGGGCATTGTGGCGGCCCAGTCCATTGGTGAGCCCGGTACCCAATTGACCATGCGCACCTTCCATACCGGTGGTGTGAGCACCGCAGAAACAGGAACTGTACGCTCCACCCTGGCTGGTATTGTCAGCCTTGGTGATCAGGCACGGGTACGACCCTACCGCACACCCCATGGTGTTAACGCTTGTATTGCCGAGACAGATTTCCAGTTGACTGTCAAATCCACCTCTGACCAAGAGCAAAGCATCTCCATTACCCCAGGCTCTGTTCTGTTTGTCGAGAATGGCAGTGCTGTCAACCGTGACGATGTTCTGGGTCAGATTACAGGTGGTAATGTGAAGAAGAGTGTTGAGAAAGCCACCAAAGATGTCATCTGTGACTTAGCCGGTCAAGTAAATTATGATAGGGAAATTCAACCTCGAGAAGCCACAGACCGTCAAGGTAACGTTACCGTTAAAGCGCAAAGGCTAGGCCAACTCTGGGTTCTCAGTGGCGACGTTTATAACCTGCCTCCAAATGCAGAACCAGTTGTTGAGGCTGGTTGCGCAGTCCAAACAGGTGATGTGCTTGCGGAAAGTCGTTTACGGAGCGAGTATGGTGGTGATGTGCGTCTACGGGATGCTACAGGCGACTCCCGTGAGGTGCAGATTGTTACAGCTAGAATCACCATCAAAGATTTGAAGCTAGTTCAAGAAAGCAGCCATGCTGGCGAGCTATGGAATTTGGAAAGTGACGATGGTTTAATCTATCGTCTGAATACCAATCCAGGTAGCAAAATTGGTCATGGTGAAGTCATTGCTGAACTTAGTGATGAGCGCTTCAAGACCCAAAGTGGTGGTCTGGTAAAGTTTAGCCCAGGCTTGAGGATTAAAAAGGCGCGTTCAGCAAAGCATGGCTTTGAATTGTCCCACGGAGGAACCTTATTGTGGATTCCTCAAGAAACCCATGAAATCAATAAAGATATTTCCTTGTTAATGATCAAAAATCATCAGAAAATTGAAGCTGGAACTGAAGTTGTCAAGGATATCTTCAGCCAAACATCAGGTATTGTAACAGTGATCCAGAAAAATGACATCTTAAGAGAGATCACTGTACGCGGCGGTAAAGTATACTATTGTGACATAAATCAGCCAAGTCATAAAGAAGCTCTTGAACGTTTTTCTGAAGAAGGCCTGCTTGTTAATCCTGGAGATGTGCTGATTGAAGGTGAGCTAACTGCTGAAAATATTCACTATGTGGAGTCCGTTTTAGATCCATCTGAGGGCAGCCCCTTCCTCCTATTGCGCCCTGTTGAAGAGTTTGCGATTCCGGATGATGCTTATGTTCCTGCGACCACATCAGTCAAGCAAGCCAAGGGGCCATCTATGGCCTTGAAAGCCCAACAGCGTTTGATGTTTAAAGATGGTGAACTGGTGAAATCTGTGGAGCCGGTAGAGCTTCTGCGCACCCAGATCATTCTGGAAACCTCTGACACAACACCACAGATGACCGTCGATGTGGAAGTGATCCCTGGTCGCACCAAGAAGAGCCAGCGCCTCAGCATGGTGATCTTGGAAAGTCTCCTGGTGCGCCGCGACACCCTGTCTGACGCAACCCATGGCTCTACCCACACGGAATTAAAAATAGAAGATGGCAAACGTGTTAAGCCGGGCCATGTGATTGCCACAACCCAGATTCTCTGCAAAGAAGATGGTGTGGTGCAAATCCCCCCCCTTGAGGCACGCATTAAAAAGCCTGGGGATACTGCTCTTGAGAAAGATGCTGTCATTGAGCTTTCCGCGGTGGAAAAGATGAATCAAGAAGCAAAAAGTGCCAACAGAAAGCCAGCAGAGTTTGAGGCTGAGCCTGTGCGAAGGTTAATCGTAGAGCGGGAATCCGATACCTGCAATATTGCAATTCCAGGTGAAACTTCTGTGAATGTAAAACCTGGAGAATACCTTGTCCAAGGAGATAGCTTGGTGAAGCATCAGGAGGGCTTGTCTGACTGCCAAGTAAAAATCCGTAGCGGCAATGTACACTTTTGCCAGGACAAGCATGCTCACGAGCCTTTCCGCAAAGGTCAACTGGCCTACCCATGGCAACTCATTACTGAAGACCTTCGGACAGATGCCTTGGCATGCGTCGAGGCCGTCGAGACCCCGAAAGGTCCTGCCTTGTTGATCAGTCCCTTTGATAAACAACAGACCTGTTCCATTCACGTGAGCACCCAACAGGTTCACCGTCATGGCCAGTGGGTGGACAAGGGTACGGAACTGGTGGCTACAAGCAGTCGAGTCCGTGGCCTTGCCAAAGTCACTAAGAACCCCCACAGTCAGACTGTGAGCATTCGTAGCGGCCAGTTAATACCTTGCACGAATGAGAACACCTTGGAATGTTTCCAGCAAGGCCAATTGGTTACAGAAGGCCGTGCTTTAGATGAAGATATCATATTGGATACGCTGACATTCGTGGAGTCTGTGGACGGACCAGAGGGGGCAATGTTGCTGTTGAGTCCTGTTCAGGAGTTTACCATCCCACAGGAATTCTATTCACTCAACCAGGATACTCCTCTTCTCGTTGTCAACGGCCAGTGGGTTGAGGCTGGTGCTGAAATCATGCCAGATGTCTACAGTAAGCTATCTGGCGTTGTAATGATTGACTATAATGAGCAAGAGCTAATAATTTGCCATGGCACATTGCAAATGTGTCAAGAACAATCAATTCTAGATCGCTTTAGAGAAGGCTTACTGTCTGATATGAATGATAAAATGATTTCTGAAAATCCATCTAAAAATTCAGAAAGATCTCAAAACTTCTCTGCAATGTATGTTCAATCTGTTGATACCCCAGAAGGCTCTGCCCTTTTATTGAGCCCAGTATATGCTAAAACATTTAAGATTCCAGAAGACATTTATGTGTTTAACCTAGATGTGAACTTGTTGATTACTGATGGGCAATGGGTAAAACCTGGAGCACGCCTGACCGAGTCTCCCATCACAAGCCAAAGGGAAGGTGTGGCAGTTCTTACAGATAAGAGCATTACCATTCTTTCTGGAGAACAGCATCTCTGCGATAATCAAAGTATCCTGAAGCGTTTTCGTAAAGGTATTTTAGTGAATCCAGGTATCGCTTTAGTGGATGACTTCATTACAGATGCATTGACCTATGTTCAGTCCGTAGACACTCCCCAAGGCTCTGCTCTTTTGATCAGTCCCCTCTCGCAAGATATTTACCAGATTAACCGTGCCCAAACCCCGCTTCAGGTGCAACAGGGGCAATATGTCAAGCGTGGCGATATAGTGGTCCCAGGTTTGAAGACGAAACGATCCGGCATTGTGGTGATTGGCGAGGTTCATGCCACCTCCCCCACCAGTGGCGTGGTGGAAGCTATTCGTCCCGGTTGGTTGCGCCTCCGTGTTGGCCGCCCCTATATGGTTTCCCCGGAATCCATCCTTCATGTTCGGGACGGTGGTTTGGTGCAGCGCGGTGATGCCCTTGCCCTATTGGTGTTTGAGCGCGCCAAAACAGGTGATATTGTTCAAGGCCTGCCCCGTATTGAAGAATTGCTGGAAGCCCGTCGGCCTCGCGATGCTTCTGTGCTGTGTCAGAGTTCGGGGCACGTGAAACTGGAGATTGGTGAGGATGAAGAAGTGTTGGTCAAAGTTATTGAAGATCAACAAGGAGATGGTTCCTATGACATCCCTGCAGACCACAGCATTGGGGGGGTGACCAAGGCAAGCAAGCCGGCCCCATGGGATGAAGATCAATACAAGACAGCACTCCTGGGTGTGGGTGAGTTGGGTACAATGATGGTGAAGGCCCTGCAGGATCTCTGCCGTTGCCATGGTCTGAAGGGCTACACCCAATGGAAGAAGCCGGAGCTCTGCCGCAGGCTGGAGCGGGCTGGCGTCACGGCACCACCCCCAGCGCTGCAGGACCTCAAGGCTGAGCAATTGATTGAGCTTGTGGAGAAGCTGGATCCTTCCGGGGTGCAGCGTGCCAAGCTGCTTAAGGGCAACTTCAACAAAAAAACACTGGCTGAACTAGAAGAACTGAGCAAAAAACATAATGTTCATACCATCACCCCGAAGCAGAAGGGGAAAAAGACGGTACTTATTCGGTGCTTGGAAGATGCGGGTGTCTTGATGCCAGCCGCCTCGATTAACGCACAAAACGAAAAAGCCCTCATCGCTTTTATTAATAAAATCGACCCTTCTCAGGAGAAGCGAGCCGCTTTCCTGGAAGGTCGCTTTGCCGATCAATCATCTCGTCAACTCAAGCAGTATTGCAAGAAGCATGGACTGAAAGCTTATTCCAAGCTCAACAAGTCAGCGCTTTGCGCAGCCCTGAAGAACGCTGGTGTGCAAGCCCCACCACGTCCCTTGGAGAATTTGGATCGGCCGCAGCTTGTACAACTTGCAGACAAGCTTGATCCCATAGGAGAGCAAGCTTCAATCCTGCTGCGGCAAAGTCTTGAGCAGCAATCCATCAAGACACTGGAAAAACTCTGCAAGGAGCATGATTTGAAGCCATTTTCAAAGCAGAGTCAGCTCGCTAAAAAGGCTGAACTCTGCCAAAAGCTTAGCCAGGCGGGGATTCTTCCTCCACCTCCACCCCTGGCTCAGCTCAAGAAAGGTGAGCTTATTGCGCTGATCCGGGAGATGGAGCCCCCTGCCTCGACCGAGGTGCCTGCTGTGGTTGAGCCGCCCGTGATGACGGAAGAGGACCGTGTCCACGTTTATGACATCCCCTTGGGGCGCAATGTCATGGTTTCCGATGGTCATCAGGTCCAGGCGGGAAGCGCACTAACCGATGGACCCATCAATCCCCACGAGCTCCTGGAGACTCACTTCAAGGACTTGCTGCGCCGTCGTCACTCCACAATGGAGGCCGCCCAAGGTGCCATTGCTACTGTGCAGCAGCGCCTGGTTGATGAGGTGCAGTCGGTGTATCGGTCTCAGGGGGTCACCATTGATAACAAGCACATTGAGGTGATCGTGCGCCAAATGACCAGCAAGGTGCGTATTGAAGATGCTGGGGACACCACTCTTCTCCCTGGGGAGCTGGTGGAGCTTCCCGAAGTAGCCAAAGTCAATGCAGCCATCGCTGTGACCGGTGGCATGGAAGCCCAGTTCTCCCCCATGCTTCTGGGCATCACCAAGGCTTCTCTCAATACCGATAGCTTTATCTCCGCTGCCAGTTTCCAGGAAACCACTCGGGTCCTGACGGAGGCGGCCATTGAGGGCAAAAGCGATTTGCTCCGTGGCCTGAAGGAGAATGTGATCATTGGCCGTCTGATTCCTGCGGGTACAGGTTTTGATGGCTTTGATGATCAGTTGCGGGATGAGGCTGGCCCCCATCCCGACATTCTTGACGATGATCAAACTGGTTATCGTCGCATGTCCAGTTTGCGGCCGGACTATACGGTGGAGATTCCTGTTCCCAGCCATTCTGCTCCCGTTCTGGATGACCCATCCGATGAGCAGCTGCGCAAAGCCCGCCATCGGATTGATGATGTCAGCGCCAGCGCTGCTGCCTTGACCCTCCCGGGTGAGCACCAGGACCAGGTGGACACAGGTTTTCCGTCCGCAATCCTTCCTGAGGAACAGGCTGACACAGTAGAAGAGGCTGAAGAACGCCTGAAGAACTCGGAGGAGGACATCACCCATGACAGCCCACAGGCAGAAGCCCTGGAAACAGACCAGCCTCAGCCCATGGATGAGAGGGGTGAATCTTAGCCTTGATTCCCCTTACCCTCTTCGATTGCCATGGTTGAGCCTCGCATCATTCCACAACGTCGTCGGCCTGCTTACGGGTTCCACCGCCATGTGGAGCGACTCCATGGACGCATTGCCATGGTAGGCTTCATGGCTCTACTGCTGGTGGAAATTCTTCTGGGGCACGGACTGCTGGTGTGGAAGTAAACCGGGATCCTCCCCACGGGAATCCTGCCCCGAAAGCCTTGGCGCTACTGGGAATGAGTCCCGAAGACCTGCAGGCTTGGCTGGCCTCCACTGGCCAACCTTCTTACCGTGTCCGCCAATTGCAACAGTGGATCTATCAACGGGGGGTGCGGCACCTGCGCTCCATCACTGTGCTGCCACGCCGTTGGCGGGAGGCCCATCAGGGTGTCAGCATTGGGCGCTCTCGGCTGGTGCAGCAGGTTCAGGCTGGAGACGGCACCACCAAGCTGTTGTTAGGGCTTGAGGATGGGAATACCGTGGAAGCTGTGGGGATTCCCACTGGGGAGCGGTTAACGGTCTGCGTGTCCAGCCAAGTGGGGTGTCCCATGGCCTGTCGCTTTTGCGCCACAGGCAAAGGAGGATTCCAACGCTCCCTGGCCAGTCACGAGATCATTGATCAGGTGCTCACCATGGGGGAGGCCATGGGCCGTCAACCTACCCATGTGGTGTTCATGGGAATGGGAGAGCCCCTGCTCAATCTGGTTGCGGTGTTGAGCAGCATTCAGTGCTTCTGCCGTGACCTGGGCATTGGCCAGCGGCGCATCACCATCAGCACTGTGGGCATTCCCCAGCGCATCAACACCCTTGCGCAACAGGCCCACCAAGTGTTGGGGCGCAGTCAGTTCACCCTGGCCGTGAGCCTCCATGCTCCCAATCAGCCGCTGCGGGAACATCTGATTCCCACGGCCACGGCCTATCCGCTGGAGCAGTTGCTGGAGGACTGTCGCGGGTATGTGGCCCAAACCGGACGGCGGGTGAGTTTTGAGTACGTTCTCCTGGCAGGCGTCAATGATCAATCCCACCATGCCGTGGAGTTGGCGGGACGGATCCGAGGCTTTCAAAGCCATGTCAATCTCATGGCCTATAACCCAATCGCGGAGGAAGACTTTCAACGTCCTTGTCCCCAGCAGATGGAGCGCTTTCAGCGGATCTTGACCCGACAGGGGGTGGCAGTGAGTGTGCGGTCCAGCCGAGGCCTGGATCGTGATGCCGCCTGTGGGCAACTGCGCCGCCGTTTGGCCATCAAAACCACGGCCTATGGGAATGGCAACCCCAGGGGCTGATCCATGGACCGCTCCCGTCATGATTGCCCCCTGCAGCCCTACTCCACCGTGACGCTCTTGGCCAGGTTGCGGGGCTGATCCACGTCCAACCCCCGGTGGGCCGCAACATGATAGGCCAGCAGTTGCATGGGCACCACCGTCAAGAGGGGAGAGACGAGTTCAGGAACAGAGGGGATGGGCAGCAGCACGTCAAAGATCTCCGTGTCTGCACAGACGGGGCCAATGCCAATGAGGCGAGCATCCCGGGCCTTGGCCTCCTGCGCATTGGATAGCACCTTCTCAAATACCGGCCCAGGCGTGGCGATGGACACCACAGGCACATGCTGATCCAACAGGGCGATGGGGCCATGCTTCATCTCGCCGGCGGGGTAGCCCTCTGCATGGATGTAGCTGATTTCCTTCAACTTCAAGGCACCTTCCAGGGCAATGGGATAGTTGATGCCACGGCCCAGGTAAATCACATCCTTGGTTTCTGCGAACCCATGGGCCAGATCTGCACAGCACTGGTCCATGGCGTGCAGCATCCGGGAGAGTTGCTCCGGCAGTTGTGCCAGGGCTTGCCGGCAGGCGGTCACCTGGGCTGAGGCGCTCTGGTGCTGGCTTGCCATGTGCAGGGCAATGGCGTAGAAGGCCAGCATCTGGCCGAGAAAGGTTTTGGTGGCCGCCACACCGGTCTCCACACCAGCCTTGAGGTCCAGGATGTGGGGCACCAGACGCCCCAGGGAGCTATCGGGACGGTTGGTGATACCTAGCAACCGTGGCGGGGAATTGGGTTCCAGGGCACGGCGTCGTTCCATCTCAATGGTCAGGGCCGCCAAGGTATCAGCGGTTTCTCCCGACTGGGTCACCCCAATGGTGAGGGTTTGGGGCAGCAGCGGCGGCGGCGCATAGCGAAACTCGCTGGCGTAATGCACACTGCTGGGAACTCCGGCCAACTGCTCAAGGAGATGGGCCCCCACCAGGGCGGCATGGCGGCTGGTGCCACAGGCCAGAAGCTGTACCCGCTGCACGTTTTGGAGAGCCGTTGTCAGACCCTCGTCAATGGGCGCCGCCAAGCAGCGCTCCACCCAGCCCGCCGCTACATCCGCCTGCTCATGGATTTCCTTGAGCATGAAGTGACGAAATTGCCGCTTATCGGCGGTGTAGTTGCCCCCACGCAATGGTTGAGGGGTGCGTTGGATCCGCTGACCGGATCCATCAAACAACTCCACTCCCAAAGGGGTGAGACGGGCCATCTCCCCATCCTCCAAGCTGACGATGCTGCTGGCAACATCAGCCAGGGCAGGGGTGTCGGAGGCGCAAAAAAACTCCCCCTCCCCCAGACCAATGAGGAGGGGTGCATGGTAACGCACCACCACTAGCTCCTCAGGTTGACCCAGCCAGATGACCGCCAGGGCGTAGGCGCCCTCCAACTGTTGAACCGCCTGGGCCACCGCCACCCGCAATCGGTCTGTCGGGGGCACCGTGTCCGGCAAGTTTGCCAGGGCCTGGGCCACCAGGTGGGGGATCACCTCCGTATCCGTGTCCGAGTTGAAGCGGCTGCCCCGCTGCTCCAGGTGTTGGCGCAGGGGGCGGTGGTTTTCGATGATGCCATTTTGGACCACGGCCACCTGGCCCGCCTCATCCAGCTGGGGATGAGCATTGCGAGCATCCGGCTTGCCGTGGGTGGCCCAGCGGGTGTGGCCAATGCCACAACATCCGGCTACGGGGGTCTTCTCCAGTTTTTCCCGCAGGTTCACCAGCTTCCCTTCTGCTTTACAACAGTGGAGTTGGCCGGGAGCCACCGTGGCCAGACCAGCGGAATCATAGCCCCGATACTCAAGACGCTGTAGGCCTTGCAGCAAAAGAGGGGCTACCTTACGGGAGCCAATCGCGGCCACGATGCCACACATACCGCACCACTGCTGAGATTGATCTCAGTTTGACAGGGGTGACGGAGGGGCGCCAGTGGCCATGGTCCTGAAGGTGGTGAAACCGAAACCTTGCACTGCAAGGGGCCTAATAGGCCAAGCCCATGCTGCGGGTTGTCTCGTCGCCCAGGTAGACGCGGACACTGAGAAAGTCTGTGGGGCAAGCGGTTTCACAACGCTTGCAACCGATGCAATCTTCAGTGCGGGGGGAGGAGGCAATTTGCCCAGCCTTGCAACCATCCCAGGGAACCATCTCCAGCACATCCAAAGGGCAGGCGCGCACACACTGGGTGCAGCCAATGCAGGTGTCGTAGATCTTGACGCTGTGGGACATACCCGGAGCCACAAAGGGTTGCTCCCTGAGCTTACGCAGTCATTTTCCACTCATCCGCAAGATGCAACGATCACGTCACGGTTGTTTACGCGCCATGCCCATGGCGCCTGGAGGGCAAGCCAAGAGGTCCATGGCGTTCGGAATCCCATGGGCAAACCCAGCACCGATGGGGAAGGCCACCATCCTCTAAAGTGCTTGGCTGCACTTGCAGTCCCAAGCCCCATGAGCGACCCCCTCGCCACCCTTGAACAGGATGTCATTGACATTGTCTCTGAAGTGCTCAGTGTCAGTGACAGGCCGGTCACCCAGGAGAGTCACTTCCAAAACGACCTGGGGGCCGATTCTCTTGACACGGTTGAGTTGGTGATGGCCCTTGAGGAAAAGTTCGAGATTGACATTCCTGACGAGGCTGCCGAAGGGATCACCACCGTAGGTGAAGCGGTGGCGTACATCCGTGAGCAGCGCTCCTCCGCATCAGGGGAGGGTTGATGGCAGCCTCCCAACGCAACGTCCCCACCCTCTAACATCATGCCCACTTCCGCAGGACCATGCCGTGTTGTGGTCACCGGCCTTGGCGCCGTGACCCCCATTGGCAACGATGTTGAGTGCTATCGGCAAGCCTTGTGCGCCGGCGTCAACGGGGTTGGACCCATCACCCATTTTGACGCCAGTCACCATGGCTGCCGTTTTGCGGCGGAGGTGAAGGACTTTGATCCCAGTGGTCATCTGGACCGGAAAGAGGCGAAGCGTTGGGAGCGATTTTGCCAATTTGGCGTGGTGACCGCGAAACAGGCCCTGGCCCAGTCCGGGCTCAAGATCACCGAGGACAATGCCGACCGTGTTGGTGTGCTGATCGGGTCGGGCATCGGCGGCGTGCTGCTGATGGAGACCCAGGCGCTGGTGATGGACAAGAGGGGTCCGGATCGGGTCAGTCCCTTCACTGTGCCCATGATGATCCCCAATATGGCCACCGGCCTCACCGCCATTGCCCTGGGGGCCCAAGGCCCAAGCAATGCGGTTTGCACCGCCTGCGCGGCAGGATCCAATGCCATCGGAGATGCCTTCCGCACCATTCAGTACGGTGATGCGGATGCCATGATCTGCGGCGGCACCGAGTCCCCCATCTCCCCCCTGAGTGTGGCGGGCTTCGCCAGTGCCCGGGCTTTATCGTCCCGGAACGATGATCCAGCCCATGCCAGCCGGCCCTTTGATGCCCACCGGGATGGCTTTGTGATGGGGGAGGGATCTGGAATGCTTCTCCTGGAAGAGTTGGGCCACGCCCAGGCCAGGGGTGCCCGGATCCTGGCGGAAATCATTGGCTACGGCAGCACCTGTGATGCCCACCACATCACTGCTCCCCCCGCTGGCGGTGGCCCTGCCGCCAAAGCCATGGCCCGCTGCCTGGCGGATGGGCGCCTGGAGCCCAGCCAAGTGGACTATATCAATGCCCATGGCACCAGCACGGGGGCCAATGACAGGACGGAAACGGCCGCCATTAAAATGGCCCTGGGAGACGATGTGGCCCACTCCATCCCGGTAAGCTCCACAAAATCCATGACAGGCCACCTGCTGGGTGGATCCGGAGGGATTGAAGCCGTGGCCACAGTGCTGGCCCTCACCCATGGCTTTGTCCCCCCCACCATCAACCATGCAGTCCCTGACCCGGACTGTGACCTGGATTACGTTCCCAACGAAGCCCGGGAGCTGGCGGTCAACGTTGCCTTGTCCAATTCCTTCGGCTTTGGCGGGCACAACGTTTGCCTGGCGTTTCGGCGCTGGAGTTAATTCTTGCTTCCCCTCCTCATCACCCCTCCCCCACCATTCATCCCTTCTTGCCCCATGGTTGCCGCACCTGTTTCCATTGATACCCTCTGCGTCAACAGCATCCGTTTTCTGGCCATTGATGCGGTCAACCAAGCCAAAAGCGGCCACCCCGGCCTGCCCATGGGCGCGGCGCCCATGGGCTATGCCCTTTGGGACAAGGCGATGCGCCACAATCCCAAGAATCCCAAGTGGTTCAACCGGGATCGCTTTGTCCTGTCTGCTGGCCATGGCTGCATGTTGCTCTATGCCCTGTTGCACCTGACGGGCTATGACAGCGTGTCCCTGGAGGACATCAGGCAGTTCCGCCAGTGGGGCTCCAAAACGCCAGGGCATCCGGAAACCTTTGAAACCGCCGGCGTTGAGGTGACCACAGGTCCCCTGGGGTCCGGCCTGGCCAATGCCGTTGGTCTGGCCATTGCAGAGGCCCATCTGGCCGCCCGGTTTAACCGGCCGGACTGCACCATCGTGGATCACTACACCTACGTGATCATGGGGGACGGCTGCAATCAGGAGGGGGTGGCCTCGGAAGCCTGTTCCCTGGCGGGTCACCTGAAGCTGGGGAAGCTGATCGCCCTCTACGACGACAATCACATCACTATTGATGGGGACACCGGCGTGTCCTTCACCGAGGACGTGCTGAAGCGCTATGAGGCCTACGGCTGGCATGTGCAGCATGTCCCCGACGGCAATACCAATGTGGACGGCATCACCAGCGCCATTGAGGCGGCAAAGGCCGTCAAGGATCGGCCCAGCATCATCAAGGTAACCACCATCATTGGCTATGGCTCCCCCAACAAGAGCAACACCGGTGGCGCCCACGGCACTCCCCTGGGTTTGGAAGAGGCCCAGTTCACCCGCGAGAATCTGGGATGGGACTATGGCCTGTTTGAAGTGCCCCAGGAGGCCTATGACCAGTTTCGCCAGGCGGTGGAGCGGGGTGCCGCCGCGGAAGCCCAGTGGAACCACACCCTGAGTGACTACCGCAAGAGCTATCCCGAGGCTGCAGCTGAGCTGGAGCGGATGCTGCGGGGCGAACTGCCCCAAGGCTGGGATCAGGACCTGCCCATGTATACACCGGAAGACAAAGGTCTGGCCACGCGGAAACACTCGCAGCTTTGCCTGGCTGCCCTGGGTCCGCGCCTGCCTGAACTCATTGGGGGCTCCGCTGATCTGACCCACTCCAACTACACGGACATCAAAGGGGAAAAGGGGTCATTCCAGGCTGAAACACCGGAGAAGCGCTATCTCCATTTCGGGGTGCGGGAACATGCCATGGCGGCCGTGATCAACGGCATTGCCTATCACGACAGCGGCTTGATTCCCTATGGGGGCACCTTCCTGGTGTTTGCGGACTATATGCGGGGTTCCATGCGGCTTTCAGCCCTCTCAGGACTGGGGGTTCTCTATGTGCTCACCCATGATTCCATCGGGGTGGGAGAAGACGGCCCCACCCACCAGCCTGTGGAAACCATGGCCTCCCTGCGGGCCATGCCCAACATGGTGGTCATCCGTCCGGGTGACGGCAATGAAACCAGCGGCGCCTACAAGGTGGCCATCCGTAACCGGAAACGCCCCACTGCCCTGGCCCTCAGCCGCCAGGGAATGCCCAACCAGGCCAACTCTTCCGCGGAAAAGGTGGCCCAGGGGGCCTACATCCTGGAGGACTGCTCCGGTGTACCTGAACTGATTCTCATCGGCACTGGCAGTGAGTTGGACCTCTGCGTCCAGGCCGCCAAGCAGCTCACCGCCATGGGCCACCGGATCCGGGTTGTGTCCATGCCCTCCATGGAATTGTTTGAGGAGCAAAGCCCCGCCTACCGGGGCTCCGTTCTTCCCCCAACGGTGCGGAAACGCCTTGTGGTGGAAGCTGCAGCGGCGTTCGGGTGGCATAAGTACATCGGTCTGGATGGGGACAGCGTGACCATGGGCCGTTTTGGGGCCTCTGCCCCCGGTGGCACGTGCATGGAAAAATTCGGCTTCACCACCGCCAACGTGGTGGCCAAGGCCCAGGCACTTCTGGCGGCTTAAGCACCCAGCGCCTGCAGAACCTCTGTTGGACGCAACTGGCTCAGGGGAGGCAGGGGTTTGATGGCATCCCGCTGGGGCAACCGGCGGGGATCCTCCATCCCTGCCGCCACCAGGGCAGTTCCCGTGAGCACCGCCAACTGGGCCAGACGGGGTTCATCGGTGAGCACCACATCCACACTGGCCACGGTGGCGGCCTCGGCCATCACCGTGGCTGCTGCACAGCGCTGAATGCCGCCAGGCGCTTCCCCCTCCGGCGCCAGCCACAGCAGACGCACCGAGGGAACAGCCCGACCCACCGCCTCCACCAACTCCCGCCAGTCATCTGTCGACCAGCCCGACCCTGCGCCGGGCGCCAACAGCAAAGCGGGACCATTTCCCTGGGGCAGGCACCCCCTGGCTTCTGCCAGAGCACCCTGGGGGAGAGGAAGGCGATAGGCGTTGGCGTCACAATGCACCCCCAGGGGCTGTAGCCAGGCCTGCAACGCCTCACCACGCCATCCTGGCGACTCTTTCACCCGCTCCGTCGCGGAAAACCCGCCACTGGCCACCCGCATGGGGATGTGGGTCAGGCTCAGCAACAGGTCAATGGACCAGTCCGTGGACCCATTGAGGCTGACCTGAAAATCCGGCTCCCGCACCCGCCCCAGCAGATTGGTCCAATCCGCAAGGGACCACCGCTGACCAAAGGCAAAGGAGATACAGTGCTCCACCGCTGGGAGCAGGGTCCAGATGGGCGCCACCTCAGCCGGACAGACCACATGCAATTGGGCCGACCGTTGTTCTGCCAGCGCGGCCAGGGTGGGTAGGGCCTGCAACTGGTCCTCTTCTCCTCCAGGCAGGAGAGCCAGCACCTGCATCGTGATCCTGCGTACCCAGCAAGTTTATGAATGGCAGGCTGAGATGACCATCAAGGAGGAGAAATGCACGTATTGGTTGCCGCCGCGGGCAGCGGCCGCCGTGTAGGCGCTGATCGGAACAAGTTGCTGCTGCCGGTGGCCGGACGGCCTGTTCTGGCCTGGACCGTAGCCGCCGCCCTGCAGAGCCGCCGGATCCGGTGGATCGGCATCATCGGCCACCCCCACGACCAGGAGGCCATCCTGGCCATCCTCCATTCCCTGAAACCCCATCGCCCAATCCACTGGATTGATGGGGGCCAGAGCCGTCAGGATTCCGTGCAGCGGGGTCTGGCTGGCCTCCCTGCCGATGCCCGCCACGTGCTGATCCATGATGGGGCCAGGTGTCTCGTTGCGCCCCGGCTTTTTGATCGCTGCGCTGACGCGGTTGAACACCGTGGCGCCGTGATTGCTGCCGTTCCCGTGACAGACACCATCAAGCGGGTGTCCCCGGATCAGCAGGTGGAGGCCACCATCGACCGCTCCCAACTCTGGGCGGCCCAGACACCCCAGGGCTTCCCTGTGGGGCAACTGCGCCAGGCCCACCACCTGGCCCGTGAACGCCAACTGGCGGTGACGGATGATGCGGCCCTGTTTGAAGTCCTGGGTTGGCCCGTGGCGGTGGAACCAGGTAGCCCCCGGAATTTCAAAATCACCACCCCCTTTGACCTGGAGCTGGCAGCATTGCTTCTGCGGTCCAAACCATGACTGAAATGAAACGGCGGCAGCACGGCCTCCTGGCGGAGGCGACCCCAGGGACCACCCCACCTGGCAGAAACTCCGTAGTGGTGGTGGGGGACATCCACGGCGTGGCCGAACCCCTTCGGCAAATCATTGACCAGACCCAAGACACTGGCTGCACCCTGGTGTTTGTGGGGGATCTGATTGATCGGGGGCCGGAAGGTTGCCAGGTGATGGAGATGATCAGGGGGCTGATGGCTGATCCTTCGGGTCACGGCTACAGGACGGTGGTGACGTTGCGGGGCAACCACGAGGACATGCTGATGAAGTCCCGCCATGACCACACCTGGAGGGAGTGCTGGCTAGTGAACGGGGGTCAGCCGGAGGATCAGGCGTGGCTGGATCGGAATCAGGGGTGGGGATGGCTGGAAAGCTTCCCGCTGGTCTATGAACACCCCCGCCCCGTCCTCTTCGATGACAGGCCATGCAGGCTTCTTGTTTCCCATGCATCTCTGAATCCCAAGCGGGATCTGAAAGATCAGGATGAGGAGGACCTGCTGTGGAACCGGAAGGTGGCGGGGTTTGGTCAAGACACCGTCTGTGTCCATGGTCACACCCCCCAGCGCAATGGCAAACCCACCCTGAAAGAGACCCGCACCGGCCCCGTCCTCATGGTTGATA
The DNA here is from genome assembly GCA_022826535.1 of Prochlorococcaceae cyanobacterium jk18x1bzbins.87. Taxonomy (GTDB): domain Bacteria; phylum Cyanobacteriota; class Cyanobacteriia; order PCC-6307; family Cyanobiaceae; genus Synechococcus_B. The sequence continues at coordinate 47,828 of JAJDUS010000129.1, forward strand.
CAGGGGCCGTCTTCACAGGATGCCTGACAGGGATGTGCTTCACGGAAGTGGGGGAAGGGTAGCGACTGTCGCCCCTGTCCAGGAGAAGCCAGTATGCATCGGTTGCCTTCAGGGCATCGTTCTGCTGTATGAGATCCGCTGGGGTGGAAGTGGGGGAAGTGCGGAATGTTAGGGGGCTTTTTCAACGCTCTTAAGGCTGCTTGGCCGCCAAGAGACTTTCCACCAAGCGGTCCAGCGTCTCTCCCAAGACTCTGTTATCTGCCCGATGCTCTGCCCGTAACTCCTTCATATCGGCTCGGAGTTCGTCAATGCGTTTCTCTCGGTTTTTCACCGCATACCAGAGCACCCCCAGCCATCCCAGCACGCCCGCTTGCAGTCCTAGTGGCAACCACTCGCCAAGAACTGGCGGAAGGGGAGGCATGGACTGACCTATGGCGTAGGGACACCATAACATTCAACGTCGAAGGCCGGGGTCAAAAAACCGGCTACACCCCTTTGGGAGGGACAGAACGTATTCAACCCGAGTTCTGGATAAGGGGATCCGAGAGAAAGGGGGAAGCGCTCTCGTCTGAGCCCCTGAATGAGTGGTAAGCCTCTGTTGGAACCAAGCTGGCGGTCTGTCACAACGCACGCATCAGCCGCAACAAGGTGTTCCGAGGGCTGGCCCAATGGGGCCGACAAGTTGAAGTCGGGCATGGGGTTGGAGCACACCCGACACCGATCTCCCATCAATGCCTTCGTCCATGAAAGAGACCCGCACCGGCCCCGTCCTCATGGTTGATACAGGGACCGTCTTCACAGGATGCCTGACAGGGATGTGCTTTACGGAAGTGGGGGAAGGGTGTTACTCAGACATGTCCTAAAAGAGATGCAGCTTGTTGCTTCAGCCACTGTTTGTGCTCTTCATAGGCGCCATCATGGCGACCGACTAACCGCCAGAAGCCTTTGGAGTGGTTGGGGTGGACGAGATGGCATAGCTCATGGATCACCACGTAGTTCGCGATGGCATGGGGCGCCTTGATGATGTTCCAGTTGAACACCAGATGCCCTTTTTTGTTGCAGGATCCCCAGCGTGATTTGAAATTGCGAACACTCATGCCCGTTGGCGTCACCCCGATCTGCTGGGCGTAGCGGTTGGTCTTTTCGCGCAGGTGTTCCAATGCCCTGGAGCAATACCAGTTTTGCAGGTACTGCTGGATTCTTTGCTGCCGCTGCGCCCCTTTCTCCTTGGGGCGCACCGTTGCCCTGAGGTATCCCCCGACAAGGCGCACGCCCACCTGATGCCCCTCCTGCACTTTGAGGCGGTAGTTGCGCCCCAGATAGGGGAATGCCTCCCCACTGACCAGTTCCCTGGGGCGGTGGGGTGGGACCCGCTGCAATTCAGCCACCTTGGACCTGATCCAGGAGCGCTTTTGCCTGAGGATCGCTGCCACCCGCCCATCCTCCAGGTGTTCAGGTACCCGCACCTGAAGATCACTACCGACGATGTGAAGGGCAGCGGTTCGTCTCATGGAGCGGACCACTTCCACCTGCAGACCCAGCACCTCTTCCGGGATGGCAGTCATTGAAACCTGACCTTGGCGAGATCCATGAACCGCTCCGTGACGGCCTTCACCAAGGCTTTGTCGCCAAAGGGTTGGCCAAGGATGGATCGCTTGATCTGAAGCTCGATGCGGAGGACCTCATCCCACTTGTCGAAGAACCCGACGATCCGGGTTGCTTCCTGGAGATCGGCAACCAGTTTCTGGTTCAGATCCAGCACCCTCTGGTGGGTCTCCTCATCCATTGCATCATCACCTGTTGCCGTTGTGACCTCTGCCATCAAGACCCTGTAGAAAGCCCCTTCTTCTTCGCTGAGTCCCAGGTCAGCATCCTGCCGGGCCTTCTCTTGCTCCATCCCGTCACGGAATAGCAGCAGTTGCTGGAGCAGTTCCCCCCAGCGGTTCTCGTACTTCTGGATGATTTCCTCCAGTCGTTTGGAAAGGGTTTGGTAGTACTCAGGATCCTCATCCAGCTTGACCTTGATGTGCGCCCTGATGGCGTGTTCCACCTCAGACGCCTTGGCCCGGTCGTTGGTGTGGGCGGCAAGTACCTGCTCAAACTCCACGTCAAAGAGTTTGGTGGGCGGGATGCGGGGATCAACGCCGGTGGCACGCACATGGTCTTCAATGAGGGCGCGCACCTTTTTCCCACACCCGACGATGTCCAACTGCTCGTCCCGATAGCGGTTGCGGCACCCGATGACCACCTTGCCCAATGCCTTGAGATCAGCAAGGAACGGGGTGGCGGCGGGATCTGGGAGGACAATCTCCATCTGCCTGGCAAAAGTTCTGAAATCCGCCTCAAATTGCTGGCGTTTCAGTTCATCCGCCAGCCTGGTGATGCAAGCATCGGTGTCCTGGAGGTTTACGCCCCTCAGGTGCTGCTTGGCCCTGGTGTGGGCTGCCTGAAGTTTGGGGATTTCGTCCTTGAGATCTTTGAGGGCGCCCTGGACATCGGTGGATGAGAAAACCTGCAACGCCTCTGCCAGGTAGTCGGTGAGGCCGAAGTAATCAACGATGTACCCGCTGAACTTGTTTGCCCTGGTGCGGTTCACCCGGGCGATGGCTTGCAGCAGGCTGTGGTCCGTCAGTTTGCGGTCCAGGTACATGACCTGACAGACGGGGGCATCAAATCCGGTCAGCAGCATGTCCTTGACGATCAAGATGGAGAGGGGGTGTTCCCCCATGGGCTTCTTGAAGTGTTCCACCGTCGCCTTATGGTCAGCAGGGTTGGCCCATCGCGCAAGGTGGGGCGGGTCGTTGTGCTTGCCCGAGATCACCACTGCCGAGGCAGGAGCATCGGGAATGGCATCCAGTTTCTGCTTGTAGGTGACCGCTGCTGCCCTGCTGGCAGTGACCACCATGGCCTTGAACCCATTGGGGAGGATATGGGTTCGGTAGTGCTCCACCAGATCCTGAGCCACCCATGCAATCCGTTGGGGCGCCTCCAGCACGGCCCGTTCTGTCCCGTATTTCCTCTTGATGGCCTCCTTCTCCTCTGGCGTCTTGTCCTGAAAGTAGCGATCAAAGAGGGCATCCAGGGAGTCCCCCGTCACTTTGGTGTGGGCCTCCCGTCCTTCATAGAGGATTTGGACTGTGGCGCCGTCAGCAACGGCCTGCTCAATGGTGTAGGTGTCGATATAGGCGCCGAACTCGCCGGTGGTCTTCCGGGATGTAATCAGGGGTGTGCCGGTGAACGCGATCTTGGGGGCATTGGGCAGGGCGGCATTGATGGCGGCCCCCAAAGTGCCGTATTGGGTGCGGTGGGCCTCATCCGCCAGAACGATGATCCGCTCGGAAGCATTGAGACAGGCAAATCCCAGGTTGTCTCCTTCCTGGAGTTTCTGGATGGTGGCGGTCACCAGATCCGAGGCATCCCTGGCCAGCAATTCCTTGAGATGGCTGACCGACGAGGCATGAAGGACGCTTTCTCCTTGCGCCCGTCTGAACGTGGCCGTCAGTTGCTGATCCAGTTGGGTGCGGTCCGTGAGGAAGACAAGTTTGCAGTCCCGCAACGCAGGATCCCGCCTGATCTTCCGGGTGAGGAACACCATGGTGAGGGACTTCCCTGATCCCTGGGTATGCCAGATGACGCCCCCCTTGCTCCTGCGATCCCCCGGCGCCTTGAGGCGGGCCACGGTCTTCTGAACCGCCCTGAACTGCTGATACCGGGCCACCTTCTTGACGGTGCGGCCGCCTTCGGTTTCAAAGACGGTGAAATTCCGGATCAGGTCCAGAAACGTCTTCGGGGCGAGCAACCCTTGAATCAAAACCTGCTGGCCAGTTGGGGCATCCCCCAACTCCTTCCGATCCAGTGGATAGGGATCTTTCCATTCCAGGTAGTGCTCAACGGATGAGGAAATGGTGCCAAACCGTGCTCCATCCCGATGGGTGGAGATCATTACCTGGTTGTAGTGGAAGAGTTTTTCGCAGCCTTCCATGTCGCCTGGATTGCGCAGGTTGGCGTAGCGGCGCAGTTGGCTGATGCCCTCCGCCATGGGATTGGTGACGAAGGGAGACTTGCACTCCATCACTGCCAACGGCAACCCATTCACAAAAAGGGTGATGTCGGGAATGATGGTCTGGGCCGGGCCTTGAACCTTGAGCTGGTCAACGCAAAGGAACTCGTTGTTCTCTGGGGTGTCAAAGTCAATGAGTTTGACCGTCTGCCCACGGCGACCACTGCCCAGATCCTGATCAACACTGAAGTATTGGGTGAGACGTTCCCAGAGCTGTTGATTTGCCTCCATTAACGTGGGGGTTTGGATCAAAGTGACTTCACGGACCACCTTGCGGAGGTTTTCCTCACTGATCCAGGGATTGATGCATTGGATGGCCTGCTCCAGATTGGGGATCAGCACCACGTCTCTGAGGGTTGAGCGGTGGTTGCTCTGCTCTGGCACAAGCGTGGCGCCATCCAGATGAATCCATCCCAGGCCCTTGAGTTGCTCAAGGGCAGGCGCTTCTACAAATTGGCGCTCGTCGCTTGTCATGGTTTAGATGGCGACCCGCTTGCGGCCGGAGAGGAGGTCAGATGAAAGTCCAGATCTGAGAATTTTAAGGGACTCTATTTCAGAGACCTCTGCATCAATTGCCCTTGCGACGCTTTCGGAAAGTGTAGATATTTTTCTTTGTGTCTCTATTGCTACAAATGGTACCTTGTAATTCTGTAATTGTATTGTGTCTATACTCTCAACTGTTGTACCACTTTTCATGCATGATGAAAGAATATCAGAGGATCGCCCCTTGAGAAAGTAAAGCAGAAAACTCGGATCCCATTCACTGTTTGGAGTCAATGCCTTGAGATCTTGATTGATGGCAACATCTTTTGTTGTGATTGAGATAGGTAGTGTGTGGCGTAAGATGCCACTTCTCGTAACGAAGAGAATTGAATTGGCTGGAATTAGTGAGGTTGGTGAATTTTGAAGCGCTGACTCGCTTATTTGGTCTTGAGAACTGACAATCTTGTCGCTTTTCATATCTTTTGGTGAGATCCATGGAATTGTTCCATTCCAAAATTCGGACCTCATCTTAGATGGTGTTCCTCCTCCTTTCCATTTTCCAATTAGTCTTAATGGCACTGTTTCTACAGATAATTGTTGTCTGATTGCATCTTCTATAAGAAATCTTAGTGTCATCTGCTTTTTTTCAATCCTTCGCGTCTTGACCGCAAGCAGATTATCAGTCCCCGAAAGTATCTCGGCGATCTTTTTTTGCTCGGGGAGCGGGGGAAGTGGGATTTTTAAGTCCTCAAGAAATTCTCTGGATAAGTGGGGAACACCAGTCCCTTCAGCAGAATTCCTCAAATCTTTTTGCTTACTGGAGATAAAGTGATAAAGATATTTGGCATCTACATCTTCGTCTGCGCTGCTTAAAGATGCGAGTGTTGAGCCTAAATACCCCTGATGACCAGTGCTTGAGAGGCCGCACCTTTCACCGTCCCAAACTAGTAGGATGTCTTCTTCATTTACATATTTACATGATTGATCGTCAGTGAAAAATCTATATTGTCTATTAAAGGATTCAATGAGAAGATAAGGTTTATCCTTCTCACTCTGCTGATGATCTCTTATTATCGCTGGTTTTTTACCCTTGGCGATACAAATCAATTCTCTAAGAGGTACTCGCTTTATTTCACTCATACCCCAACTCCCTCAAAAACCCGTGCATCACGGCTTCCGCCTCTTTGGCCTCAGCATCAATCCGAGCCAATGAAACCCCGTATTTGTCCCACCACCGTTCCACTTGCTGAATCACGGCGTCAGATGCATTCCCCAGGTGTTGGCGAATCTGGGATTTTTCTTTGATGTGGTCCCTGAATTTGAGATATTCGGCATCTTTGGGAGCCAGCACAGCACCCACGTCAAAGCCATCAAGAATCTCCTGGATGTAGTCATCCTCAATTTCTGTGATGGGCACCCCGCTGTGGAGAATGCCCCGTACGTCAAAGGGTTCTGGCGGGGGCGAGGTGTCGGCATAGCGACGGATGCTGAGATTGTGGTCATTTTCTCGAATCTCCTCCAAGGGCACCACCTGTGAGAACCGCTTGATTGCATTATTGGCATTAAAGCACCCAATGACTTTCTCAACGTCTTGACCCCTCAGAGTATTCCGCTTCTTCCCGCGACCTTTCTGGTAGCCCAATTCAGCGTTGATAAAGAGCACCTTGCCCCGCCGCTGCGAGGCCTTGGTCTTGTTAATGATTAGCAATACTGCGGCAATGTCGGTTCCATAGAACAACTTAGGTGGCAAACCGATCACCGCTTCAATCAAATCGTCCTCAAGGATGCCTTTGCGGATTTCCCCCTCTGCGTCACCACGGAAGAGCACCCCATGGGGCACCACAACACCCATGACGCCCTTCTGGTTCATGGAGGCGATCATATGTTGAACAAATGCCATCTCTCCATAGTTTTGGGGCGGGATGCCAAAGCGATACCGTCCAAAGCCATCGTGCTTGGCAAGGTCATGGCCCCAGTTTTCCGGGGAGAAGGGGGGATTGGCGATTACCCGATCAAATCGCATCAATTCTCCCCCCTTCTGATGTTGCGGTTCCCCCAGGGTGTCGCCTTTTTTGATGTCTGCACTGAGCACCCCGTGGAGGAACATGTTGAGTTTGCAGATTGCCCAGGTGCCCAGGTTCCTTTCCTGGCCGAACAACTGCAAATTGGCCGGGTCCTCCCCATGGGTTGCCAGGTGGTTCCTGGTTTGGATCAGCATTCCCCCGGAGCCGCAGGTGGGGTCATACACCGTCATCCCGGCATGGGGTTTCAACAGGGCCACCAGAAGTTTCACCACTTCGCTGGGAGTGTAAAACTCACCCCCTTTCTTCCCCGCCGAGTCGGCAAACATCTTGATGAGATACTCGTAGGCGGCCCCCAAAAGATCAGGACGTTCAAAGTCTTCATTGTGCAGCCGGAAGGTGGAGTAGTGGGAGAGCAGGTCCCTGAGTTTGCGGTCATCGAGTTTGTTCTTGATGTTGAAGTCAATGGAGACCAGCACCCCCTCCAAGGTGGGGTTGTGCTCCTCAATGGCTTCGGTGGCCTTGTTCAGTTCTGCGCCGATGTCGTGCTTGAGGCCCTTGAGGTTGCCCCACCGCGCCCGCTCCGGAACGTAGAACGTCCTGTGGTACTCGTCTTCATCGTTTGCCAGGTTCTCTGCTTCGGAGCGGGTTTTACCACTGTCCTGGTAGTGCTTGACCACCCCTTCCCTCGCCTCCTCAAAGGCATCGGAAAGGCGTTTCAGGAACAGCATTCCGAAGATGTAGTCCTTGAATTCCGAAGCATCCATGCTCCCCCGCAGGATGTCCGCGCTTTTCCAGAGGAACGACTCCAGTTGGGAGAGGGTCAATTTCTGCCCAATCCGGAAGGCGGGTTCTGGAGTCGCAGCGACAATCCTACGCTGCCCCACTGAAGGCCTGCGCCCATTCCTGGCAGGAGCAGCGGGCGCCTCGTAGCGGCTGCCCCCCTCAGTGCCCTCCGCCAGGGCGATGGAACCACCACGCCCCCTGCCCTTCTTCACGGTGCCATGCCGCAGCACCATGTCCCTGATGTATTCGTATTCCGCTTCGCTGATCTGCCGCTCTGCTGCCCTGCTGAGGGCCTCCCGTGCTGAGCGGTTCCCCATGGTGCTGCGGTCGGGTGGCAGGACATCAATCAGCAGGTCCCCCAGTTCTGTGGCGTTCGTTGTGGCTGCTGAGTCGATGATGGGGACCGGGTGCCAATCTTGGCCTCTACTTTACCAGCCCCAGCGTGATCGTCCACCCTGCATAGATGACTGACATGGCAAAGTGCCATGCACTTCTTCATTATTCCCACTTCCATCTCCCCAGCCTGATGCCCCCAGAACCCGGCTTGAGCCGCCATTGAAGAGGCGGCGGCACCCCACCGATCTGGCCGGGGCGTTGGCGTTGGCATTTGGGCTTGCCCCTGGTGGCGGTGAGGGCATCCGCCGGCAAAACCACGACGGGAGACTGGGAACCAGCCTGCTGTGATGACGGACCCAAAAGGGCTGGAGCACCCGGACCGCAGTTGTGCATTGGTGTAACGGTTCCATCAGCGACCTGGATCCGTGACCTAGACCTATGGCGGGTACCTTGCGAGAAGCGCCGGACTACCACCTCACCCCCGCTTCGTCCCAAGCTCCCGGACCCAGGCCTTGACTTCTCTGGGTCAATCGGGTACAATAATTATGAGACGCAGGCCTTTCAGGGCTTGCCCTCTTTCCGAGGCCCGCGTTCTGGCGCGGGCTTTCGTGTTCTCTGCAGGCCCACCTGTGACCTACTTCGCCTACCTGGACGAATTTGGCCACATTGGTCCCTACATCAGCCGGCAAGACAGCAAACACAATGACAGTCCGGTGTTTGGCCTGGCGGGTTTCATCTTGCCCTCCGAACGGGTACGCGGGTTTGGTACCTGGTTCTTTCAACGTAAATGTGAGCTTCTCTCATACGAGATTAAAAGCTCTAAGAAGCATCCGGCCCAGTGGGAAAAGAAGGGGTCCAGCCTTTACACAGTCGGGAATGTCCGCAAGTACCCAGAACTCAGGCACTTCACAGATCGCCTGCTCAACAAAATCAGAGATCTCGGCGGCTTGGTCTTCTATGTTGGAATTCGAAAGACCAAGCCGCCAGATGCCCATAACCCAAATAACCTCCAGCAAGCGATCCTTCGCGAAGCAATGAAGCGGATTGACCAATTCTGCAAAGATGATTGCCTGCCATCCGACAATTTCGTTCTGATTCTCGATGACCATGATCAACGCCCAGAACTGATCACCAGGGCCTCGCAAAACATGTATGGGGGTGAGGAACCAAAGGCTCGTCTTATCGAGCCGCCGTTCCATCTGGAAAGCCACCGCTATCAAGACACTGCAAGCAGCGGATTGGATTGCCGGATTGGTAGGGCGCCTGGGGGCTTATTGGGCTGATCCGACGACTTACTCCGACAACCAGGTGTTCCATCAGTACTTCGAGAATCGCCTCAAGCAGGTCAGCATCCGCAGTAGCGTGCGGATGCAGGATGCTGCCAGGGGTGCCGAAAAATTCCTTCCCCTCACCTGAAAACGCTTGGCAGAACGCTTGGCAGTAGGCAACGTAGCGCCTGGCCACCCGTGCCCCGGCTCGTTACCGTGGGGAAGGTATTGATGGATCGTGCCCTGTTCCTTCTCCCCAGCAGACTGCGGCCGGATTCTGGGCTGCTCCATCTCCTCTGCCCCCTTGTCCCAGCGTCCCAGCCGCGGCATCAACACCGATAGCCGCCAGTTGCTGGTGGGGGAAATCTTCCTGGCCCTCCGTGGCGAAAGCTTTGATGGACACCATTACCTACCCGAGGCGGCAGCACGAGGGGCTTGCGCCGCCATTGTGGAAGCCACGGCGGCGCCCCGCCAGCCGCCCCTGCCCTTGCTGCCGGTGGCCAACACCCATCGGGCCTATCAGGATCTGGCCCGAGCCTGGCGGCGGCAGTTGGGCTTGCCCCTGGTGGCAGTGACGGGATCCGCGGGCAAAACCACGACACGAGAACTGATTAAAGCCCTGCTGGCCCCCTTGGGCGCCATTCATGCCAGCCAGGGGAATGAAAACAATGCCGTTGGCGTCCCCCGCACCATCCTGGGGGCGGATAAAGCCGTGGTGGCCATGGTGGTGGAGATGGCCATGCGGGGGCCGGGAGAAATCGCTGAGTTGAGCCGTTGCGCAGAACCGGATCTGGTGGTGATCACCAACATCGGTTCAGCCCACATCGGTCGCCTGGGCAGCCGCGAGGCCATTGCCGCAGCCAAATGTGAAATCACCACAGCCCTGGCCAGCACAGGGGTGGTGGTGATCCCAGCCGGGGATCGCCTGTTGGAAGCCAGCCTGGCGGCCCGTTGGCATGGTGCGGTCCATCGTGTGGCCCTGGAGGATGACCCCTTACCTTCCCACCTCCCCCTAGCAGACCGGTGTGGCCAACTGAAAGGCAATGCATTGCACTTTGGGGGGCGCCGCTGGCATTTGCCCCTGCCGGGGACCCACCAGGCCCGTAACCTGATGCTGGCCCTGGCTTGTGCCCAGCATCTGGGCGTAACACCCGAGAACCATCACCTGGCCCAGGTGCGACTCCCGGGAGGACGGGCCCGTCAACTGATGGTGGGCTCCATCACCATCTGGGACGAGACCTACAACGCTTCCCCTGAAGCTGTGATGGCCACCACAGATATGGTGGCTGAACAACAGGGGCGCCACTTTGCCGTGTTGGGTCCCATGTTGGAACTGGGCTCCTTCGCCATGGCCTGGCATCAGCGCATTGGGGAACATGTGGGCCGGCGGGGCTTTGATGGGCTGGTGGTGGTGGACGACGGTCCCCTTGGAAATGCTCTGGCGGCTGGTGCGGGCCAGGGGTTGCCGGTGGTGCAGGTGGATGAACCTCAGGCAGCCCTCAGTCATTTGCTGGCATGGCTGAAGCCCGGTGATCATTTGCTGCTGAAGGCCAGTCGCGGTGTCGTTTTGGAACGCCTCATTCCCCTCCTGCAAGCCTGGCTGAACAGGATTTAGGAGGGTTCTGCTGCCGGCCCCGGTGTGGAACTGGCGACGGTATTGGAACCATGGGGATCTGCTGTCTTATGCCAGCCCTTCTTCTCCACCTGCCGGCAGCGGGCAACGGCCAGGGCGTGATCCGTCACGTCTTTGGTGATGGTGGAGCCAGCCGCCACGGTGACATCCCGCCCCACCGTCACCGGCGCCACAAGCACGGTATTGGCCCCAATACTGCTGCCCTCCCCAATGGCGGTGGGATGTTTGCTCGTCCCATCAAAATTGGCCGTGATGGTGCCGGCACCCACATTGACGCCACGTCCCAACTGGGCATCCCCCAGATAGCTCAGATGACTGGCCTTGACGTCAGCGCCCAGATGGCTGTTTTTCACTTCCACGAAGTTACCCACCTTGCAGTGCTCCCCCAGCACCGTCCCTGGCCGCAGATGGGCAAACGGCCCAACGGTGCAGCCCCTGGCCAGCCGTGCCTGGCGCACCACGGAAAACATCACCTCAACACCCTCGTCCAACTGGCTGTCCTCGATCAAGGCGCTGGGACCAATGCGGCAGCCGTCCCCAATGCTGTTGTTGCCCCGAAAATGGGTTTGGGGGGCCACCACCACATCCCGGCCCAAGCGGGTTCCAAGGCTGAGGCTGCAACTGGCAGGATCCAGGAAGCTTACGCCTGCCGCCAACCACTGCTGCCGTAATCGCTGCTGCAACACCTGCTCACAGGCCGCCAGTTGGCCGCGATCATTGACGCCACTGATCTCTGTGGCGTCCTCCACCGTGAACGGGGTGGCTGGCTCCAGAAGACCCACGGCATCGGTTAGATAAATTTCCCGTTGCTGGTTCTCCGCCTTGAGATGGGGGAGCACTGCGGCCACCGAAGGCCAGTGGAAGCAGTACACGCCTCCGTTGATGAGCCTGTTGCGGCGCTGCTCAGCGGTGCAGTCCCGATCTTCCACAATGGCGGTCACCTGCTGCTGGTCATTGCAAAAGACCCGTCCGTAGCCCCTGGGGTCCTCCAGACGGGCGGTCAGGAGAGTCACGGCGCTGCCGCTCTGGCGATGGTGCCGTACCAACTGGCCCAGGGTGGCGCTGCGCAGCAGGGGGACATCCCCATTGAGCACCAATAAGGTCCCGGTAAAATTCCCCAAGGGTTGCAGGAGCTGTTGGACACCGTGCCCCGTGCCCTTCTGGGGCTGCTGCAGGACAAACTCCACATGCTGGTGATGGCGCTGCATGTGCTGTCGCACCCGCTCTGCCTGGTGACCCACCACCACCAGACGCCGTTGCGGATTGAGGAGTTCACAAGCCTGGAGGACCCAGTCCACCAACGTGGCGCCTCCCAGGGGCTGAAGCACTTTGGGGTGGGCACTGCGCATGCGCGTTCCCTTCCCCGCCGCCAAAATGGCAACCGCCAACATCTGTCGCATGTCCACTGGCGCCATCCATGATAGGTGGACAGGCCAGCCTCATCAAGACTGACCGGTGACGGCGGCGTGGATATTGCGGCGCCACATCCAGGGCTTGATGCGCCGCAGGGCGGAGCCCCGCAGCTTCTCATCCCAAGTGGCATCGTCCCAGCGGAGCAATTGCTCGGCGTTGGCCGTGAGCATCCAGTCCGCCGGCTGACGTTCGGGATCCACCGTGGGCGTAACCATCCGGTTCCAGGGGCAAACCTGTTGGCAAAGATCGCAACCGGCGATCCAGCCCTGCAAGCTCTTGGCCACATGGGGCGGTAGGGTAGGGTTGCGATTTTCAATGGTGTGAAAGGCGATACAGGCGCGGCTGTCTACCACGAAGGGTTCGGGAATGGCGCCGGTGGGGCACACCTCCAGGCAGCGGCGGCAACGGCCACAGAGGGGGGGCTGGAGGGGGTCCGCTAGCAGCGCCACGGTAGTGAGCAGGTGGCCCAACAAGAGCCAGGAGCCATGGTGGGGATGGATCAGGTTGCTATGCTTGCCAATCCAGCCGATCCCGGCCGCCTCCGCCCAGGCTTTATCCATCAGTGGGGCGCTGTCCACACAGACGCGCCAGTGGCAGTCCGGGTGATGCTGGCTAAGCCAGCGCCCTATGGTTCGCAGGCGCCGGTAAATGGTGCGGTGATAGTCGCGCCCCCATCCATAGCGGGCAATTGAAAGTACACCGGGGCGTTGCTGCTGGTCTGTCCAATAGTTCAGGCCCACCGCCAACAGACTGCGTACCCCCGGCAGCAGACTCTCAACACGGCGACGCCGTGGATCCTCCATCCAGCCCAGAGAGGCCTGGTACCCCGCCTGTAACCAACGTTCCAGGGCAGCAGTGCGGGCAGGTAGCGCTGCCGGCTGATCCACCCGGGCGATGCCCGCCACTGCAAATCCCATGGACAAGGCCTTCTCCTTAAGCTGAGTGGCGAGGAGGGAGGGATTCATGGTGCTGTGGGGCTATGTTGGGACGGCTCCTCACAAGCCCAGACGCTGCCAAATCCGGTCCAGGTTCACCTGGTGCTGTTGAGGAGAAAAACATGCCGCCAAGGCCTCCCCATGGAGATGGGTCGTCACCCGTGGATCATGGGCCAGACTGGCTTGGAAGTCACCACCTGGCTGATTCCAGGCCTGGTGGGCATGGTGTTGCACCAGAGCATAGGCTTCCTCTCGGCTCAAGCCAGCAGCCACCAGCGCCAGCATCACCTGCTGACTAAAGATCACCCCACCGTAGATGGTCATGTTGCGGAGCATGGTCTCCGGGTAGACCACCAGCCCAGCCACCACAGCGGTCATCTCCCGCAGCATGAAGTGGAGCGTGATGGAGCAATCGGGCAGGAGCACCCGCTCAGCGGAGCTGTGGCTGATGTCCCGTTCATGCCACAGGGGCATATTTTCCAAAGCCGCCATGGCATAGCCCCGCAGCAGCCGCGCCAAGCCGCTGATGCGTTCACTGCGGATGGGGTTGCGCTTGTGAGGCATGGCGGAACTGCCCTTCTGCCCCTTGGCAAAGTGCTCTTCCACCTCCAGCACATCGGTCCGTTGCAGGTTACGAATCTCTGTCGCAAAACGATCCAGCGTTGACCCCACCAAGGCCATGGTCTGTACATACTCGGCATGGCGATCACGGCTGATCACCTGGGTGCTGACGGTGTCCGGGGTGAGGCCAAGCCGTCTACAGGCCATGGCCTCCACACGGGGGTCAATATTGGCGTAAGTGCCCATGGCGCCACTGATCTGGCCTATGGCCACCACCTGCTCCAGCCGGGCCAGGCGCTCCTGGTGGCGCTGCACCTCCGCCAGCCAGCCAGCCAACTTGAAACCCAGGGTAATGGGTTCCCCGTGGATGCCGTGGGAACGGCCAATCATGGCGGTGTGCTTATGGAGTTGAGCCTGTTGGCTGATGGCGGTCTCCAATTGGCTGAGTTCTTGCCGCAGCAGGGCCACCGCCGCCTTCATCTGCAGAGCCAGGGCCGTGTCCAGCACGTCGCTGCTGGTCATGCCCATGTGGATGTAGCGCCCCGCATTACCCACCTGCTCATTCACGTTGGTGAGAAATGCAATGACATCGTGGCGCACCTGGGCTTCAATGTGAAGGATCCGCTCCACTTGGAAGCCGGCCCTGGCCCGGATGTCCTCCATGGCCTCGGGGGGAATCCGCCCCAGTTGACAGTTGGCCTCACAAGCGGCTAATTCCACCTCTAGCCAGCGCTGATAGCGGGCTTCATCACTCCAGATGGCCGCCATGTCCGGGAGGGCGTAGCGTTCAATCACAATCCGGCCACAACAGAAGGAATAACTTACCGGCTCACCGAGGGCAGACTGCCAGGCAAGGCAGGCAAGAATTCAGGATTGGGATGACAAAAGACTGACCATGGGACAAGGACAGATGCGACTGGATCAGCTTTTGGTGGAGCGGGGCCTGGCCCCCAGCCGCCAACAGGCCCAGCGCTGGATCCGGGCAGGCTGGGTGCGTAGTGGAACCCGAATCCTGGACAAGCCTGGCCTGGCCACCAGTTGTCACCTTGCCTTGCAGGTGCGGCAACAGGCCCGGTTTGTCTCCCGCGGGGGGGAGAAATTGCTGGGCGCCATCCGCGCCTTTGGATTGCAGGTGGCTGGACGCACAGCCGTGGATGCCGGCATCTCCACCGGTGGCTTCACGGATTGCTTGCTACAACAAGGCTGCCGGCGCATCTATGGGGTGGATGTCGGCTATGGGCAGGTGGCGTGGCGTCTACGTCAGGATCCGCGGCTGGTGCTCAAAGAACGCTGCAACCTGCGTCACCTCACCCCTGCAGTACTGTATGGACCTGATGAGGTCTGGGCCGATCTGGCAGTGGCCGATCTTTCCTTCATTTCTCTGCAACTGGTTTTGCCGGCGCTGAAGGCCCTGCTGAAACCACCCCAGGAGGCGGCTGTGTTGATTAAGCCCCAATTTGAAGTGGGGCGGGCGCTGGTGGGCCGCGGCGGGGTGGTGCGGGATGCCCAGGCACAGGTCAGCGCCATCAAGGCTGCTCAGGCCAAAGCAGACCGCCTCAACTGGTGTGCCGTGGGGTTGGCACCATCACCCATCAAAGGTGTTTCCGGCAACCAGGAGTACTGGCTCCACCTGGTACAGCCCGACAAGCGTGAGGGACGATGCACTGTGGAACCAAAACAGGTGGAGGCCACAGTTCAGGCAGCCCTTGGCCAAGGCAAGTAATCTGCTGCTGGTGCTTAAAGCCAGACTGTGTCCCCCTAGAGGGCAGTGGTGTCCCGGTCGCCGGTGCGAATGCGCAACACGCTCTCCACCGGTGAGATGAAGATCTTTCCATCCCCAATCTCACCCGTGCGGGCGGCATTTTGGATGGCATCCACCACTGTTTCCAACTTGTCATCGTTCACCACCACTTCCAGCTTGAGCTTCTGAAGAAACTCAACGGTGAATTCGGAGCCACGGTAGCGTTCCACTTGGCCTTTCTGACGGCCAAAGCCGCGCACCTCGGTCACCGTCATGCCGACAATGCCAGCATTGACCAAGGCAACCTTCACATCATCCAGCTTGAAAGGACGGATAATTGCTTCAACTTTCTTCATGACACTAGAAATACAGAATTAAGAATCCAGCGGGGAGAGTGGAGCTAATGGGGTGGGTCAGGCTGGTGGCAATGGACTACAGCAGACCACGCCAGCGGCGGAGCAATCGGCAAGAAATTCCGACAAGGTGTCAGGCTCAAGCTCAACGCGCCCAGCCGCTAAAGAGTCCCAGTGGCAATTTTCAAAGTGCAACTGGAGCCACAACATTCCCACAGCACTATGGACGGAAATTCGCTGGGCAGGGGGAGAAGAAATCCCAGCAGAGGCTAAAGGGGCTGAAGACACGGAAGAAGCCACACCGGCCACCGGACTAAGGAACAAATCCATAGGGGAAAGTTGATTCCTTTGCCATTAGTGGGGTGTGGCCCCTGTTTTTCAGTAGCTATGGCTACAGAATTAACGCTTCCGTGCTTCGGCGATGCGGGTTTCATAGACCGCCCCCCGATAGCTCACGCGCACAGGCCGATCCGACAGGGCAGCGGCCTCATGACGAGGAGCCTGACTGAAATGGATCCCCCGGTAAACGTGTTCAACGGGTTGATCACTGAGATCGGAGTGCTTGTGGGTGGTGTCATAATCAACACCACGATACTTGAGTTGGACCATGAGAGAGACCTCCACAGAACGGGCAGTGCCAGCCATGGACTGGCGAAATCCGCTTTGTTAAAGAGGCGCGTTGCTTCACCGTCGCGGTTTGGCTACTTCCAGCGCACTTTTGAAGCCGGAGCCATCGGGTGCGCTCAACGTTTTGTCCTCAGTCTCACATATAGGCCCTCTGCACTGTTCACAGCAAACATTTTGGGGGTTTGTTGCAAATCTTTCAAAAGATTTCAGAGATGGGACCGCCTTGTCCCCTTGTAGGGTGAAAACCACCGCCCCTTCTGGAGTCCCTTCAGGACCATTCATCTGGCATGACAGAGCGCCAAACCACCACGCCCCGCTACGGGGAGCGGGCCATCGCTGCTGCTGAGTTGATCTGCTTCGACAATCCCAACCCTAGCCGCTCCTACCACATCGCCATTGAATTACCAGACTTCACATGCAAGTGCCCCTTCTCTGGCTACCCTGACTTTGCAGTGCTGCGCCTCCATTACCAACCTGGTCCAAAAGTCCTGGAGCTCAAGTCCCTCAAGCTCTACGTCAACCGCTGGCGGGACCACTGCATTTCCCATGAGGAGGTGACCAACCGCATTTTGGACGATTGCGTCGCAGCCTGCTCACCCCGCTGGATGGAGCTGGTGGCTGATTTTTCACCCCGGGGCAATATTCACACGGTGATTACGGTTCACCATGGCCAGCGTCAATGAGGGAATCCAGTAAGCGGGGTAGTGCCTCACTAAAACCCACCACATCCCGGTTGCTGATGCCGGCCACATGAAGCTGGCCTTGGGCTGCAATGGCCCAGAGCTTGCGGCTGCCCAATACGCTCAGGCCACCACCCAGCAGGGCCACGGCGAATCCTGCGTAGACCAGAGGAACGCCAGGATCCCTCTTGATCAGCAGGCCACTGGCGGGCAGCACATGGGTGATGCGGATGGGCAACCCACCCACATCCAGCGGGGGGCCAGCAATCCGCAGTGTCCCCAGCCTCTCCCCATTGCTATCGTACACCAGTACAGGCCCCTGCTCGCTGGCAATGGTGAGCAAGACGGGGTGAGATCCGTCCGGGTGCAATGGCAGAGCCAATCCCCAAACCCCCTCCCCCAGGCTGGGCAGAGGCCGGAGCGGAAACTGCATCCGGGGGCTGCGACCCAGTTGCACTGTCAGGGCATCCACCCGCCAATCCGCTTGATACACCGTCACGCCGCTTATGCGGGCAGGGTGATTGACACTGATGTCCACATGGCGCTTGGTGGCCATGGTGGGGGCGGAGAACAGGAGTTGAGAGTGGAACTGCTGCGCCTGACCCCTTGGGTCGCGATCTACAGAAAAATCCTGGAGCTGAATGGACAGCTTGACTTCCCCTTGACGGCTGATCAGGTCCAAGCTTCGGCCAGGCGCCAAAAAACGCTCCAGTCGTTGGCCACCCAGGGCACCCCAGGCTGCTCCAGTCATCAGCACAATCAAACCCACATGAACCAGGAGGGGCCCACTCCGGCCAGCCATCACCCCTTGCCTGGCCGCCAGTCGCCCTGAATTCTGTTGCACCTTCCAGCCCCGTTGTTGCAGGAGTTGGGCCAGTTTCCAGAGACTTTGGGGTTCCGCCTCTCGTGTAAGCCCAATGCTGTACTGGCTCAACTGGTGGGGATGCTGGTGGTCCACCCACTGCAGTCCTGATCGCAGGGCAGGCCACTGGCGCCGAATGCTACATATGGCCAGGGATGTGGCCAGCAGCGCCAGCAATGCAAGAAACCAATCACTGGAGTAGACGTGGTCCAGCCCCAGAGCCAGAATGGGGGCCCCTGTCAGCAGGCCCAACCAGGGTTGGGTGTCGTAGTGGTCGTGATAGGCGCCAGCGGGCTCATTTTGGGGTAAGGCTGTGCCCAAGGCACTGGCCAGGGCAATAAGCAGCAGCAAGCCAATGGCCAACCGCAGGTCCCCCAGTAGGGCAAGCAGTCGTTGTGTGGGGCGAAAGACCCGTGCAGCATCAGGTGCCATGGCTTAAGAGGGCATGGGGAGCTGCGAGAGCAAAAGGATACTGCCAACCGATACCAGGACGGCGCCGCTGAGGCGTGGAATCCACTGGGTCCTGGAACGGAGCGCCAGGAGTTTGGGAAGGGACGCGGCAGCGGTCCCCACCAGGAGAAGGGGCAGCACTTGCCCGACGCCAAAGCCAGCCAAAAGCACGGTGCCCAACAGGGGACGGCCTGCGCTGCCAATCCATGTCAGGAGCACAGCCAGGACAGGCGTCGTGCAGGGGGAGGCCGCCAGTCCAAAAGCCAGACCAGCCGCCATGGGGGCAAGGACCGGTGGGATGCGGCCATGGATCCATTGCCCTGTCGGTCCTGTGGGCCAAGCCATGGGCAGCAGCCCCAGGAGATTGAGGCCCATGACCAATGCCAGACCAGCCACCAACACCATTGCCATGGCAGGAACCTGGCCATAGATCCGTCCCATGAGGGAGCTGACGAGACCGAGCCCCGTCAGGGTGGCCACAATGCCCGCCGCAAATGCACTGCTGCGCTGCCAGGGGAGCAACCGACCAGAGTTGGTTCCCGCCAGAAACGCCATGGTGACCGGCAGAAGAGAAAGGGAGCAGGGGCCCAGGGATGTGAGAAGACCCAGGAAGGTGACCACAGCCAAGCTCAGGGGCCATGGGGCCATGAGGCTTTGGTTCAGCAGTTGCTCTCCCCAATGAAAAGCACCAGCCAAGCCAGGCCCCACTGCAGTGGCAAGTGGAGGCAATACCCTAATCATGCTGATTCTGATTGAGAGCCTAGCTTTTTTCGGTTTGCCCCAGAGCTTGGCGTGGGTGGGAAGTCCCCCCACCAGCTGGAGCGCAGTCACCCCTCCAAGCTCCAGGCATAGAAAAAGCCTGGCAAAGCCAGGCCTTGATTGGGAGGGGCTTGTGGGGTGAGCTCACCAAGTGAACCAACTAAAGGCCAACATTGTCTTGCTGGCGACCCGCACAAAGCTGAACCTTGAGGATTTTTCCCCCTTGCTTCTGGATGCGCTGCTGCTCAGCGAACCAGCTATCGTAGGGAACCCACTTGGTGAAATAGGTGTTTTGCAATTCCCGCTGGGCGCGGATATTGCGCTGCGTGGGCAAGCAAGCGGTGATCTTGAAAAGACGCATAAAATCGTTCCTCACTGGGGGATCCGATCCGCCAGGCGATCAGCCGCCCAGGCCGGAGCAGATGTAGTCAAAGTAAACACCCATTTCCTTGCCGGCGTCAGCACCCACCAGGGAGGCAGTGACCTGCTTCATGGCCTGGATGGCCTGCACGGTGGCGCCGATGGGCACGCCCAGGGAGTTGTAGGTCTCACGGAGGCCATTCAGAACCCGCTCATCCAGGATGGATGTGTCGCCAGCCAGCATGGCGTAAGTGGAATACCGCAGATAGTAGTCCATATCGCGGATGCAGGCAGCATAGCGGCGGGTGGTGTACATGTTGCCACCAGGACGGGTGATATCCGAGTAGAGGAGGGCCTTGGCCACAGCATCGCGAACAATGGCGGAAGCATTGGCGCTAATGGTCGCAGCGGCCCGCACCCGCAACTCACCACTGCGGAAGTAGGACTGCAGCTTGGACATGGAGCCGTCGTCCAGGTAAAGCCCTTGAACGTCGGAAGAATTGATGACAGACGTGATTGCGTCTTGCATGACCTGAGAAGCGTGGAGAATGGAAGAAGAACCTGGGGGAGAAAATGCGGCGGCCTCAGGACAGGGCGCCAATCACATAGTCAAAGTAAAAGGATGCCTCATCGGCGTCCTGGCCACCAAGGAGGGATAGGGATGCAGACTTCATTTCACGCACCGACTCGACAATGGCATCCAAGGGAGTGCCCAACGAGCGGTACATTTCGCGGGCACCAATGATGCCGATCTCCTCAATGGGGGTGACATCACCAGAGACAATCCCATAGGTGACCAGACGCAGATAGTAGTCCATGTCCCGCAGACAGGCCGCAGTCATGTCCTCTCCATAGGCATTGCCACCGGGAGAGATGACGTCCGGCCTTTTCTGGAACAGTTGACTGCCAGCCTGCTTGACGATGCGCTCGCGGTTTTCGCTAAGAGCATTTGCTACTCGCAGCCGCTGGGCACCGCCAGAGACAAAAGATTTGATTTGATCCAGTTCACCGGGGCTCAAGTAGCGTGCCTCGGCATCGGCGTTGATGATCGAATTGGAGACGATGCTCATTCAGTTCGGCCTCGAAGCGTACGGTCTCCCTTGAAGAGACCAGGTTTAGGGGGGGGATTGGAAGAGTTAAGGCAAGCTGAACTGATCATGAAGGACCAGAGGAGCCACCTTTGCCAATGCCTAGTGGAGATTAGGGGATTCGGAGCGGTCAGGAGCAGTCACACCCCTGGTTCTGTAACAAACACAAAGGAGGTAAAGTTTGATTGCCACACCCCAATGCAAACCGTGGCACGCTTTCCATGCGGACCGTATTGCCGGGAATTCCCAGGTCCACGTAACAGTTCTTCACAACAGCAAATGATCACTGAAAAGAAAAGGCAGCACAGGCATAGACAAGCCAGTGGCATCAACGGACATGAGACAATTAGCCTTGTCTTGACTGGAGACAATACCACGCCACTGGTTGCTGCTCGTTATAGGAAAGTTCCCTTGGCCAAGGCACTGGGATGTTAGGAATTCCAGTGAAGACTTCCAGATTTCCAACATTGAAACAACGCCTTGGCCCAAGGTGACTTTGGGGCATCGGGCTCAAGGCCGTCGTGGGGTGATGCCCGCGGGCCCACCATCCAGGCGTGCTGTCCGCGTGATTACGGCCTGACTGCGGCCGGGGAACGTCTGGGTTCCTTCCACTACGGGCACGGTGTTGTCCCCAAAACGGTCTTTGTACTCAGGTGTATCCAAGAGAGTTGCCACAGCGGCCGCTTTACCAAGACGGGCCTGTTGGTCAGCAAATGCACTGGCCTCGGCTGGACTGGGGGAGCGACCCTGAAGGGCCATGTACGCCGCATCCGCCGCCTTCAGCGCGGAAAGGGAAGATAGTCGATTTTGGAACAGGGAACTGGCACTCACCTGTGCAATGAAACCAGCCACCGTGATACGCCCGGAACGGAGTTGGGACTCAGCCGAGGTCAGCCGCTCTTCCGCGAGGGGAACCCGGCCCAGAAGTTGCCGGTAGGCGCCATTGACCACAACTGTCAGTTCCTGTTCACTGGGGTTGGGGGAGAGGCGGAGCTTGACCGGTGGTGGCATTCGCCTCGATTGACCAGGCGCTGAGAACAACCCTGTCGCTGGGGTAAACAGCAGATTTCTCGGGAGATTGCGCATTGGCACTCCCTTAAGAAAGCCCGGCATGGAGTCCCGGCTGCTCACCTTGGCTGTCCAAGGGGGCGGCTCCACATCGGACACCGTACTGGTGGCGGGCTGAGCCCCCGCCGGCATCTCGGCAAACACCGTTGTAAAGTTGGGGGTATTGTAGGTGCGAGGGAGGGCGTCTTCGATGGAATAGGGTACCCCGTCTTCCCCAAAGCGCTGCAGGTACTCATCGCTGTAGACATAGCTGTCCACCTCAGCCACCACACCCTTTTCTACCGCTAGGCGGACATGGACAGCCAACTCCTGCTGATTGGCTGGAGGCCGTCCCAGCAGGTGGCGGAAGTTGAAGGCAACGAACTGCTGAGGGTTGCAAACCTCGAAATAGCGGCAGCGGTACAGGTTGCTCAGGGCAATCTCCCGCACAAACTGCCGCACCGTGATGGTGCCATTGGCCAGTCGGGATTCCGCTCCGGTAAGCCGTTCGGATTCCATGGGTTGGATATTGCCCAACACCTGGCAGTAGGCAGCGCGGATCACCTGCTGGAGTTGGCTGCTGTCGCCACGATTGGTGAGGGACACCGCCTCTTTGCGGGGAAGGGGGAGTCCCCGCATAAAGCGGGGCGCCGCCACCGATGGCATGACCGTGGTCCGGGCCGCAAGGAAGGGGCGGACACGATCCACGCCACGGCGTGGCAAGGCGCCGCTGTACTGGAATCCCCTGGCTGGCCGCCGCTCGGGCCGTCGCTCCCCACGGAGAGGGTTGGATGTATCCCCCACATAGGGGATGTTGTAATCCGGTCGCAGCCCTGGAACCTGGCGCGTTACCCGATCCGCTGGGGTAATGTAGCGCTCATAAGGAACCGTATCGTCCCCAAAGACCTGGCTGTATTCCTGAGAGTCCACCATGGCATTCACGATGCCATAGAAGCCTTGGCGGGAGGCCACCTCAAAATAGGCGTCCATTTCCCAGCGGCCATAGGTGGGACGTCCCAGCAGGTGACGGTGGATCACCTCAATGGCTTTGACCACGTACAAGCCATCCCAATAGCGCTTACGGAATCTGTTGGAGCAGGCCACCACCCGCACAAAATCACGCAAGGTGATGTCCCCATTCTCCAGCTTGACCTCTTCGGTAGAGAGACGTTCTCCCTCATAGCCCAGAGTACCCAGGATCTGCCGGTAGACGGCTGCCACAACAGCCTGGGTGGAGGATTCGGTATAACGGATGCTGGGCTGGCCTCCACGGCGGGGGATTGAGGCCCCACCCGTGGCCACCTGTTGCAGGCGGACCACCTTGGGGCCTGATGTGGTGGGGCGGGGCTTGCGAGAGTCCCCTGAGCCCATCTGGGCGCTCAGTCCGGGAGCACTGCCCACAAACAACCGTCGACTATCGTAGCCAAAGCCTGCGGCCAGGGTTTTAGGGGCATTGGTGCTGGATGGGAAGATGGCGCCATATTGATTGGCCAGGGGATCGTTGGCGCCGCCGTAAGCATGTTGATCCGGGAGGGGACGGCGTTGGCCAGAGAAGCTGGTCACATACTGGGGAGCCCCCTGAAAGCGCGCCGCATAATTAAAAAGCTTGCGGTTGGGACCCCAGTTGGCGCTTTCCTGGGCTTCTTCCCCCAGATCCCGCAGGTAAGGAACTGTCTCCTCGCCATAGACGCGGCCGTACTCAGCAGAATCCACCAGGAAGTCCACAAGGGCCCCTTGTCCGCCATTGGAGACCACAGCAAAAGCCCGACGGAATTCCTCCAGGGTGCTCACGCCCCGTCCGAGGAAATGGCGGAAGGCCAACTCCACCACCCGACTGTTGGACTGGTTGCTATAGAAGTCTCGACGGTACAGCGAAGAATGACCAATGCTGCGCACAAACTCCCGCATGGAGATGCGCCCATTGCGCACATCAGTCTCGGGAGCAGCCAGCCGCAGGGAGTAGGCCTTTGCCACATCCCGCTCCAACACTTGACGATAGGCGGCCCGGACCACCTCGGCCTTTTCCCGGCCTGAAAGTCCTGGCCGCATCACATAGCGGCCTGGAGAGGCGGCCGCCTCGGCATAGGTTGCCGGAAGCTGGAGCCCTTGGGCCACCGGGCTACCAGGGCGGACACGGGGTGAGGGGCCACCCTCGGAGAGTTCTGTGAGCAGGACATTGAAACAGTCCACCACCAACTGGCGGCTCTCCGGCTCTTCCTGGAATACAAACGCTGCCGCAGCCCGCATTTCCTGTAGGGCCAGCAGGGTAGCGGGAATGGAGCAACCTTTCTCCAGCACCTCCCGCAATCCACGGGCATTGACCACCAAAATGCTGGGATCGCCTGCCACCACGGCATAGCCCACATAGCGCAAGAACCAACCCAAATCCCGCAGGGACTTGGTCATACGCTCCTTGCCATAGCGGGAGACGTCAATGGGGGCAAAGCCTGCTGGAGTGACCACAGCCACGTCCCCCGCCTGGCGGAAGTTGTCCAGCAAGCGGCTGAACAAGCCCCGACCTGAACCAGTGGATTGGGCGAAGGTCTCAACAGAGCGGTCAAAGGCTTTCTGTTCCGACCGACCTTCTGGGAAGGCTGCCCCCACACCGGGCACAGCCGCGGTGAGACTTGGGGGCTCTTCCAGGTAAGCCAGGGGTGTTCCACCCGAGAAAATGCGGTTTGCCGCCTGGGCGATGATGGCGCCAGCGCTGGCGGCAAGGCGGCGGGCAATATCAACCCGTTGTTGCCCACCCTGGAAAAAGTTGATCAGCCGATCCAACTCGGTGTGATCAGGGAAGCGATCCTGCTGCTCAGCCTGACGTAGGCTGGAAAGCGGCAGGGTGTCATACAACTGCGGTGAAACGCTACTGCTGCCACTGCTGACGGTCACGGTCATGAAGGAAAGGCTCCGATGCAGCCACGGCCTGATGGCTCAGACCTTCTGTGCCAGAACGCTACGCTGCAACTGTGGGGAATCAGGGGATGGGTGAACAAATGTTTGCAGCTCCAGGGGATGCCCGGCGATGGTTCGCTACTGACCACCGGCTGTGGTGGAACACAAGCCCCGTCCTGAAGGACGGCTTTCCCTATGATGTTGTTCCCCATGAAGCAGCACTACCGCTATCGCCTCTGCCCACACCCCCAGCAGGAAGTGGCACTAGCAAAGGCGTCTGGCTGTGCTCCTGTGGTCTACAACGACGCCCTGGCCAAGAGCCGTGAGCTCCATAAGAAGGGACAGAAAACAAGTGGCTCAGATGTTGATGCAGCTCTACATCACCCAAGCCAGGTGGACCCCTGAGCGGCCATGGCTTTCAGGCCCCAGCAACGTGGTCCTGCACCAGTCCGTCCGTGACTTGGAGCAGGCTTTGCGTAACAGGTGGGTAAGTTTGAGGGGGAGCTGCAAGAGATGCCGCGGCGCCCAGTCCATCCACTTGACATCCCATGTATGCCCGCCTTGAAAAAGGGGCGGTTCTACTCAGGAAGAAAGATTCAGTCCCGTGTCGGTCAAGTCGGAGCAGGCCACTGCCCTCGGCGCCCCGCAGCGCCACCCTTATCAAGGACGCCAGTGGGCGCTCCTTTGTCAGCTTCGTGGTGGAGGTGGAGCCAACACCCTTGCCCAGGAACGATAGGGCTATCGCCATCGACCTGGACTTGGTATCTCTCGCCCGCTACCTCCGATGGCGTAAGGTTTGCCCCCGCCAAAGTTTCTGTCCTCTCCGTTGAAACGATTACGGCAATTGCAACGGAATCTGAAGCACAGGCTGAGGGCCCCCCACCGTCTGGCAGCAGCCAGGGGAAGGTGGCAGCTGCACGTCAGGATTGGCGATCAACGGCTGAATCACCTGCATTCAGTTGTCAAGCCGCATCATCCGTGAAAACCAAACGGTGGTGCTGGAGACCTGAACTATGGACGGGATGCCAAGAAGCAAAAAACTGGCCCGCTCCATCCCGGATGCAGGCGGGAGAATGTCCCGAACACTGTTGGAATCCAAGGCAAAGGCAAGATGACTGGACGGTGATCGTCATCAACGGGTGCCATCCCTCTAGCCAGATCTGTTGGGTCTGTGGACATCACGATGGATAGGTAAGGAGTTGTCCATCAGGGAGTGGCAGTGCTCCAGTTGCGGTGCAGTCCAAGACCGCGACGTCAATGCTGCCGAGATGATTCTCGCCGCCGGACCGGTGGAGAGTCAAAACGGACGTGAAGCCAGCCGTAGGACCACCCCTGTATCACTGAGCAGGACTGCTCAGATGGAAGGAATCCCTGCCCTCTCAAAGCAGGGGGGACGTCAAACTTGATGCCGCAACCTCCTCCTCCATGACCATGGCTGATGGGGCCACGCCCCAAGTGCGTGATTTCTACAACAGGTTCCCGTATCCGCCGGACCCGTTACAGGATGGTCCACCACCAGGTTACAACTGGCGTTGGTGCTACGCCACGGCCTACAGCCACTGCACCGGTCGAGCGCCGGACCCGGGCCAGCCCCTCCACATTCTGGATGCCGGCTGCGGCTCCGGCGTGAGCAGTGACTATCTGGTGCATCTCAATCCCGAAGCCCAGGTTACCGCCCTGGACATCAGCCCCAAGGCCCTGGCCGTGGCCCAGGAACGCCTGCGGCGCTCCGGGGGGGGGCAACGCATCCGCTTTCACTGTGTAAGCCTGCTGGAGGCTCCGTCGTTGGGGCGATTTCAGCTCATCAATTCCGTGGGTGTTCTGCACCACATGGCCGAGCCCGCCGCCGGCCTTGCGGCCCTGGCCAGGGCCTTGGCAGATGGGGGCATCTTGCACCTGTTCCTCTATGCAGATGGGGGGCGCTGGGAGATCCACAGGACCCAACAGGCCCTGAAACTCCTGGGCATCCAGGCAGATGAAACAGGGGTGCAGTTTGCCCGGCAACTCATGGCCCAGTTGCCTGAGCAAAACACCATCCGGCAACGCCATGGGCAGCGCTGGGCACTGGACACAGTGGGTGATGCGGCCTTCGCCGATATGTATCTCCACCCCCAAGAGACCAGCTACACCCTGGAGAGGCTCTTTCAGTTGATGGCGGGGTGCGGGCTGGAGTTTCTGGGCTTCAGCAATCCTCAGGTCTGGCGGCTGGACACCCTGTTGCAGGGAGAGGCCCTGGAGCGTGCAAAGGCTCTGCCGGATCGCCAGCAGTGGCAGCTCATTGAAGCCCTGAACACGGACATCAGCCACTTTGAGTTTTTCCTCGGGAAGCCACCCCTGCCGAGCCACACTTGGGGCCGTGACGAGGATTTGTGGGCCGCCGTCGCCCAGCGCAATCCCTGTCTGTGGGGCTGGCCCGGCTCACGACTGCTGGACCCGGACCTGGCGCCCATGGACCTTGGCCAGGGGGACATGAAACTGCTGAGGGCCATTGATGAGGCGCCATCGCAACCTTTGCGGCATCTGCTGGTGGATGGTGACAGTGGCAGAAATCAAAAGCGCCTGGGGGAGCAAATCAGGGCACTCTGGCAACGCAGATTGGCTCTGCTTCGCCCCACGTCCCCTGACTCTGGATGTTAGGGTTTCTCCGCATTTGCCTGTGAAGCAGCTCTGTGGACAGAACGGAGGCGAACCACGGGTCAACCATGGAAGCGTCCCCTGAAGATTTGCTTCAGGACCATCAAACAAGCCTCTGGCGTGACCAACTGCTCCATCGCCTCGCTGGCCACAGCCTGCCCCCATCTCCCCTTGGAGACCGGGGTGGTTGGTCCCGGTTCATGCCCTCTGTTCCCCAGTCCTCTTTGCCTGCAAAGACGCAAGAGGACAAACCCGGTCCCATGGCGGAATTCTTCCGTCTTCGGCAACGGGTTCTACGGCTGACGCTGAGCGTCACCATCGGCGCTGGTCTGTTCACAGTCCTGGTCTGGGATCTGCGGACGTGCCTTAGTCTTCTGGCTGGAGCCGCGGCTGGAATTTTCTATCTGCTTCTCCTCTCCCGTTCGGTAGAACGTCTGGGCAAGGGCTCCAACAAGCTGGGGAAGGTACATCTGGCGATTCCTGCCCTGCTGGTCATTCTGGCCCTTCGTCTTCAAGGACTGGACTTCCTGCCGGCCTGCCTCGGCTTTCTGCTCTACAAGCCAGCCATTTTGCTCATTGCCTTCAACGATCTGAAGGGCTCCGATGAGCGCACAATTTTCGTTTCCGGTTCTCCACTTGCCTGAGTCATGCTGCTGCAGATCCTTCTTCCCCTTGCTGAGGCTCTCCCGGCCAGTGATCCTGAACTCATGGCCGAGGAAGCCCCCAGGCTAGAGATTGGCCAGCACTTTTACTGGCACCTGGGTCAGTTTGACCTTCACGGCCAGATCTTCCTCAGTTCCTGGATCCTCATTGGTGCCCTGCTGAGCATCGTTGTGGTGGGGACCCGACAGATGGGCCGCAAGCCCGGGGGACTCCAAAACCTTCTGGAGTTCCTCTGGGACTACATCCGCAACCTCTCCCGGGACCAGATCGGCGAAGCAGCCTACCGGGACTGGATGCCCTTCATTGGCACCCTGTTCCTGTTCATCTTTTTCTGCAACTGGGGCGGCGCCCTCGTGCCCTGGCGGCTGGTGCGCCTCCCCTCTGGTGAGCTGGGGCCCCCCACAGCAGACATCAACACCACTGTCGCCATGGCCCTGCTGGTGTCCCTGTCCTATTTCTACGCCGGGCTGAGCCGCAAGGGGTTGCGGTACTTCGAGTACTACGTGGAGCCCACTCCCATCATGCTCCCGTTCAAGATTGTCGAGGACTTCACCAAGCCCCTCTCCCTCTCCTTCCGTCTGTTCGGCAATATCATGGCCGATGAACTCACCGTCTCCGTGTTGGTGCTGCTTCTGCCCCTGCTTGTGCCGTTGCCCATGATGCTTTTGGGCCTGTTCACCAGCGCCATTCAGGCCTTGATTTTTGCCACCCTGGCGGCCTACTACATTGGCGAAGCGGTTCACGAGGAGCACGCCTGAAGCGGTCTCCCTCCGTCGACCAAAATTATTGCGTGCGGTCCGAATCCCCCGGGCCCCTTCCCCGTTCCGAGGAATGTTCCAGGCGCGCCCCCAACCATCATCCCCTCAATCATGGAATCCTTTATCCCCGCCGCATCTGTTGTCGCCGCCGGCCTGGCCGTTGGCCTGGGGGCCATTGGCCCCGGCATTGGTCAGGGCACCGCTGCTGGTGGGGCTGTTGAAGGCATTGCCCGCCAGCCTGAGGCCGAGGGAAAGATTCGTGGCACCCTGCTGCTCTCTTTTGCATTCATGGAATCGCTCACCATCTATGGCCTGGTGGTGGCCCTGGTGCTGTTATTTGCCAACCCCTTCTCCTGAATGTGAGTCAGCAGGGCGTTGCGGCCCAGACAGCCTGAGCCGCAACCTGATGCTTTTCCTGAACCATCGTCCACCCGATTGACCAATGATCTGCTGGTTCCCACTGGCTGAGGCCCCTGTTCCTGAAGGTGGCCTCTTTGACTTTGACGCCACCTTGCCGCTGATGGCCATTCAGGTGGTGGTCCTCACATTCATCCTGAACAAGCTGTTCTTCCAGCCTGTTGGCGGGGTGGTTGAGGAGCGGGAAGGCTTTGTGGCCACCAGCCACAAGGACGCCAAGGAGCGACTGGCTCAGGTGCAACGGCTTGAACAGGATCTCAAGGCCCAACTGCAACAGGCCCGTCAAGAGGCCCAGGCTGTGATTGCTGCGGCTGAAGACGAGGTGGCCACCCTTCACAAAGCCGCATTGGCGGAAGCCAGGGCTGAAGCAAATCAGCAACGGGAGCGGGAGCGGGCCGAGATTGAGACCCAGAGATCCGCAGCCGGCGCTGTTCTGGCTGAGGAGTCCCGTCGGCTTGCCGATTTGATTATTCAGCGCCTGGTCGCCATCTGAGCCTAGCCAATGCCCATCATCATCCCTGCCACCATGGCCACCCCCCTCCTGTTGACAGCAGAAGGTTTTGGTCTTGACCTTGACCTGCTCAACAGCAATCTGATCAATTTGGCCATCCTCATCCCCATCCTGGTGTGGTTTTTGAAGGGATTTCTGGGGGGCATCCTCTCCCGCCGCAGTGAGGCAATCCTTCAAGACCTCCAGGAGGCTGAATCCCGCCTGTCCACAACCGCGACCCAGCTTCAGAAGGCCCAAGCCGAACTGGCTTCTGCCCGGGTAACGGCCCAGACGATTCTCAAGGATGGCCAAGCCCGTGCCGATGCCATTCGCGCCGAGGGGGAACAGCGCACCATCGCCGAGATGGCTCGCCTTCGGGAGGAAGCAAAGGCAGATACGGACAGCGAAGCGCGTCGCATCAGCAATGAACTGCGCCGTAGCACCGCGACGCAGGCCATTGCCCTGGCCCTCGAGGATCTTCCCAACGCACTTTCCGACCAGAAGCAGACGAAGCTTCTGGAGGCCACCATCAACTCCCTCGGCTAGACGATGCCCCTCCTCAACACCATCGCCACGCCTTACGCCGAAGCGCTGCTGCAGATTGGAAACCAGCAAGGCACCAGCCATGATCTTGCTGCTGATGCCAAGGCCGCCCTTGCGCTCTGGACAACTTCGGAACCATTGCGAGAGGCCCTGGGCTCCCCAATCCTTGAGCCAGAAACCAAAAAAGCTGTCATCACAGCGCTGTTTCAGGAAAAGGGTGTGGTCAAGCAAAGGGCCAGCCTCAATTTGCTCAAGCTGTTGGCTGACCGCCAGCGCATCAGTTTGATGGGCACGGTTTTTGAGCGTTTCCTGGAGCTTTACCGCAAGGCCCAAGGCATTGCCCTGGCCCAGGTGACCAGCGCGAGGCCACTCACCGAAGCTCAGGAAGAACAGCTCAAGCAAAAGGTTCAGACCATGGCGGGCAGTGCCGCTGTGGACTGCTCCATCACCGTTGATCCTTCCCTGATCGGTGGTCTGATTGTGCGCATCGGTTCCCAGGTTGTTGATGCCAGCCTGGCTGGACAAGTCCGCCGCCTTGGCCTCAGCCTGGCCAAAGCCACCTGAATCCCTACCCCAACCAACTGCCCTTTCCCGCTCTAAGCCATGGTTTCCATCCGTCCTGACGAGATCAGCGCCATCCTCAAGCAGCAAATTGAGGACTACGACAAGTCCGTCTCCGTCAGCAATGTCGGCACCGTTTTACAGGTGGGCGATGGCATTGCCCGGATCTATGGCCTGGAGCAGGCCATGGCAGGTGAGTTGCTGGAGTTTGCAGACGGCACAGAAGGCATTGCCCTGAATCTGGAGAGTGACAATGTGGGCGCCGTGCTCATGGGTGAGGGCCACGGGATTTCCGAGGGCAGCAGCGTCAAGGCAACAGGCAAAATTGCTTCCGTTCCCGTGGGTGAAGCCATGCTGGGGCGTGTGGTGAATGCCCTTGGCGAGGCTGTGGATGGCAAAGGGACCATTGAAACCACAGCCACCCGCCTGATTGAGTCTCCCGCACCCGGCATCATCCAGCGCCGTTCTGTCCATGAGCCCATGCAGACCGGCATCACAGCCATTGATGCCATGATTCCCATTGGCCGGGGCCAGAGGGAATTGATCATCGGCGACCGCCAGACCGGAAAAACCGCTATCGCCATTGACGCGATCCTGAACCAGGCGGATCAGGATATGATTTGTGTCTATGTGGCCATTGGGCAAAAGGCGGCTTCTGTTGCCAACGTGGTGCAGGTGTTGCGGGAGCGGGGCGCTTTGGCGTATACCGTAGTGGTGGCTGCCAGTGCCTCGGAGCCTGCTGCTCTCCAATACCTGGCTCCCTATGCCGGAGCAGCCATTGCCGAACACTTCATGTATGAAGGCAAGGCCACCTTGGTGATCTACGACGATCTTTCCAAACAGGCCCAAGCCTATCGGCAGATGTCCCTGTTGCTGCGCCGTCCCCCTGGGCGGGAAGCTTATCCTGGTGATATCTTCTACTGCCACAGCCGCCTCCTGGAGCGGGCCGCAAAGCTGAGCGACGCCATGGGCAAAGGCTCCATGACCGCTCTGCCCATCATCGAGACCCAGGCTGGAGACGTGTCGGCCTATATCCCCACCAACGTGATCTCCATCACCGATGGTCAGATTTTTCTCTCTTCAGACCTGTTCAACTCTGGTCTTCGCCCAGCCATCAACGTGGGCATCTCCGTGAGCCGCGTGGGTGGCGCTGCCCAGACCAAAGCCATCAAGAAAATTGCCGGCAAGTTGAAGTTGGAGTTGGCCCAAGCGGCTGAGTTGGCAGCCTTCTCCCAGTTTGCTTCGGATCTGGATGCCGCCACCCGAGCCCAACTGGATCGCGGTGAACGGCTGCGGGAAATGCTGAAGCAGCCCCAGTTCAGCCCCTTGATTCTGGCGGAGCAGGTGGCCCTGGTCTACGCGGGAACCAAAGGCTTACTGGATGATGTGCCTGTGGAGCAGATTCAGGGCTTCGTGCGGCAACTGCGGGACTACCTCAAGACCAGTGCCAAGGACTTTGTGGAGGAGATCCAAACCAGGAGGGCCCTGTCTGCAGAGGCAGAGGGCAAGCTCAAAGCCGCTATTGAGGCTGTCAAGTCCACCATGTTGGCTGCCGTTTGATCCGGGTCGGGTCCTCACCACTTCGCTGAAACCATGGCCAATCTCAAGCAGATCAGAGACCGCATCAACTCGGTCAAAAACACCCGCAAGATCACGGAGGCCATGCGCCTCGTTGCCGCTGCCAAGGTGCGCCGCGCCCAGGAACAGGTGTTACGCAGCCGCCCCTTTGCTGATCGCCTGGCGCGGGTCCTGGAAAATCTCCAGTCCCAAATGGCCTTTGAAGCCGTTGATGCTCCCCTGCTGGAGCAGCGTGAACTGCGCACTGTCACCCTGGTCTCCATTGCGGGGGACCGGGGTCTCTGCGGCGGCTACAATGCCAATGTCATCAAGCGCACCGAGGAGCGCCATCGGGAGTTGACGGCCAAGGGACTGAAGGTGAATCTCCTGCTGGTGGGCCGCAAAGTTAATGCCTACTTTGGCCGCCGTAACTACGACATTGTTGACAGCATTGAAAACCTGGAGCAGGTGCCCACCTCCGCTGAGGCCGGGCACATTGCCAATCGTCTGTTGCCCCTGTTTCAGGGCAGAAGCAGTGACCGGGTGGAAGGTATCTACACCAAGTTCATCAACCTGGTGAGTTCCAAGCCTGTGGTGCAGACCCTCCTGCCTCTGGATCCCCAGGGCATTGCCACTGTGGACGACGAAATGTTCCGTCTCACCAGCAAAGGGGGAACCATGAAGGTGGAGCGAGGCTCGCTCCCCAACACCCAGCCCAGGCTTCCCTCCGCCATGGTGTTTGAGCAGACCCCTGCGCAACTGCTCAATGCACTCCTGCCCCTCTATGCGCAGAACCAGGTGTTGCGCTCCTTGCAAGAGGCAGCCGCATCAGAGTTGGCTAGCCGCATGACGGCCATGAATAACGCCAGTGATAATGCCAAGGCCCTGGCAAAAACCCTCACGTTGGACTACAATAAAGCAAGGCAGGCAGCCATCACCCAGGAAATTCTTGAGGTGGTGGGTGGCGCTGCCGCCATGGGTTGATCCGGACAATGGACACCTTCACCGTCACTGTTCATCTGCAAGGGAAGGTTCACACCTTTCCGTGCCGTGAGGATGAAACTGTGTTGTCTGCAGCGGAAGCGGCGGGTGTTGTTCTCCCCTGCTCCTGCTGCACAGGACTATGCACCACCTGCGCCGCCCTGCTCAAGCAGGGCCGAGTGGCGCAACCGGATGCCATGGGTGTGCGGAATGATCTGCAGGAACAGGGCTTTGCCCTGCTCTGTGTGGCCTATCCCCGCAGCGACCTGCAGTTGGAAGGTGGACAAGAGGATGCCCTGTATGAAGCCCAGTTCGGCCAATATCAGACGTGACCGCTGGTGGTGGGTCGCCCGAGACGGGCATGGGTCATTCTACGCCACGGCTGCAGAGGGTGTCTCTGGAGTTGATTCTGGAGCGGGGCCCTTTGCTGGAGCCCATTGAAAAGGCCTTGGCTCAACATGGCACGCCACTGCGTTGGGCCATCACAACCTGCACAGCGTTGCCGGAGGGGCAGCGCTGGATCCGGCTGGAGGCAATGGTGCTCCATGGGGCCTCCTGACCATGGGCACGCCACCCATGCCCACGGTGCTAATCATTCCCACCGGGATTGGCTGTCAGCATGGAGGATTTGCCGGGGATGGTCTGCCGGTGGCGCGCCTTTTGGCGGCCGCCAGTGGCTGCCTCATCACCCATCCCAATGTTCTGAACGCCGCCGCCCTGTACTGGCCTGATGTCCACATCCACTATACAGAGGGTTGGGCGCTGGATCGCTTTTGCCAAGGGCAATTGGCTCTGCGGCCCCACCATCGCCATTGCCTGGGTTTGCTGTTGGACGGTGGTTTAGAGCCGGAATTACTGGAACGCCACCGCCAAGTGGCTGCCGCGGCACGGTTCAGCTTGGGGTTATCCATCGGTCCTGAGGTGGTTACACCAGAGCCCCTGGGCATCCATCTGGAGCAGGGGGTGAGCGGCATCAGTTGGGGTGGCCTGAACCGTGTTGACTTGCTGTTGGAGGCTGGCCACCAACTTCAACACCGTGGCGCCACGGCTGTGGCTGTGGTGACCCGCTTCCCCGATGAGTCTCCCACATCGTCCATGCTGCAGAACTACCGCCATGGCCGGGGCGTGGATGCCATGGCCGGGGCGGAGGCGGTGATCAGTCATCTGCTGGTGAGGGAATTGGGCCTGCCCTGTGCCCATGCCCCGGCTGTGGGCCCACTGCCCTTGTTGTTGGATGTGGATCCCCGTGCAGCGGCTGAGGAATTGGGCTACACCTTTCTGCCGTCTGTCTTGGTGGGGCTGAGCCGGGCCCCCCAGCTCATCCCCGCCGCTGTAGCCCGGACGGGTGATCTTCTGGCCCATCAGGTGGGGGCCCTGGTGGCGCCCCACGGCGCCCTGGGAGGGGCAGCGGTTCTGGCGGCAGCCGAGCGGGCAATCCCTGTTCTGGCTGTCCGGAACCCCTCCCAATTGGAGGTCACTGCAACAGCTTTGGGCCTGGAGGGGGTGATCAACGTTGCCAATTACCAAGAGGCTGCCGGCCTGGTGCTGAGCCTGCGGGAGGGCTTGGATCCTGGGGCGTTGCAACGCCCCCCGGGACAGGCAAACTGGATCCTGAACTGATCAGGGGCATGGCCCAAAATCCCCAACTGTGCATTGTGCAGACCATTCCGCGGGAGGGTCCTGGCCTCATTCATCCCCTGGCCATGGGGTGCGGTTGGCAACTTCAGTTGACACAGCTCTGGACGGATCAACCCCTGCCCCAGCCCCAACAGGGCCAAGCATTCCTGCTGCTGGGGGGACCGGCCAGCGCCAATGATCACCATGGACGCATCCCTGAGCTGATCCACCTCTGTCAACACTTGCTGGAGCAGCACATTCCAGTCATGGGCATCTGCCTGGGTCTGCAAGTGCTTGCCAAAGCCAAGGGGGCTATGGTCCGTGCTGCCCGGCAACGGGAGCTGGGGTGGCTGGATCCTCAGGGGCAGCCATGGAGACTGCACCAGACCCCTGCCGCTCGGAATCATCCCCTACTGCGCGGCTTGCCTGACCCCCTACCGGTGTTTCAACTGCACGGGGAAGAGGTGGTTCCAGGACGTTCTGTTGAGACCATGGCCAGCAGCCCTCTCTGCCATACCCAAATTGCGACCTTTGGCCCCGCAGCCTATGGGGTGCAGGGCCACATGGAATTAGATCAGGGCATGGTGGAGCGTTGGTTTGCCGAGGATGAGGATCTGCGCACCATTGCCCACCAAGCCCAGTTCAATGGGGCTGGCTTGGAGACACTGATGCCCATTGGCCAGACGTTTTACGGCAACTGGCTTGCCCTGGCAGCCAAGCAGTTGGCCTCCGCCTAGTATCCCGTCCCGGAAATAGGTTTACAGAGTCATAGGATCTTGGCCAGGATGGATTCAGCAGTGGCGAGCCATGCAAAGGGGCTAGTCTTGGCATTGTAGTGTTCTACAAAACTGTTGTTTTTGCTGATCAGTTCCTTCATGTTGGGGAAGGAGCCACGTCGAATCGCCTGCTGGGTAATCAGTCCAAACCAGCGTTCCACCTGATTGATCCAGGATGCGTCAGTGGGGGTGTAATGCACGTGAAAACGCGGACGGACAGCAAGCCACTCCTTGACCTTCCCATGTCTATGGGTACACTCGTTGTCTACCATAACCCGAGTTCTGGATAAGGGGCCATCAGAGAAGGGGATAACCGCTGCGGTGTGGGCCCCTCCATGGGGGGAAAGCCTCTGGTGGAGAGTGCCGTTCTGCTCCAGCAGGTTCCTCGGCCTGGGACAAGGCAGTGTCCCCAG
>JAJDUS010000021.1 GCA_022826535.1 Prochlorococcaceae cyanobacterium jk18x1bzbins.87
CGCCAACCGTTGGAGCCCATGACCGCTGCTCTACGGGGCAAGGGAATCGCCGATAGGGAATGCCCTCATGAAACGCTGATGGTAACGGGGTCTGCACCTGCTCACTGGCAGTCGCCGCACCGTGAAGAACCACCTCCTCCCTCTGCTGGACAAGTTGTTGCTGAGAAAACCATCCAGCATCAAAACCCCTTGGCCAAGCTGAAGTCAGGGATGAAACTGGAGCCCAGCCGCCACCGCTCTCCCCGCAATGTCTTTATCCCGATCCTCTCCTGCCGGGTGGCCTACTCCCTGGACCAGCCCAAGGTCAACATCGGCACAGTCGTCATCCCTAATCTCTGCTCACCTTATCCAGAACTGGGGTTGGATAAGGGGGCATGGTGGATTAGGGTGATGCCCATGGGCATGTAGCTCAGTTGGATAGAGCGTCAGATTCCGGTTCTGAAAGCCGAGGGTTCGAATCCTTCCATGCCCGTTTTCTCTGATTCTTCTCCGTCCTCATGGTCTGAGTTGAAGCGCCATGGCGCGAATCCCGTTGGGGGATTCCAGGAAACCGAAGCGCTCCAGCTCTGGCACATCCTCCGCCATGGTCATCATGGAAATGCTGCACCCCGCCAGATCACGCCGCAGCCTCAGCAGCATGGATCGCATGAGTAAATGAATGTAGGGGGCTCTGGGCTGAATTTCCTTAAGAAGGCACAGGTCCCAAAGGTTGACGTTCAAGGATCGGTCACTGGTGGCCCGCACCAGACCCACCAGCTGGTGGCCCGCACCACCAAGGGCAGGACGCCAAAGGCTGACCAAAAGATCACTGCGCTGCAATGCCAGGGCCACCCGCTCAATGCTGCGCTCTGGTTGACCACAGGCCTGGAGCAATTGATTCACGGCGGCAGCATCAGGGCGGTCCGGATCCTGCAAGATCAGCCAGTCTTTTGGAAGTGTCACTGCCGGGCCTCCCATGGTCATCTCCCCTCAGCCTGTGTTGCGCATCCCTGCAGCGATGCCATTGATGGTCAGCAAGGCGCCCCGCAGCAACTCGCTGCGACTGTAGGTGCGCTCCTTCTCTTCCTCCCGCAGGGGGGGCTGGCGCACCTGTTCCCGCAGCCGACGCAGCAGGGCCACCTGGATGAACCCCAAGGGCACGATGGTGCAATTTCTCAACTCCACCGACAGCTTCAGACCCGGATCTTCCGCCAGCAGTTCCCCATGGCCGGTAATTTTCAACACCAGGGAGCGGGTGAGTTCATACTCCTGGCGAATGCGGGCAAAAATGGCCCCAAAGGGATCCCGATACGCCTCACTGCTGAGGGACTTCATATAGTGCTCTGCCAACTGTAGATCCACCTTGGCCAGGGTCATCTCCACATTGGAAATGAGGGTACGCAGGAAAGGCCAGCGGCCGTAGAGCTCACGGAGCACATCCAGTTGCTCGGGGTTGTCCTGCAACTCCCGGTTCAACGCAAAACCCACCCCATACCAACTGGGTAACAGGAAGCGACTCTGGGTCCAGCCGAACACCCAGGGAATGGCCCGCAGGCCGGAGAGGTCCTTCGCCCCGCCACGGCGCCGGGCGGGACGAGAAGAAATTTGCAGCATGGAAATCTCTTCAATGGGGGTCACCTGCTGGAAAAAAAGCACCAGATTGGGATCTTCATGGACCAGGGCCCGGTAGTGGTTGCGGGAGCGATGGGCCAGGCGGCTCATCAGTTGGCTCCACTCCCGATGTTCCCCCAGGCGGGACCCCAGCAGGCTGTTCTGGATGACAGCAGAGGTGACGGTTTCCAGGTTGTAGAGCGCCAACTCCGGCAAGGCATACTTGGATGCCAGCACCTCCCCCTGCTCGGTGATCTTGATGCGTCCCTCCAGGGTGCCTCCAGGCTGGGCCAGGATGGCCTGGTAGGCGGGACCGCCGCCACGGCCTACGGAACCGCCACGGCCATGGAAGAGCCGCAGGCAAATCCCATGGCTGTCCGCAAGGGCCGCCAGAGCTTGCTGAGCGCGATAAATTTCCCAGTTACTGGAGAGGAATCCGGAGTCCTTATTGCTATCGGAGTAGCCCAGCATGATTTCCTGTAACAGCTTGTCCTTCTCCATCCCTTGGCCGCAGCGCTCCAGTACCCCCCGGTAGGTGGTCATGCTGAAGAGACTCTCCATCACCCGTGGGGCCCGTTGCAGGTCTTCGACGGTCTCAAACAGGGGGATCACCAGGAGGGAAGCCTGATGATCTGGAGGGCTGACCAGCCCAGCCTCCTTGGCCAACACCATCACCTCCAACACATCGGAGACGCTGGCGCACATGGAGATGATGTAGGTGCGACACATCCGCTCTCCAAACTCCAACTGCAGGCGTTTGAGCATGCGGAACACGTCAAGCGTCTCCCGGGTGCTGTCTTTCCAGGCCACGGCGGCAGGAACCAGGGGACGCCTGGTCTGCAGCTCCGCCAGCAGCCATTGCACCCGGGCCTCTTCATCCATGGCGCTGTAGGCCGGGATTTGTAAAAAGCCTGTGACCTCGTCAAGGGCATCGCTGTGGCGACTGCTCTCCTGCCGTAGGTCCAGGGCTGCAAGGGAGAAGCCAAAACTGCTCACCTGTGTGAGCAGGGACTCCAGACCTGCGTTGCTCAAGCCGGTCTGGAGAAGGCTGTCCTGCAGGAGTTCCAGGTCCTGGCGGAAGTCCAGATAGGATGCGTAGTGAAGCGGGCCGGCCCACTCCTGGCCCAGTGGGGCGATACCGGAGACATCCTGGGATCGTGACTGGGGCAAGGGGGAATCCCAGCCCGCTTGATTCAGCGCTTTGTTGCGGGCGTGGGTGCGGTGTAACCGCTCCAGGATGTAGCTGAGTTTGAACCGATAGGGCTCCAGGCGGTATCGGGCTGCCAGTTGCTCATAGACGGACGGGAAACACAGCCGATCCAACTCCAGGGACTCCAGCAAGTCACCACTCACCTGGCTCCACTGCATGGAGAGGGACAGCTCCGTGCGCAAGGTCTCCACCGCGCCGAGATAGCGCTCCAGCATGAGTTGGCGCTGGTAACAAGCGGTTCTCCACGTCACATCCGGTGTAACGGAGGGGTTACCATCCCGATCCGCCCCCACCCAGGATCCAAACGTGATCACCGCCTCGCGATGGAGCTGCACATCCGGGTAGCTGCGCTGCAAAACCCGCCGCAATCGCCCATTGAGCTGGGGCAGCACATCAAAGAGAACCTCTTGGAAATAGAGGAGGGCATAGTCCACCTCATCCAGCACAGACGGCTTGAACTGGTGGAGTTCATCCGTGCGCCACCACAGACGAATGTCCTGCTCCAGTTGGCGGCGGATCAACGCCTGATCCTCCCCATGGCCAGTGCCATCCAACTGTTCATACCGGGTCAGGAGATCCGCCACCCCCCGCTGCTTATGGCGCACGGTGTGACGCACGATCTCCGTGGGATGGGCTGTAAACACCAGGCGGATATCCATCTTGTTGAGCAGGTTCTCCAACTGGCCCGGTGGCACATTGAGGCACCGCAGACGACCAAACAATGTGCGCAGGGGGATGGGGGCCGATCCGAGGGGCAATGGCGGGGCAAAGGGGTTTTCCACAACCGGGCCCTTTGCGTAGGCAGCCTGGATGGAGGAGCGATAACGATCTTCTTCAATCTGCTGCTCAACAATGTTGACCAGTTGGAAATACAAGGAGAAGGCCCGGGCAGCAATGATGGCCTCACTCAGATCCATGGTGCGCACCAACTCAACAATGGCCTCCGCACTGCCGGCCTCGAAGCACAACTGCTTGAGGTGGGTCAGGCGGGATGCCACGGCCTGGTCGCACTCATGGTTGAGCACGCTGTGCCACAGTTCCTCAATGAGGCCCAGCCGCTCCTGGAGCAACCGCGGCGCTTTCAGCCGGATTGCAGCAGAGACCTGGTCTGCATCGGGGATGCCAGCGTAGGATGTACGAGGCGCCAGGATCATGGTGCAGCAAGGGATGTGGTCGGCGCAAAACAGGCTGTTATGGGCGTTCCTTCACATAGGTGTTGATGTAGCTCATGCTCCCGGCGCTCCAGAGCCGCAGCCTCTCGCCTGACAATGGTGCGGATGGACTTTCCTTCTCCATGGGAGCGCAGCCAACGCATGGAGCGGTTTCCTTCCCTTAAAATACCGTACAGTGGCTGGAGCCAATGCTTCAGACCACAGGACTCGGCCATTCCCTCCACATCGCCGAGAGCCTGGTGTAGCCACTGGGCAGCAGTGAGCGGATGGCCATCGCGCCAGTGGTGCAGTTGGGCCATGAGGGACTGCTTAGCCGCAGCCTGGTCATTGTGATCCGCCAGGGTCGCGAGAGCGTCGGCATCCATGGTGCTGGCCCACAGTGGATCATGGCGCCCAGGGTCTGCCAACAGTTGCAACAGGCGCAACTCACAAAAACTGCCAACCGCCAGCAACTCCAGAGGATCGTCCAGCAGATCGCAAATCCGCACCTCAACACGATCAATCTCATGGGGGCGGCGCCTGCCATTGGGACGTACAGAACACCATAGATG
Organism: Prochlorococcaceae cyanobacterium jk18x1bzbins.87; assembly: GCA_022826535.1. Lineage (GTDB taxonomy): Bacteria > Cyanobacteriota > Cyanobacteriia > PCC-6307 > Cyanobiaceae > Synechococcus_B. The sequence continues at coordinate 4,524 of JAJDUS010000021.1, forward strand.
GCGCACGTTATGCATGGCACCCAGGCGTAATTGCTTCTCCATCCACTGGATGTAGTGGCCGTGGTGGAGAAAGAGGGGGATCCAGGGGGGCGTGATGGGGAACTGACGCCAGCGTTGGGAGTGGACCCCTGTTGCCCGACCATCCAGGAAGGGGGAGCAGGCGCTGAGGGCAAGCAGCAGGGCCCCTTCACAGCGGATGAGCCGACAAGCCGCCATGAGTTGCTCCGGATCGGCAATGCCAAAGTTCAGATGAACACTGGCCGTGGCCACACGGGTGCCATAGGTGCGCTCAATCAGGCTGTGGTAGGGATTGGCGGGGTCGGACCGCTCAAAGATGCGGCTGTCCCCCAAGCTGAGGCAACTGCCAGGCAACAGGGTGAGATCGCGCTGCCGCAGCCAGGCCCGCAAGGTGCGTCTGGGCTCCAGTAACTGGCCCAACTGCTGGCGATAGTCCGCCAGGGGAGGCGTGGCATATTCCAGGTTGCGGCGGTCAGGCTCCACCATGAAGCCGGGCAACGACCGGGCCGCATCATCGGCACACCCCACAACGGTGCCGTCGGGTCGCCCCGTAAACATCTCCACCTCAAAGCCCTTCAGCAGCAAGGGGGCGGTCATGGATGGCCCACCTCCAGGCAGTTGATGGCCCGCAGCATCCCACGGGCTTTATTCAGGGTCTCCTCATATTCCAAAGCGGGTTGAGACTCACAGACCACCCCTGCCCCAGCTTGAACAGAAATGCGCCACTGACCTGGCGCCTGGGGCTTGGCCAGGATGGTGCGGATGGTGATGGCCATATTGATGGTGCCCTGCAGGTCCATGGAGCCATAGACGCCGGCATAGGGTCCACGGCGATCAGGCTCCAGCGCATGAATTAACTGCATGGCGCGAATTTTCGGGGCGCCGCTGACAGTGCCCGCAGGGAAGCAGGCCACCAGCACATCCAGGGGATCACAGGTCTCCCGCAGTTGACCCTGCACCTCGGAGACAAGATGCATCACGTGGGAATAGCGTTCGATCACCATCAGGTCCTTGAGTTGCACAGTGCCTGCCTGGCAAACCCGACCCAGGTCATTGCGGGCCAGGTCCACCAGCATGACATGTTCGGAGCGTTCCTTGGGATCCGCCAGCAGTTCCTCAGCCAATGCAGCATCTGTCGCCGGGTCCGCGCTGCGGCGCCGGGTCCCGGCAATGGGCCGTAACGTGGCCAGCCGCTTCCCGTTATCCCACCGCTCCACCTTGACCATCACCTCGGGGCTGGAACCAATGAGTTGCCAATTCCCGAAATTGAAATAGGCCATATAGGGGCTGGGGTTCACCAGCCGGAGACTGCGGTAGATGGAAAAGGGGTCATGGGGGAGGCTGGCCTCCAGCCGCTGGCTGAGCACCAGTTGGAACACATCTCCAGCCATGATGTGCCCTCGTGCCTTCTCGACGGCTGCTTCAAAATTGGCGCGGCTGCGGTTGGTTATTGTAGTGGCCTCCTGGGCTGCTGTGGGCTGCCAGGCCAGGGGTTGAGCCGGGCTGGGGGTCACCATGCACTGCTGCAACCGCTGGAGCCGGCGCTGGGCATCCGCCCGGGCCTGTTCAGGATCCGGTTGATCCTGCAAGTTGATATAGGAGACGGCCGTCAAAAGTCGACGCGCCTGGTCAAACAGGAGCAGGTGATCGCAGAGCATCCATAAGCCATCCGGACAATCCCCCGCTGCCGCTCCATGGACAGGGACCGTGGGCTCAATCCAGCGGATCAACTCATAGCCCCACATGCCAAAGAGTTGGCCCAGGGCAGGGCAGCCGGGAATCGGGCTGGCGCGATAGGGGGCAATGGCGCGCCGCAACTGCTCCAAAGGATTGCCGGAGTAGGCATCACAACGGCCATCCCGCCAAAGCCGCACGCTCTGATCACCGCGGCTTTCAAAGACCCAAAGGGGATAGGTGGCCACCACACTCCAGCGTCCCACATGGATTCCACCATCTACGGACTCCAGGAGCACGCCGTAGGGACTGCCGGGGCTGATGCGCAGCCATGTGGAGACGGGAGTATCAAGATCAGCGGACCAGGTTGTCCAGATGGGGAAGAAGGTTTCCCCTTGGCTGGCCCGCTGTCTGATGTGTTCGAGACTAATCACCCGCCCAAAACTCCCCCAAGGGAGCTGGGCGATCCCTCAATCGTAGACCTTCTTGCCTGTGAACTTGATGGTGGCAGGGTTGACATTGCTGCCGATGGAGCGAGCGTTGTGGTTGACCATAGGACGACCTTCATTCACCTTCTCAGGAAAGACTCCGTCCTTGGGATGAAGGTATTCAGTGTCCCCGCCAGGGAAGATGCGATAGATCTTGTAGTCGTTGATCCTGGGCCTGAAGGCGGTGCGCAAGCTGGCCCCCAGGGCCAGACACTGCTCCTTGCGGGCAAAGTACATGATGTTCTCCCCGCTGTGCATCAGGGCAGCCCCGCCAGTGGGCAACTCAAAAGGCTGCTCCGTTTTGCTGGTCCAGGTGATGGCGTACTTCTCTTCAGTTGCGGCGGCATCAAGCAGGCCGCCTGTGCTGCCCACATAGGCCGGAAGCTGACCATTGAGCACCTCTGACATGGGAATTGGGGAGAGACGTGGCCGTAGCCTAGCAACAGGACCCCCTGATCTTTCCCCCACTGTGAATGGCTCTTTACAGCCTGATGCTGTGGCTCGGGCAGGCTAGGGGCTAGGCCAGTGGAAAAAACATGGTCAACTGCTGAGGGCCCCGCTCAGCCATGCGTCCCCCCAAGCTGCTGAAGAGCTGCCGAATGGCTGAGCGGCTGAGATGGAGGCGCCCTGTCTCCGGGTTCCACGTGAGAACAGCGCCCAAATCCAGATGGCTCTCTTCAGGTTCCCCCTGGCTGTGTTGACTATCCCCCCGCAGTTGCAAGCGCAATTTCCCCCCGGCCCGGGTCAGAAGGACATGGAGGGTGGTCCCCGGACGGAGACCCTGACCAAAGCGCTCCACCACGCCAGCCAGCATGGGCTCCAACAGAAGGGGGTCACTCAGAATATCGGGGAGATTCAACTCCAGTTCCAGTTGGAGTTGAAGGCCATGGTGTTCAAGCTGTTGCTGCCACCGTTTGTGTTGTTGCTCCACAAGCCCGGCCAGGTCCGTACGGGACAGCAACCGTTGCGCCTTGGGTTGCCGCTGCAGTTCCGCGGTATGAAAAATCAGGCCAAAGCGGTCAATCTGCGCCGTACACTCCGCGTCAATTTGCGCCAACTGACATTGCACATCCTCCCCCAAGTCAGTACGGCGGCGCAGAATGCGGCTCAGAATACGGATGGTGGCCAGGGGCGTGCGGATGCCATGGGACAGGGCTTCCAAAAACTCCAACTCCGTACTGGTTCCACCTGTCTCCGGCCCGTCCTGGCCTGGGAACCCTTCGGAGGTCACGGGGGATGTCATCACCGTGAGGCTGGGGGGCATAGCTGCGAGACGGCAGGCCAATGCGGACCAGAAGCGCCGCTCGCTCCTGAGGCTATCCGTTGGCGTCCCTGGCCCCAACCGCTCCAAAACCCCATGCAGTTCCATGCCATGGCGGGGATCCTCCTGGGAAAGCCTCTGAACCAGAAGTTCCGAGGCCTGGGACACCGCTGCCCCGTCAAAGCGCACCAGAAACTGACACCGGTGGGCCACCTTCCGTAGGGAGATGGCCAGTTGTAGGCGAGGGGTGACCAGCACAAGAAAGGGGTCATGGCCATCATCCGGCTGCAGCGTCAGCGGGAACCAGGGGTTGACCGCATCTGTGGCCTGATCTGTGGCCTGGCCTGGCAGGAGGGGCAGATTCAAGGTCCATGGGGAGAACCGTTCAGGCACCCACACCCATCCCTGGAGCCCTTGCAGCAGCTTGGGCTCATAGAGCGCTGGCAGGGGCGCCGCCAGCCAGACGCCCCCATCCTCCAATTGGGCAGACAGATCCTCCTGGATCACCTGCAAGGCTGCCCACCATTGCCGCCGTGCGCTCTCCTCGGTTGTGGTTTCGCCACTCCAGTCCCGCCAGAGCAGTTGGTGGAGCACTCCCAAGCTGGGCTGCGCCATCAGGGGAATGACCCTGTCGGGGGACACCGCCGCCCTACCGCTGCCACCAGACCAATGGCAAGACAGTTCATCAGCAGGGCGGAACGCCCATAGCTCATAAATGGCAATGGAATACCGGTCACGGGCCCCAGACCAGTTGTCATAAACACATTCACCACCACCTGAAACATCACCATGGCCAGGATGCCAATGACCAGGAAAGATTCAAAGTCCGTTTTGGCCACCGTGGCGATCTTGAGCAGCCGCCAACCCCAGACCCCAAATCCTAACACCACAAGAAAACACCCCACAAACCCCAACTCTTCCCCCAGGGCGCTGAAGATGAAATCCGTATGTTGCTCGGGAATGAACTGGAGTCGGGTGAGTTGCCCCTGGAGCAGGCCCGTGCCGGAAAGACCACCGGAGCCAATGCCGATGATGCTCTGAATGATGTGATAGCCCCCCCCCAGCGGATCCATGGAGGGATTCAGAAACAACGTCAATCGATCCCGTTGATAGTCCTTAAGACCATGCTCCCAGAGCCAGGGTGTAGACAACGACGTTGCCACCAGAACCCCTGTCGTCAGTCCAGCGCCGATCCATGGCCAAGGCAGGTGGCGCCAGGCCATGATCCCCATGGCGGCAATCCAGATGACCTGAACCAGGGGGATGTCCAGCTCTCCCGTTTGCTGGAGGCCAGCGAGTAACGCGGTGGGTAGGGGGGACAGCAGCAACAGCAGCCACTGCCAAGGCATGGCGGACCAATAGAGCATCCCCAAAAGCACAGCCCCAAACACCAGAGATGTGCCCAAATCCGGTTGGATCAGCACCAGGGCCCACGGCGCCAGAATCACGCCAAAAGGGCGGAGCAGGTCAACAGGCTTCTGGATGGGGAACCGATCCAGAATGGCAGCCACAAGGACAATGGTGGAAAGCTTGGCAAATTCCGATGGCTGCACCTGGAACGGCCCCAGGGCCAACCAACGCTGAGCACCAAGGGCCTCGGTGCCCACCAGATTGACAGCCAGAAGCGTGGCAATGGTGACCACCAGGAGCAGCGCCAGCAGGATGGGGCTGGCCCAAGCATTCCCAATGGGCCAGCCCCGGTGGGGGCGAGAGCCCGTCCCTTGCCACTGCCACGGCTTGCGCAACGACAACCGCTGGGAAGGAAGGCGGGATAGGAGCATCGCCAACACAAGACCCACAACTCCTGTAATCCAGTGATCCAGCCAGAGCCCTTCCATGCTCATCCCCCTGCAGACAACGAGCGTGGTGCCCACGCTCCCGAAAAACAGCAGGGGGAACTTCAGGAGGCTGGCCACACCCCTGGTGAGTCGTGGGGTCTGCAGTTGAAGGTCAAGCCAGCGGTTGCAGATGGTGACCAGTGCGGTGTGGAGCAGCGTGGTGCGGGAGACCACCAGAAGCAGGGCCGTCAGCAGCGCCATGGCGGCGGCGCCATGGCTTAGCCAGGGCACATCACCGCTCGCCTGGCGCTGGGTGCTGGCAATGAGCAGACCGGAGACACCCATCAAGGCCACGGGTATACCCCAAAGCACCAGATCAAACTGTGGCTCTGAATCTCGCTCCTGATAACGGCTGGAAAACCGGCTGGACCTGCGGTGTGTAAACAGATCCATGCCGTCAGCAAGGGGTCACCAGACGCCTGCGGAGTTGCTGCGCCAACCTCTGCAGGGCGCCGCCAGCGGGAGAATCCGGTTGGGACAACACCAAGGGTTGCCCCTCTTCCGGCGGCAGTTGCAAGGGCAGTTGGGCCAGCAGGGGCACACGGGCCTCAGCTGCCAACTGGGCGCCGCCCCCTTCCCCAAACAGGGCATAGCGTTTCTCCGGTTGATCCGGCGGCGCAAACCAGCTCATGTTCTCCACCACCCCCAGGATGGGCACACCCAACTGCTGAAACATGGCCAACCCACGGCGGGAATCGGCCAGGGCCACCTGCTGCGGCGTTGTGACGATCACCACCCCCTCCATGGGCACCGCCTGGGCCAGGGACAATTGAGCATCCCCTGTCCCCGGCGGTAAATCCACCACCAGCACATCACGGTCTCCCCATTTCACTTGATACAGGAATTGACGGATGACCCCGTTAAGCATGGGACCCCGCCAGATCACCGGTTGCCCAGGATTGATCAACAACCCCATGGAAACCATGGCAATGCCACAGCTCTCCAGGGGCACCAGCAGTTGTTGGCCATGCTCTTCCACCGTCTCCGGGGTCGTCTCCCTCAATCCCAGCATGATGGGGGTGTTGGGGCCATAGAGATCCGCATCCAGCAGACCAACCCGTAGTCCCGTCGCCGCCAGGGCACAGGCCAGGTTGACGGCAACGGTGCTCTTGCCCACGCCCCCCTTGCCGCTGCTAATGGCCACAACGGTCCTGACCCCAGGAATGGCACGGGTCTGGGGGGCTGTGGCTGCCGGAGAAGCCGGGGGGGCCGCCAGTTCAATCTGGACATCCTCAACACCGTCAAGGGCCAACAGAGCGGCGCGGGCCTCCTGGGCGATGCGGTCCCGCTGGGGATTGGCATGGGCTGGCATGGCCAACTCGATGACGGCCCGTGATCCCTGGAGCCGCGGATTGCGAATCCACTCCAGCTCCAGCACGCTTTTGCCGCTGCCCGCATCCGTCAGGGGGCGAAGACAGGCCAGAGCATCACTAATGGTGGTCATGGAGTGGGGGAAGGTGGGGGGAGTGTCAAGATCTTGCCTGAACCACGCTTGTCCCATGGTGCAGCATCCTCTGCAAGAGGCCCCACGCCATTCTCCCTCCCCGTCCCCAGAGCCCCCATCCGATGCGCGGGAGCGTTTCCGGGCCTTTGCCTGTGGTCTGCAGGATCGGATCTGTGCAGCCCTGGAGGAGATGGATGGTGCTGGCCGCTTTGTGGAAGAACGGTGGCTGCGGCCGGAAGGGGGAGGCGGCTGCTCACGGGTGCTGAAGGACGGTGCGTTGCTGGAGCAAGGGGGCGTCAACTTTTCCGAAGTGGAGGGCAGCCACCTGCCGCCATCCATTGTGAAGCAGCGTCCTGAGGCGGCAGGGCAGTCGTGGTTTGCCCTGGGCACTTCCATGGTGCTTCATCCCCGCAATCCCTATGTGCCTACGGTGCATCTCAACTACCGCTACTTCCAGGCAGGACCCGTGTGGTGGTTTGGCGGTGGCGCTGACCTGACCCCCTATTACCCCTTTCTCCAGGACGCCCGCCACTTTCACCGCACCCTGCAAGCAGCCTGTGATGGTGTGGATCCCCGCTATTTCCCCGTCTTCAAGCGCTGGTGCGATGAGTACTTCTACCTCAAGCACCGGGGGGAAACCCGAGGCGTGGGGGGCATTTTCTTTGATTACCAGGACCCCGGTGGCCTGCTCTACCGGGGTGAAAACGGCCAGGGGGAAGCAGCCCGGCGCAGTGGCGAGATTGGCCCGGTCCAGCAGGATTGGGACCAATTATTCCAACTGGCCCAGGCCTGCGGCCATGCCTTCCTGCCCAGCTTTTTGCCCATCGCAGAGGCACGGCACGGCATGGAGCACGGGGAGCGGGAGCGTCAATTTCAGCTTTACCGCCGGGGCCGCTATGTGGAATTCAATCTGGTCTTTGACCGGGGCACCATCTTCGGCCTGCAAACCAGAGGGCGCACGGAATCCATTCTCATGTCTCTCCCCCCCCTCGTGCGCTGGGAGTATGGCTATCAACCGGAAGCCGATAGCTGGGAGGCCCTCCTGTATGAAGAATTTCTGCGGCCCCGGGACTGGCATGGGGATCAGGACCTAGAGGCCCGTTGCCGCGCCCGCGGCGCCCTGGGTTGAACCCTGCCCATCGGTGGAGGATACCGGGATATTGATCACTGGCGGTGACGGGATCTGCGGCGGTGGCGCCTGCTCCTGGCCGGCCACGGTGGTGGCGGGAATCTCCGGCAGCGGTGGGGGAACGCCAAGGGCCTTGGCAATGGTGGTCACCACCTGATCAGCAAGGTAGTTGAGGGCACCCTCGCGGGTGGCGGGATTCCGCAGCTTGTTTTCCACATCCCCCTCCAGCTTGCCCAGCTCCAACATGGTGATGCCCCGTTTGGGGGCCCCCAGCACCCCCCGGAAATCCCAAGGGAAGCAGCCAAATTTCTGATGCAGGGCCTCATCAATGACGGTTTGTCCCCCGTACACCCGGGGAATGACGCCGGAGCCATAGCCATCACGGCCGTAGGCATCGTAATGAATCTCCAGGGCATAGCCCCCGTTCTGCACATGGCGCTTGCCCTGACTCCAGTTGGTGCGTGGGTCGTCGGCGTTGTAGATGGTGCGGACGCCAGGGTCATAGAAGCGGATATTGAGTCCCCACAGTTTGCCCAGCTTGGCAATGCGCCTGGCTGTGAGCAAGTTCCAGAAGGCCTCATCGGTCATGCCCGGCTGCATGGGTGGGGCGCCCCTGACGGCCACCGCATGGCCATTGGTGCCGGACCCGCTCATCTTCTGCGAGTCCGCATGGCCTGCCAGCACAAGGATGGGCACGGTGGGGCTTGGCCGCCGCTTGCCCAGCCAATTTTTCTTCACCGTCAGCCGTGAGCGTTCCCCGGTATCGACTTTCACCTTGGGGAATTGCCCATAGGGTTTCCGGGGCAAGGCGTCCTGGGCTAACAGGGGCTGTTCCAGCAAGGGATGGACCAGGGGCAACGGGCTGATCAGCGGCAGAACCAGAGCCAGAGCCAGAGCCAGAGGAAGACGGGGCGGCACAGGCGTCAGCAACGGGCCTGGACTGAATTATTCAAACGGGATTCCACTTGTGCAAGGGGTGAGCTGCAACTGCAACGCCTTCCCCAACTGGGCCTCCACGGCCAGGAGTTCATCGCGATGGACCCGCATCACCAAGCGACTGGGCACCACCTGATCGGGGGTGAGCAACCGGATCTCCAACTGCTCCTGCCGTTGGGCGCGGCGCAGGTAGGTGGGCACGGCCACCAACCCCACCAGGCCCAGGGCGAGGGGCCATCGGTGGGTTTGGGGCAGCACTTGACTGATCACCAACCCCAGCGCCACGCCACCACAACAACCCAGCAACGCCAGCAACACCGCCAGGGGAACACTGGCGGCCACATGGCCTTCATAGACCAGGTGACGCCGTTCCGGATGGGTGCGGATCACATGCCAGCCCCGCTGCGCCAGCCAACTGTCCAGTTGGCGCAACACCTGTAACGGGGGACGGTAGCTGCTGATCACCATGGCCATGGTGCGGTCCTTGCTGGAGGCCCGCAGAAAAAACACCAGACCAGTGGCCAGCAACAGGGTCAGCAGCAGGGTGGAGGGCAGGACAACGGAAGGGGGCATGGGGCCAGGCCGTGGCATCGGCAAGCCATAGCCTGACGTAATTTTCCCCTAGGCGGAGGGGGTGGGGTTCAGTTGGCTGCGTTCCGCCTGGAGCTCATCAGCAAGTCGCTGATCTTCTATCGTCAAGCCGTGGCCGGCCAAAAGCCCGGTCCCTGACAAGGGATTCAGCTTGTTCTCCTTGAGCCAGCTTTGCCAGGAAGCCACCAGGGACCGGGCCTCCTGATGCACAGCCTCCACCAGGTGCAACATGCGCCGTGGCCGCCCGCGGCTGGGGCAGCGTTGGGAATAGCTGGTGATGGCCCCCTGGCGATCCAGAAACTCAATGGCCTGCTGCAGCATGGTCTCGGAGATGCGCAGATGGGGATGGGAGACGGCCAACTGGTTCGTCATGGCCGTGGGGTAGTTGTCCTTCTCAAGGAGGCACTCCAGAATCCAGCAGACCGACAATTCAAGACCCAGGTATTGAACTGGCGGCTCGGCAAAAAAGCGTTGAATGTCGGGGAGGCCCATGGTGGCCAACTGTCGTCGAGAAGCCATGTGCTCCTGATGCGGCTAGCCATGGCCTAGTCCCGATCATTTTGATTTTCAAGGTGGATTTGTGAAGGAATTGGCAAGCTTGGGGTGATTCCCCTGTCATGCCTGTCTCTTCCATGCCAAATCAAGCTGCCCGATTCGCTGTTTTTGACGATGACCTCAGCCAGGAGTGGACCTCCTTCTACAGCAGCAGTGATGCCCTCGCCGTGGATACGGAAGCCATGGGCCTCTGCCATGGTCGTGACCGCCTCTGCCTGGTGCAGATTGCTGACCGCAAGGACCGGGTCTGCTGTGTGCGCATTGCCCGGGGCCAGACCCGGGCCCCCCGGCTGCAGCAGTTGCTGGAGTCCGACCATATTGTGAAGGTGTTCCACTACGCCCGCTTCGATGTGGCTGCCCTGGGCCAAGGCCTTGGCATTGCGGTGCAGCCGATTTTTTGCACCAAGATCGGTAGCCGTCTGGCCCGCACCTATTCCCCCCGCCACGGCCTCAAGGACATGATCCAGGAGTTATGCGGCGTGGAGCTGGATAAGGGAGCCCAGAGCAGCGACTGGGGACGGGTGGATCAGCTCACTGAACAGCAGTTGGCCTATGCCGCCAATGATGTGCGCTTCCTCCTGGACGCCATGGACCGCCTGCGGCACATGCTGGCCCGTGAGGAACGTCTGGAGTTGGCCCAGCGCTGCTTCAACTGTGTGCCCACCCTGGCGGAACTGGACCGCCAACACTTTGGCAACATCTTTGAGCATTGAATGACCCATGGGGCAAGGAGAAGCGATGGCGTTGCGCTGGGATGGGGGCCTGCACCCCGCCAAGCTGGGCATCATGGTGTGTGGCCATGGCAGCCGTAACGGGAAGGCCGTGGCGGAGTTTGCCCAGCTCACCACTGGCCTGGCCCGTCTCCTGCCCCACCATCCCCTGGCCTACGGCTATCTGGAATTTGCCCATCCCGTCATTCCCGCCGGCCTGGACAGGCTGCGCTCAGCCGGTGTGGTGCAGGTGGTGGCGGTGCCGGGAATGCTCTTCGCAGCGGGCCACGTCAAGAACGACATCCCCGCCCTGCTGAACCGCTATAGCGCCACCACCGGTCTGCCCATCACCTATGGCCGTGAGTTGGGCATGGACGCCCGCATGGTTCGCGCCGCCGCGGCCCGCATCACCGCGGCCTTACTGCCAGAGGCCAGGGGTGAGGCAGGGATCACCACCGGCCAGGACACGTTGCTGGTGGTGGTGGGGCGGGGCTCACGGGATCCGGACGCCAACGGCAATGTGGCCAAAATCACCCGCATGTTGGTGGAGGGGCTGGGGCTGGGCTGGGGAGAAACCTGCTACGCCGGTGTCACCTTCCCCCAGGTGGAGGACTGTCTGCGGCGGGCAGTGGGTCTTGGCTACCGCCGCATTGTGGTGTTTCCCTACTTCCTGTTTTCCGGGGTGTTGGTGAGCCGTATTCACCGGGCGGTGGATCGTGTGGCGGCAGATCATCCCCAACTGGACATCCGCAAAGCCCCTTACCTCAGTGACCATCCCCTGGTGTTGGACACCTTCCGTGCCCGGGCCCAAGAAGCCCTGGAGGGGGACAACGCCATGAACTGCGCCCTCTGCAAATACCGCACCCAGGTGCTGGGCTTCGAGAACGAGCATGGGGCGCCCCAGCAAAGCCACCACCATCACCATGAAGGACTCGGCGAGTCCTGCACCCTCTGCAGCGGGGACTGCACCGGGGCCTGCGAAGAGGATGTGAAGGCCAAGGCTCATTACCATATCCACCGCCATTGAGTGTTGTGGTCCGGGTGGGTGCTACCTAAATGGCTCTGGGGGATGCATTCTTCTTCCGGCGCATAGAGATCACGAGTGATGGACCGGAGCCGTTTTGCATCAGCATCGGAAAGACTGTCAATGCACTGCATAAAACGCTCCTTTGAGGGTACGCATCTGGTCCACGGCAACTTCGCTGGGCGTGCCTGCATGTAGACGTGAAACAGCCCCATGGCAGTGGTGCGGACGGGTGCGGGTGAGAATCACCATGCCCTATGGCGGGTGCCCCTGCCATCCAATGCCATGGTTAGCCCTGGCATTGGATGGTGACCCAACGTGGTTTCCGTGGCACGGTGCTTGTGGTTACTCCTCCCAAAGTCAGGGGAAGACATGGGAGAAAGAATCACTTGGTGGGCGGATAGCCTCCCCCATCACCACGAAGCTGCAATGGGGGCTTGTAGCACAGTGCCGAACCACATTGTTTAGGGAAACACTGGGAAACCCCTTTCTTGCTCAGTCCTGGCTTTTCAAAAGCCTTGCTGTAAGAGAGGAGTGAGAGTCTTCTGTGAAAGCGCTTTGAAGTTTTCCAGGCTTTCCCTATGAGATTGAAAGGATGCGAAATTTTACCGATATTGGTCTGACCAAGGGAACCGCTGGGGAAGCTGGCAGTGTCTTAAGGGAGAGGTTAGGCTAGGAGCGTCAGCTTGGCTTTGGGGATTAGGAGCGCAGCTTTGTGAAGAAGCAGACAAGGCGAGAGAGGTTTCTGGCAGAGATGGAGAAGGTCGTGCCCTTCTCGGAACTGCTCAGTATGCTAGAGCCTTTCTATCCGCGGGTAGGCCGCCAAGGAGGAAGGCCACCGTATCATCTGGAGGTGATGCTACGGATTCACTTGATGCAGAACTGGAATTGCCTGAGTGACGAGGCGATGGAGAATGACTTGATTGATATTCCTTGCATCCGTCGATTTGCGGGAATCGATCTTGTGAGAGGAGACATCCCGGATGCCACCACTATCTTGGCATTCCGTCACTTTCTGGAGAAGCACCATCTTGGAGAGAG